>JBBRWA010000203.1:0-11248 GCA_038246345.1 Chitinophagales bacterium
CGGGGATTTCCGCTTGCGTGGCTGCTCACCGCTGCTGAACCAGGGTGATAGTGCCTGGACGGCACGCTTTGGCTTGCAATATGACCTGGCTGGCAAATCGCGCTGGACAGATGGCCTTCCAGATATTGGCGCTTATGAAACGCCGCGTTTTCGTACGGGTTTTGAATCTCAGGATATCCCTTGCTTTGGTGAGCCAGAAGGCACGGTTATGGCATTCGCCGAAGGTGGTATCGGGCCATATTCCTACTCCTTGGGAAACAACCTGACCGATAGTATCATTACGGGCCTTTATGCAGGCAACTACAGTCTTAGGATACAAGACAGTGGCTTATGCGCCGATACGTTTTCTGTGGATATTCTACAGCCGGATTCCTTGCATTTGGAGGCGATGCTTGCACACAGCAACAATAGCCAGCAACCAAATGGTAGCATTATTGCTTCAACTGTTTCGGGAGGGGTTGTGCCTTATCAGTTAGAATGGAGTACCGGAAGCACACAGGCAGAAATCAACAACTTGTCGCCCGGCACCTATGCATTGAGTATTACAGACGGGAACAATTGTGTAAAAGTATGGGAGTTTGAAGTATTGCAGCTTACAGGCACTGTAATAACTGGCATGCCAGCCAATTTGGTTATCTATCCAAACCCAACAATAGATTGGGTACAAGTGCGTGTGCCTGAATACATTACTGCAAATATAGTGGAACTCGTAAATACCAATGGCGAAACACTTGTCAGGAAAGAAATTTCAACTGGGCAACAGACCATTGACCTATCGCTTAAACAATTTGAAAGTGCTGTTTATTCGATAATATTGAAGGAAAACGGAAAGATCGTTCAATGGGGGCGATTGCTGAAATTGTAGATTGATGGCCAATGATGCACTATTCAAATACCAAACACATCGTGTCATTCCGAGCGAAGCGAGGAACCTGGGGAATAACGATGCCAATTATCAGGTTCCTCGCTTCGCTCGGAATGACACGCTGCTCTTGGAATGGCACGCAACGCTCGGGGAAGAAACGCGAATTGGTTTGGCATCAACGCCACTACTTTGCAGGTCTGAAGCGCATCCCTTTGAGTTGATGCCGCAACCCTAAAAAAAACATGAGCCGTCCCAAAATATGGAACGACTCATGTTCAGAAAATAATCAGTAACAAAACTTGCTACTCCAATTTAAATCGAACCGGGAGCGTGTACCGCACCTTTACAGGGTGGCCATTGGCCTCACCGGGCGACCATTTGGGCATGCTGCTGACAACGCGTACGGCTTCTTTGCCGCAACCGCCGCCAATATCACGCAGGATCTGAACGTCTCGTACAACGCCGTCTTTGCCTACCACAAAAGTGAGCGGCACAACGCCAGAGATGTTGTTTTCCTTTGCCAGTGCAGGGTAGTCAATGTTCTTAGAAAGAAACTTGAACAACTCTGCTTCACCACCTGGGAAGCTTGGCGGCTTTTGAATGTCGAACATTTCAAAAGTCTTTTCTTCCACAACTTTAGGTTCTTCAATAATCCCTAAATCGGGGTTTTTGATAATAGATGGTGGTGCATCATCGGTACCCTTTTTATCCTCTTTACCTACGTCCTTATCTTCCAGGATAAGCTCCTCTATTGCCTTTTTCTCCACCTCTTCTACCACTTCCTCGTCTTTTTTAATGACGGGTGGAACGAACTTAACCGTCGAGCGCGTTGGCGGTGGCGGTGTTGGCGGTGGTGGTGGTGGCGGCGGAGGCGGGTTATTAGGGTCGATATCCGGCGGAGGACCGAGTTCGGCGATTACGTCGATCGGTTTCTCTTTAGGAATAAGGCCCCCAATAGCGCTCCTGATGTAAGGAATCGCTACAAAAAGAAGAATCAGCATCAAGCCAATGCCCAAAGCGCGGACCAAATACATAGTATAGGCGCGCCGCAACATGTAGGCACCGTACGCTTTGTTCCGATCGGCAAAGATGATGTCGAGCATATCTCCTTGAAAGGCTTTACCTTTTTCGTCTGCCATGGTTAAAAAATTTTTAATGTTAAAAACGTTGCAATTAGGGTTCGTACTACTTCGTGGCTGCGTCCAACTGTGCTTCGGCGCTGAATTTCAGGCCGCCTGCTGGGTTTTTGATAAACTCCCGCTCCAGGTCTGACACGTCGAGGATCACGTAGTAACGAACTTTGGTAATTGCCATTTCATCGAGCGCATCTACGAGGTTTTTGTAACGGGCATCGCGCATGGGTTTGATGATCACATTTATATAGGAACCTTTCAGGTCTTCTTCAACACCTTCTTTGTTCTTCTTTTTGTAATCATCCTCGCCAAATTGCCCTCTCACCTTGTCCATTTTGTTCAAGATGACCTGCCTCAACCCTTCTGCAGAATAGTCCGTCGAATCAAGTTTTGCATCAGTGATACCTTCGTACCAGTAAATTTTATCGTCAGAGCCCAACAGAAG
The DNA here is from genome assembly GCA_038246345.1 of Chitinophagales bacterium. Lineage (GTDB taxonomy): Bacteria > Bacteroidota > Bacteroidia > Chitinophagales > Saprospiraceae > M3007. Next base: position 2,444 of record JBBRWA010000203.1, read on the forward strand.
TGTGAGTACTTTTGATTCTTTTACTGGCTCGATGTCTTCTTTATCGACATCTTTATCTGGCATCACCAAAGCCATAATTTGCGGTTTTGCAAGCGTTGTGGTAAGCATGAAAAAGGTAATGAGCAAGAAACCCAAGTCCACCATCGGCGTAAAGTCGATTTTTGTGGACATTTTTTTGGACCTTACTTTCGCACCTTTCTTACCGCCACCACCACCGTCTTGTGCTATTTCAGACATATCGCTGTTGCTTTTTTTAGTGATGAAATAGATTGAAATTTTTGTATGTCTTTGAACAACTCAAGCTCCAATCTCAGTTTGTTTAGTTTCCGCTTACTCTTTGCCACCTTCCATACTGGTGATCAAGTTGAACTTGTTGACGTTGATATCCGTCAGCGTGTTGATCACTTTTTGAATGGCCGGGTATGGTGTGTCTTTGTCAGCCTTGACAACGATAACATACTCGTCCTTTACCGTGCCTTCCTGCTTCATACGGAATTGGGTAAGACGGGCATTGTGTATCCAATCGGCCAATTCACTTTTATTGACATCGGCTGTATCTATAGGGATCCCATTGGTTTGAAATGCAGCGCGTTCGGCGGGTTCTGTGTCAATATATTGCTTTAGACGGCTGCGTGGAACGCCGAAGCTGCCAAGGTTGGCAAACTTAAGCCTTTCCTTATCGTCCAATCCAAGATTGTAAGTATTGTTGAAGTCCTCGATCAAAGCCATCCGGGTATGTGACCCTGTCATATCAAGGTAAATCTTTCCTTCCTTACTCACCAGAATCGTCAAAGTGCCTGCTTCCGGCAGTTTTGTCTCAGAAATGGACGAAGGCGTATCCACGATCACGGTTTCCTGTGGCTTGGCCTTTGCTGTGAGCATGAAGAAGGTAAGCAACAAGAATGCGACATCTGTCATCGCTGTCATGTCGATGGTCGGCGCGCCTCGTTTTGGTTTATGCTTTGGCATATTTCTTTAATTATGAATGATGAAATATGAGCGATGAATGTTTCTTGAACATTAGGTTCAATAATCACCCATCATTTATTGCAATCAGTGCCCTTTCGAAGCAAAAGTCTGTGTGAGGCTATATCCTGCTTCGTCAATGCGGTACGTCATGTTGTCGATACGGCTGGTGAAGAAGTTGTAGAATATGATCGCAAACATAGAGGTACCGATACCCAGGGCTGTATTGATAAGTGCCTCGGAGATACCTGTTGCCAGTGCCGTTGAGTCTGGTGCGCCTGCCGTTGCAAGTGATGCAAAGGCACGTACCATACCCAGTACGGTACCAAACAGTCCAAGAAGCGTCGCAACAGAAGCGATGGTCGCCAGGATGTTGAGGTTTTTCTCCAACATCGGCAGCTCCAGCGTAGTTGCTTCTTCTACTTCTTTTTGAATGGCAATCACTTTCTCATCTTTCTCCATTCCAGTCATTGTCGACATTTCGGCATACTTGCCCAAACCTGCGCGTACAACGTTGGCTACTGCGCCTTTTTGTTTGTCGCAAGCGGCAATTGCACCGTTGATGTCGTTGCGGTCGAGGAATCCTTTGATGCCGCGAACGAAGGTGTCAATATTACCAGAGCCTTTTGCTTGGCCCAGCGTGATAAAACGCTCGATCGTAAATACGATCACTGTAAAGAACAAGGTCATCAAAAGCGGTACGACAAATCCGCCTTTATAGATGGTACCAAGGTAGTTTCCTGGAAGCGGGTCTTTGGCATTATCGCCATCAACGAAGTTATGGGATGCACCAAATACTTTACTGAAAATTAATAGGGCCACTCCATACAAAACAGGAATAATAACATAAGGAAAAATGGCTGCTAAGCCTCCTTTTTGTTGTGCTTGTGTAGGTTTTGCTGCTGTCATACTGCGTTGAAAATTTTTAGTGAATGAATGATTTAGTTTGACAAAAACCTCTTACAGAGGACAGCATAGGGTGCCGGATTTTCCAATTCCCGACTTGGTTTATAAGCAAGATGCGGGTTGTTTGAAAATTGGCGTGTGCTGCGCAAAAAATATTTTTGCAGCCCAATCCGGAGTATGCTACCATGCAGAGGCGAATTTTCTGAGCGGTAAAAATAGTGTATGAGTTACAATTACCACTAAGCCTATTTACAATTTGATTTTTATAAGCCGTTAATTGACCAAATTATCGTCAAAAACAGGCAAAAAGAGCCTGTTTCAAGATAAAATAGGGTATTTATTTATTATTAATTTCTTTCAAAGAACGCTAAATCAGGCAATTTTTCTCCAAAAACAACTGGGCGGCGCTTTACAACGCTGCCCAGTTGGGTCTGATTTTTATGATTTCAATGCCTCCCTGATCCTAACCAACCGCTCCAACAAGCCTTCTAACTTTTCTAAAGGCAGCATGTTGGCACCATCTGATTTAGCTTCGGAAGGTTTGGGATGTGTCTCTATAAAAAGGCCATCGGCACCCACCGCAATACCAGCCTTGGCGATGGTTTCGATCAAGGCTGGTCGTCCGCCTGTGACACCAACACTTTGGTTCGGCTGTTGGAGCGAGTGCGTACAATCAAGCACGACGGGAACACCGAATGATTGCATTACAGGAATGCCTCGATAATCGACGACCAAATCCTGGTAGCCAAACATGGTGCCCCGCTCTGTCAGCAGTACATTTGGATTACCCTCTTCTTGCACCTTTTCAACCGCAAAACGCATGGCTTCAGGGCTGACAAACTGCCCTTTTTTGATGTTTACGACTTTGCCTGTTTGCGCAGCCGCGACCAAAAGGCTCGTCTGGCGACAAAGAAAAGCTGGAATTTGAAGCACATCCACGAATTGAGCAGCAATGGCCGCTTCAACATCGGTATGGATATCCGTCACTACCGGAATATCAAAGTGCTGGCCAACCCGGTGCAAGATGTCAAGCGCTTTTTCGTCACCAATACCCGTAAAGGAATCGCGCCTGCTGCGGTTAGCCTTTTTGTAGCTGCCTTTAAAAACATAGGGTATGCGCAATCGTTGACAAATTTCATGTACTTGTCCAGCAATGTCGAAGGCCATTTGTTCACCTTCTATGGCACAAGGGCCTGCCATCAAGAAAAAATTGCCCGAATCGGTGTTTTTCAGGCGTGTAAGGTGGATCATGTTGTTTTTTGCGCCAAAGGTAGTTTTTTTCACGGTGGACGGTGGACGGTGGACGGTAAATCGTCTACCGTCCACCGTCTACCGCCAGCCCTTTAATTGCCCGCACCAATTTATCCAACTCTTCCGTCGTCGTATACACATTTGGCGTAACGCGCACCCCGCTAATTTTCTCCCATTCAATGGCAACTGTGTGTATCTTGTATTTGCTGAACAATTTATCTGCGATTTCACCCGGTTTTAGGCCCTCAAATCCGAAGTTGCCAATGGCGCAACTCCACTTAGGGTCGAGTGCGGTAAAGAACTTGATACCAGGCACCTCTTTTATTTGCGACATCCAGTAGTTTTTCAAAAAATGTAGCCGTTCCTGCTTGCGTGCGCTGCCGATCAGGTTGTGTAAATCAAGGGAATAGCCCAATGCCATTTCGGTTGGGAAGCTCCGGGTTCCCAGATTTTCAAACTTCCGGATATCGCCAGACTGCGGTTCTCCCGCTGAAAGTAATGGCCAAACCTTCTCAATTTTTTCCTTTCTGATCCAGAGCATACCGGTGCCATAAGGGCCGCATAAAAACTTATGCAAACTGGTGCCGAAATAATCACAGCCCAGATCAGGTATTTTATAGTCCAGCACCGCAAAAGAATGTGCGGCATCCAGCAGCACCTCAATACCCCGAGCATGAGCCGCATCGGCAATACGCCGCGCAGGCAATATCTGGCCGCACCAATTGATAATATGTGTGATGTGCACCAGCTTGGTTTTGCTGGTAAATTTGGACGCAAAGGCGTTTGTAAGATATTCCGCATCCACAGAAGGCAGGTCCAAATCTACCCAGACAAGTTTGATGCCGTCGCGTTTTTCCCGCTGTTTCCAGGCGTGAATCATATTGGGGTAATCGTACTTGGAAAGCACGACCTCGTCGCCGGGTTTGAAATCGAGTCCGAAAATGACGGTATTTAATGCTTCTGTAGCATTTCGGTTGATGGCAATTTCATCGGCGTTGGCACCTGCCAATGCGGCCAAATTATCCCGCAGCGGCTCCCGGTCCTGATCGAGGATGCGCCACATATAATAGGAGGGCGCTTCGCTGCACATCCGATTGTAATAATCCAAAGCATCCATGGTAGCCCTTGGAGAAGGGCTTACACCGCCATTGTTAAGGTTGATGATGGATGGGCTGGAGCTGTACGCCTGGCGAATTTGCCGCCAAAAATCGTCGTCTGATTGCGGACTGGCACCAAATGACGGAAGCTCGGGTTTAGATAGGTTAGGAAATGCAGCAGCCACGTTCTGGTGCAGGGCAAAAGTGCCCAGCAAAGCGGCTGTTTGGCGGATAAAACTGCGGCGATTGTTCATGTCGATGGTGGATAGGGTGAAATTCGATAGGCGAAAGATGCAAAGAAATTTGCAAACAAATCCTTAAAGCTCTTATTCTTAAATGACTTCTCCCGATTTCCACGTTTGTAAAAAGTCTCTCAAAATAGGTTAGCGATGGGCAGCAAACAACACTTCGATCATAAAAGAACCGTGATAGATGCGTCGTCTCATTTTTGGGGGCGGCTCATTTTTTTAGGGATTTTGTGCATTTTCTCTCCCAATTTCATCCTTCTTTCTAAATTTGGCGGCGAATTCTCTTACAACCCATAATGCTACAATTCTTCCGACCAAATACACCTGAACACAAAAGCGACGAGCAATTGCTGGCCGCTTACGTGAATAATGATGATGTAACTGCGCTCGGGATGCTCTACGAACGCTATATGCCTATGGTATTTGGCGTTTGCTTGAAAATCCTAAAGGACAGGGGGAAATCGGAAGATGCCGTTATGGCGATCTATGAGGAGTTGACACACAAGGTAAAGGCACATGAAATTTTGGCCTTCAGGGGATGGCTGTATGTGTTGGCGCGCAACCACTGTCTGATGGAGTGGCGAAAAAACCACCGGAAGCCCACAGACCACCATGCACCAGAAGACATGGTGCGCTACGATGCCGTTGAGGCCGCTTTTGAATATGAGTTGCCGCAAAAAAGTGATCCGCTGCAAAAGTGTTTGGATGCATTGACCGAGCAACAACGCAACTGCGTAAAGTGGTTCTATTACGAAGACCATTCGTACAAAGACATCGCGGAAATGATACAGGAAGAGGTTGGGAAAGTGCGCTCGCATATTCAGAATGGAAGGAGAAATCTGAAATTATGCCTTGACGGTGGACGACTGACGGTGGACGGTAGACGGTAGACGGTGGACGACTGACGGTGGACGGTGGACGACTGACGGTGGACGGTGGACGACTGACGGTGGACGGTAGACGGTGGACGGTGGACGGTGGGCGGGGCACAGCGTTGGCACTACTTTTTGGTATGGTGTTTCAGCACGTATAAGCGAGGTATGTTGGGGAGAGAATGGATAACGAACAAAATAGGTGTTCCTGCGATCAACCGTATTTTTCTGCTAAGGGTGCTGAAAAACTAATTTCATAAAAAAAAGCACTTTCCTGCCGAAAGTACTGAAAAAATAATGTCACCATAAACAGCATTCTCCTGCAAAGAGTGCTGAAAAACCAATGCACCAATAAAGCACAAAAGCTGGTCCACCGTCCACCGTCTACCGTAAATCGTAAATCGTCTACCGTAAATCGTAAATCGTCTACCATAAAGAAAATGAGCAACCAAGACACACGTTTCCTCGAACTGCTGCACAAGTGGCGGACGGGCGATTTTACGCGTGCCGATGAGCAAGAGATACGGATTTTGGCGGCTGATGACCCGTTTAGACAAGAAGCCCTGGAAGGTATGTTGGAGCATTCAGCGCTTGATCATGAATTGGCGGTGAAAACCCTTCGGGAGCGCATTCGGGGCAAGCAGCCCGTCAGAAGGCTAGGTTTTCCTCAAATATTAGCGATAGCAGCAACCTTGGTGTTGATTTTTAGTGCTGTTTGGTTTTTCAATATCCGCCCCATCCCTACCGAGCAGGAGCAAATGGCGAAAGAATTGCCGACACCGGAATATACCCAAAATGAACCAGCACCGCCAATAGTGCCGGTCTCACCTTCGCCGACAGAAATACGCAGTAAATCCATACCCCAGAGCAGCGCACCAGCAGGCCCCTCTATTGTTGCGGTTGACAAAATAATGGAAAAAGAGGCGACCTCACCCATTGTTGAAACAAAGGACGACAGCCAGTATATCAACGGGTCCCGGGATATTGCATCGGGTGAATCCTTCCGTACTATGCCCCAGGCACCTGGGTCAATTCTGCAACAAACGACCAATGCTGCCCCACCAGCAGAACGCGCGAACGAGGAAATAAGCTTTGCTAAGAAAAAAATGGCATCGAAACCTGCGCCTTATTCAGACCAACAACAAAACCAGGCAGACCAGCAAAAAAAAGCAGGAAAAGCAAAAATTGCCGACACGCCTCCACAGGCCAATCGGCCCAAGAATGGCTGGACTAATTTCCGCTTCGACCTCAGCAATAAAGCTCGCCTGACCCCGGAAGCCTTAGCCAATAATGTAACAGGCACCGTACGACTCCAGTTTGTGCTCGATACTAAAAACCAACCCGATGATTTTAAAGTAATAAACGGGCTTGGATATGGCTGCGACGAAGCCGCCATCCAATTGATCAAGGATGCTTCTTGGATTCGGGTGAACAGCCAAGTCATTACCGTAGATGTTCCTTTTGTGCGCTAAGCGTTTGTGTGGAGACTATTGAAGCCAAAAATTGTTAGAAAAAGACCTTTTTTGATACTGTGGTAAAATCCCTAATACAAGAGTGGCCGCGGAGCACATTGTCGCAAAAATGGTATTGAATTTAGCGCAATTACCAAATTAACCACATTGGCCTCAATTATCAAATTATCCCATTATCTCATTATCAAATTAATTATGGATTACTACCGTTACGACATACTCGCCGAGCAAGAAATTGCAGCCATACTCATAGCTTACCTCTCCGATGCACCCTTTGATACCTTTGAAGAAAACGAAACGGGAATGGCGGCCTACTTGCCTGCTCGTGCCGATATGGCCGCTGTGGAAGCTACCCTGCAAGCATTGGAGCAACAATTCCAGTTTTCCTGGAACAAAACTTTCATCCCAGGCCAGAACTGGAACGAAATCTGGGAGTCCAACTTCCATCCGGTAATCGTCGATGACTTTTGTGCGGTGCGGGCTGATTTTCATGAACCAATCCCTGGGGTGAAATGGGAATTAGTCATCAACCCCAAAATGGCTTTCGGCACCGGGCACCATGAAACGACCTGGCAATGCATTGCTTCCATGGAAAAACTTCCGCTACACAGTGCAAAAGTGCTGGATTTCGGTTGTGGCACAGGCATTCTGGCCATTCTAGCCTCCAAATTAGGAGCTTCCGAAGTAGAAGCCGTCGACATTGAGGAAGAATCCTACCGAAACACCATTGAAAACTGTCAGGTCAACGGCGTAGAAAACGTAACAACCCGCTGCGGCACCCTGGACGCTGTTGAGGGCCGTGATTTTGATGGTATATTCGCCAATATTAACCGGCATATCATACTGGCGACCTTGCCACAAATGGCTGGCCTGCTCAAACCTGATGGCTGGCTGCTCATCTCCGGCATATTGCTCGATGATGCGGAGATTGTTACAGAAGCTGCCAATGCGGCGGGGTTTGAAAAGCGATGGTTTACGCAGCGAGGGAACTGGCTGTGTGGGTTGTTTCTTCTACCGCAGCAGCGTCACCTCCCCACTATCCGTTAGCACATCTCCATTGCCAAACCGGATTTGTAACTTATACACATAAACATCACTGGATGCAGGTTTGCCATCTTGCTTTCCATCCCACTCCTTTTGTTGCGGTGTTGCTTCAAATACCTTTTGCCCCCAGCGGTTGTAAATCGAGAAGTAGACCACTTCAGCATTGCCTCCCGAGAATATTGGTCCAAATGTATCATTGGCCGAATCCCCATTGGGTGTAAAGGCATTGGGTATATTGTAGCACTTCTTCGTACTTACCTTAAATGCATCTGAAATAGCGGTGCAGCCCGCTGCATCCGTAATCACTGCGCTGTACACCACATCGTTTCCAGAAGGTATAACGGTAATGGAATCTTTTGTTTGACCAGCAATAACAACCCCATCAGCAAGCCAGGAAAGGGTACCAATACCTTTGGTCACCGTTACTTTCAGCACCACAGGTGAGCCAGCACAAACCGAATCCAATGGACCTGTGATATTGCTGAGCTTCAATTCGTCGCCAACGAAAACATTCGCAGCATCGGAAGCAGAACAAGTGTTGTTATCGCCATACATGTAGGTTACAGTGTACGCTTGATCGGCAGTAGGGCTGACGGAAACGCTATTGGTGGTCTGTGTTATACCTGCTGACCACGTGAATGTGCCGCCAGAGGTGCCCGTTACCACAGCTGTCAGGGTTGCCGATTGGCCAAAACAAATCGTCTGGTCGGAGCCAAGACTTACGCTGGCATTGGCCACATTTACAACAACACTACCAGTTGCTTTGCAGCCGCCAACGATGGTGGTGGCCTCCACTTGATAGGTTGTGGTTAGCAATGGCGTAGCCAACGGATTTCCAATATTCGGGTTGTTGAGCCCAGTCGAAGGTGTCCAAATGTAAACCACCCCTGGCTGAGGGTTTCCGTTCAACGATACAGCAGCGCCCTGGCAAACGGTTGTATCGTTCAAG
>JBBRWA010000204.1:0-11226 GCA_038246345.1 Chitinophagales bacterium
GAACAACATACGCATCGCCAACATCATGGCGCAGTACGGCACCGATGGCGGTATTTACCTCGGCACCAATGTGGGTGTTTTTTACCGGAACAACAGCCACAGCGATTGGCAGCCCTACAGCCAGGATTTCCCGATTTCCGCTGAAACAAACCGGTTGAAGCCATTTTATAAAACAGGAAAAATCCGCAATGGCTGCTGGAGCTTTGGCGTGTGGGAGGCTGACCTGTTCGAACCTTCTGCCACCATCGCGCAGCCCATGGCGAGTGCCCTGGAAACGGGCTGCTCCCGTGATACGGTCTATTTCGACGATTATTCGGTGCTAAACCACGCCGGCGCTACCTGGGCCTGGAATTTCAGTCCGGCACCTGCCTGGGCCAGCGCCGCAGACACCCGCAATCCAAAAGTTGTGTTTGGTGCGTCTGGCACCTATACCGCAACGCTGACGGTTAATGGTTCTTTTTCAAAATCCTTGAGCATCAAAGTCAACGATGCCTGCCGCGCCGATACCATTCCCGGCTCGGCAGTGGCCATAGGCGGCAACAATTCGGAAGATTATGTCGCCTTGCCCGCGCTCAACGTGACTACCAATACCCTGACCTTCACGGCTTGGATAAAACCTGATGGCATCCAGCCCGAGTACAGTGCCATTTTCATGCATGATGGCGCCACGGCCGGGTTCAATTTCCTGCCTGGCAGTAACCGCCTCGGCTATCACTGGCCAGGCGGCCAATGGTGGTGGGACAGCGGCCTGACGGCTCCCGATGGCGCCTGGAGCCACGTTGCCATGGTGGTAGAGCCTACGGGCGTTACCCTGTACGTGAATGGCCGGGGCTCAAAGCAAAGTTTCAGTGTCGACCCCGTCAATTTTGATTCCGGCAGCCGATTGGGCAATTACAAAGGTTGGGGCGGTCGCTTTGTAAAAGGTTCCATAGACGAGGCTTGTATTTTCAATAAGGCGCTGACGCAGGCTGAAATACGAGAGCTGATGCACCTCACCAAAGACCCCGCTGAATTTCCAAACCTAGTGAGTTACTACCAGTTTAATGAAGCTTCCGGCGTAGTACTCGACAAGGTAGGCGTACGCCATGGCGCGCTCGTAGGGCCCACGGTGAAGCGCGAAAAATCTACTGCGCCCGTCGGCAAGGGGGTGAGCAAGCGCCTCAATGTGGCAGCTGGAAAAAAGCGCTTCGGTTTTGACGGCACCGGCCTGACACTCGCTTTCTCCACCAGCAGCACCTACCCCAACGGCGAGGTGGTGGTATCGCGCCTCAGTGTACCGCCCGATACATTCCCCAATGCGCCGCACACATCGTTGACGGATTACTGGATTTTGCAGAACTACGGTACCAACGCCACTTTCACAGCACCTACTGGTATCTGGTTTGAGCGAATAGGCTCCATGCCTGCCGATTTACCCGCTGATTCTTGTCGCTTGTGGCGGCGCGGCGCGGTAGCGCATGGCCCGGTTTGGCAGTACCTGGACAAAGCGGATGGTCTGGTAGAAGGCCCGAACGCAGTGCTGAGTTACACCGGTAGCAACCAGTTAAAAACAGCAGGGCAGTTTTGGCTGGAGTTGCCTGGCTTGATTGACGCGCGGCCTACGCAGGCGCAACGAAGCGTAAGCCTGACTTCTGACAACACCGACATCCGCATTTTCCCCAATCCAGTGGCGGCGGGTGGTACACTGCAATTATTGAGTGCTGTATCGGAACAATACACGTTCCGGCTTTTCGATGCAAAAGGACAGCAGGTTCGCATGTTGAAGTTTACGGGGAATGGCACGTTAGCATTAACTGGATTAGCAGCAGGGATATATGCTTATCGTATTGAGGGTGGCACCTTTATACGATTTGGGCAAGTGATTGTCGGGCGTTGATCTAATCGCATTATCACATTACCCTATTATCATATTTTCCAATACCTTTGACATCATACCAACCATGAATTTTCGTTTTCCATCGTTAACCTAAACCCTTTTCCAATGAGTTTCTTTTCACGTCTTAGCAATGGCTGGGAATTGGCCAAAATCAGTTTCGACACCATCAATAAAAACCGCTCCCTGTTACTGTTTCCGGTATTTTCTGTCATTTCTTTGATACTAGTGTTGGCCACATTTGCGGGCGGTTCTTTCTTCCTTTTTGGGGAGCAAATCCGGGCGTTTCTGGACACCCAAAGCGAGGATGTTGGCAAAGCCCTGGGCTTAGCAGCTGTTTTCGTGTATTACCTGATCAACTTTTTCATCATTGTATATTTCAACTCCGCGCTTGTTTATTGCGCGGTGAAAATTCTGAATGGAGAAGAGACCCGCCTGGCAGAAGGCATTGAATTCGCGAACAGTCGGCTTGGAAAAATCTTCGGTTGGGCGGTGTTGTCAGCTACCGTAGGAACGCTGCTTCAAATACTGCACAACACCGGAAAAGTTGGCGAGATTATCGGTTCGCTTATAGGCATGGCCTGGTCGATTTTGACCTTTTTTGTGGTGCCAGTCCTCATTTTTGAAGACAAAGGTGTCATTGAAACGGTCAAAGAATCGGGGCGTTTGATGAAACAGAAATGGGGCGAATCATTGGCTGCCAACGTCAGCTTTGGCATATTTCACTTGCTGGGTATTCTGGCAGGCATCGGCATTGGCATTCTCTTGAGTAGTATCAACCCAATACTTGGAATTGGAACGGGTATTCTGATCGTTTTGGTGGTTAGTACCATCATATCAACTGCCCAGACTATTTTTGTCGCGGCTGTGTACAACCACGTCACGGGCGCCCCAACAGGCAATTTCGACGGCTACACCCTGGACAGCGTATTCATCACCAAGTAAGTTAAACACATGCTTTTTTTAACACATAGGGACACAGGGACATAGAAAACACAGTTTTAAAAAGGGTGCGTAAAGCTATGTTTCTATGTCCCTATGTGTCCATGTGTTAAAAACCGTGGTGTGTTCAAGCACACAACATGACACAAATTCAAAATTTTATCAATGGCCAATATACCCCTCCCGTTAACGGCCGCTACATAGAAAACTTTGCCCCTGCCACCGGGAAGGTTTCTGGCCAAATTCCAGATTCGGATGCTGCGGACGTAGACCAAGCTGTTGCTGCTGCCAAAACCGCCTTCCCTGCCTGGGCTGCCATGCCCCTGGAAAAACGCCACGACATCCTGCGCGCCATTTCTGATGGTATCCTCCAAAACCTCGATCGGCTTGCGGAGGCGGAAAGTGCTGACAGCGGCAAAACATTTCAAACAGCCCGCACCATCGACATTCCCCGTGCTGCGTTGAATTTCAAGTTTTTTGCCACGGCTTTACTGCATTTTTCATCAGAAAGCCACCACCAACCTGGCATATTGAGTTACACCCTGCGCCAGCCCATCGGCGTTGTGGGTTGTATCTCTCCTTGGAACTTGCCGCTGTATCTGTTTAGCTGGAAAATAGCGCCAGCCCTCGCCGCGGGCAACTGTGTCATTGGAAAACCCTCCGAAATAACACCGCTTACGGCCTACTTGCTTGGCGAAATTTGCAATCAGGCTGGTCTGCCGCCGGGTGTGCTCAACATCCTGCATGGTCTAGGCCCCAGCACCGGGGCCGCCATTGTTAATCACCCCGAGGTGAAAGCGATATCTTTCACGGGCAGCACGCGCGCGGGCGCGGAGATTGCCCGTGTAGCCGCGCCAGTATTCAAAAAACTGAGCCTGGAATTGGGTGGTAAAAACCCCAATATCATTTTCGCCGATTGTGATTACGAAAAGATGCTCGACACAACAGTACGCTCTTCGTTCAACAACCAGGGACAAATATGCCTCTGTGGCTCCAGGATTTATGTAGAAAAGAGCCTGTACCCGAAATTCAAACAAGATTTTGTGGACCGGGTAAAAAAAATCAACGTGGGCGATCCCGCCGACCCGGCCAGCAATCTCGGTGCGGTTGTTTCCAAGACGCATTATGAAAAGGTGCTGGGCTGTATTGATTTGGCTCGGGAGGAAGGCGGCACGGTACTTTGCGGCGGCGAGGCCATCCATTTGCCAGGCGAGCTGGCCGGCGGCTGGTACATTGCACCAACTATTATTGAAGGCTTGTCTACCAACTGCCGCACCAATCAGGAAGAGATTTTTGGCCCGGTGGTCACCATCCAACCCTTTGAAAACGAACAAGATGCCCTGGAAAACGCCAACGCAAGCCCTTACGGCCTCAGCGCCACGCTTTGGACCAACGACCTGCAACGCACCCACCGGATGGCCGCACAATTGCAGTTTGGTATTGTTTGGGTAAACACCTGGATGCTGCGGGATCTGCGCACACCTTTTGGCGGGGTGAAGAATTCTGGCATTGGCCGGGAAGGCGGCTGGGAGGCGCTGCGTTTTTTTACGGAGGCGAAGAATGTGACGTTGGAGCTGTGGTGAGGGGCAAAGATTTGCCATACACAGTTGTCGGAGATTCTCAACAATAGCTGATATAATCTGCTTAATTTTGCGGTGAATTACGAAATAACCTGAAATGCGCAAAGCAACCACACTGGACGAAATAGATCAAGCACTCCGATTGAATGAACCGGTGAGCCCTGGTCATGAATTTTACACCAATTTTTCAGGGATGCGGGGAGAGTTTGAGGAAAAAATCATTTATAGGGCTCTGAATGTCAAGACCCTTGACGGCGATTATACTTTTAACGATAGCGTTAACGACGGAAATAAATCTTTGGTCTTTCTTGGTGGGATGCGGGGTACCGGAAAGACTTCAGAACTCTTTCGCTACGCACAAAACCTGCATCGGTCTAGTTGTTTTTTCGTTGTTTTTTGCCGCCTCGATGAGGACTTGAACCTCAACGACATGGAGTATATGGATGTGCTCATCTTGCAGTTGGAAAAACTCACCCAAATGCTTAAAGATGAACAAATTGATGTGAATAAGGGCGCTGTGGAGTCCATGTACAAGTGGTTTGACCAGAAAACTAAAGAAATAAGGAACAGCGTAGAATTAACTGGGGAACTGAATATCGGGGGCGGCCTTAAAAAAGACGGTTTCCTGGCGAGTTTGTTGGGCTTGTTTGCCGAATTGAAAGCTGGAGTTACCGCAGGCACAGAAAGAACGCTGGCTGTTCGCCGCGTTCTGAAAAACGATTTCATGTATTTTGCATCGAAATTTAACGAGTTTGTTCTGGAGGCGGCTTTAGCAGTGCGAAAAAAAGGAAAGGGCCGCGACATACTTTTCATCGTGGACGGCCTCGAAAAGACCCTTACAGCCGATATCCGCCGCAAGCTGGTCATCGACGAGAGCAGTAAAATTCGCCAGATAAAGACCAACATGCTTTTCATACTGCCAGTCGAGTTGATGAAAGAGCGTCTGCAACTGCGCCAACTTACCGAGTTTGTAACGGCATTCCCCAATATAAAAATCCAGGATAGGCAAGGGAAAGATCAGGGTGACTCTATGCAAAGGTTGATTGAATTTGTTTATAAACGGATCGACTCCAGCCTTTTTGCCGACAATGAAAATGGTAAACTTGTTTGTGAGGTAATACGCAAAAGCGGCGGCAATCCCCGGGAACTTTTGCGCATCTTATCGTATGCCAACTTCTTTGCCGACGAGACCTTTGGAAAAATTGATCGGCATGCACTCGATCGGGGGCTGAAAAAACTCGCCAATGAAACCACGGAATATCTTACACCAGCCGATTTTGAAAAACTTCGGGAGCTGCATGAAAACAACCAAAAACAATTGCAAACTCCTTATGACCCAATTATGGACAAGCTCATCGAAGATGTCATCGTTTATGAATACAACGATGGCACTTACAAACGTGCCAATCCGGTCATAGAATTGGCTGATATTTACCAACAACGTGTCATACAAGGACAACATTCCTGAACATTGGACAGAGCAGATTTCTCTCCTCCGCCGTGCCATGCGCCACGCGGATGTTTTTCGGTTTGTTATAATTGAGTATAATTATTACAGCGTTGTAAAAAAGATAACGGCTTTCCTGCACCACCTAGATCCGGATCGCCCATTAATGAGTATCCGCGCTGAAAAAGAAGATTACTTTTCGCTGGTTGAAAAATTAACGAACAATATCGGCTTCATACTCATAGAAGATTTTCAGCACATAGCCACGTTGCCTGAGTTGTTTGCGGGTTTCAACCAACGGCGTGACCAAATCAGCCAGCGGCCTATTCAATTTATTTGTTTCCTGCCCGCAGGGGAACAAAATATCCGCGCCTGCAAGGACAACCTCCGGGATTTTTGGAGTATTAGGGATTTGATGCTGAAGTTTGAGGATTATGCGCCGGAACAAACAGAGCAGACTTCGACGCTCCTCCAAACATCTATCAGTAATCTGGGCGGCTTGGATGCCAAGAGCAAAAAAAACGAATTGAAGCGGCTGCGTGCACGTATAAAAGTGCTTGAAAAAGATGCTAGTGCTAACATTGAGTTGCTAAGCGATTTATTTAGCCAAATAACGCAAATTAGCGAGGAATTGGGTGAATACCAAAATGCGTTGAAATGGGCTGAGCTGTGGGTAACGCTGCTCCGAAAATACAACAGACCAGAACTTGAATTGGTAAAAGCGATTGGCGCAAAAGCAGATAATTATTTTTTGTTAGGGGATTACGACAAAGCGCTAGAAATTCATAATAGGTCTCTTGAAATACTGGAAAGAACCTTGCCAGCTCATCATCCTGATTTGGCTCGATTGTACAACAAAATTGCAGAGGTCTATGATGCATTAGGGCAATATGGAAAAAGTTTAGAATACAACCAAAATGCCTTAGCAATCCAAAAAAAGGTATTGCCTGCCGAGCATCCCGATTTGGCCTCATCGTACAACTATATCGCCGTAACCTTTAGCCACTTAGGGCAGCTTCAAAAAGCTTTGGAATATTTTCAAAAATCTTTGGCTATCCGGGAAAAAGTGTTGCCTGCCAAGCATCCTGACTTGGCCAACTTGTACAACAATATAGCGGCAGTATATAATAATTTGGAAGAATATCAAAAAGCTTTGGAATTCCACCTAATTGCTTTGGAAATCGGGGGAAAACTATTGCCTGCCGACCATCCAAATTTGGCAACATCGTACAACAATATAGCCACAACGTACGCGGATTTAGGGGCACTTCAAAAAGCTTTGGAATACAACCAAAAAGCTTTGGCTATCCGGGAAAAAGTATTGTCTGCTTATCATCCAGATTTGGCAACATCGTATAACAATATCGCATGGGTTTACAATAACCTGGGCAATTTAGAAAAAGCCCTCGATTATATGCGCCAAGGGCTTTTAATTTTGGAAAAGGCATTGCCAGCGGCCCATCCTAATATTGCATCAGCAAAGAAAAGTTTAGCCCTATTTGAAAAGAAACTACAAGAGAAGAACCCGTGAACGCGCTTTAGGAATTGTGGGGAGCTTGGCGCGGGCGGTGTGGGAAGTGGGGTGTTTGTGCTTTTTGCGCGGCGCCCCCCTGCCCCTGAAGGGGGGTGGATCGTGGTAAATAGTTGATTTTCAATCTACTAATGCACAAAATATCCATTCAACTGGATGCACCCCCCTTTCAGGGGTAGGGGGTCGATGCGCAAAAACACAAACACCAAATCACCCACAAACCCTTCGCCCAGCCCAAGTGCCAGTTCCCTCAAAAACCAAAACCGCCCAACCTCTTCACGAGACCGGGCGGTTCTTATTTTTAAATCATTCTATGTAACTGAATGTGCGCTTTTTGCCTAAAGTGAACGTATAGAAAACGATTTACCTTCGTGAAAACCCCTAGATCGGGCGGCAATTATCACATTATCAAATTACAACATTATCAAATTATTTCATCGTCTCCAGCGGCAAAAACTCCTCCACACCGGATTCATTGCAGCTATGCATCCAATCGAAATCATCTTTTTCAAGCCCCATTCTCAGGCGGTTGATGTATGTTTTTAAACGCGTGCCAACAGGACGGTAGAACTCATCCACGGGCGGTAGTTCCAACATGCGGTCGCGCCAGGTGATATCGCTTACATGGCTCACTACGGCGGCTGTGCCTGCACCAAAACACTCCTGCAAAGTACCACGCCAATAAGCGTCAGTAATTTCAGCAAGGCTGATCAGTCGATCTTCTACGGTATAGCCCCATTCTTTGAGAATGGTGATAAAGGTGTCGCGGGTAATACCGCGCAGAATCGTACCCGTAGTAGCAGGGGTAACGACCTTGCCATCCATCACGAAGAAAAGATTCATGGTGCCTACTTCTTGCACGTACTTCTTTTCAACGGCATCCATCCACATAACCTGGTCGTAGCCATTTTTCTTGGCGCGCATGGCAGGGAGTAGAGATGCACCGTAATTTCCGGCGCATTTGGCCTCGCCAGCGCCACCTTGAGACGCTCGGGTAAAGACCTCCTCAACCCACAGCTTAACGGGTTTTGGATAATAAGGGCCTACGGGACCTGTAAAAATGAGGAAACTATATTTTTCTGAAGTGTGTACACCAAAATACTCATCGGTGGCGTACATGAGCGGCCGAATGTACAATGCGTGTTCGTCAGCTTCCGGAATCCAGTCGCGGTCGAGGTCAACCAACATTTTCACAGCCTGTATAAAAAGATCTTCGGGCAATTCTGGCATGCACATACGCTCTGCCGAAACATTGAGACGACGGGCATGCATTTCAGGACGAAACAACATTGGCTCACCGTTGCATTTGGTGGCCTTCATACCTTCGAAGATACTTTGGCCATAATGCAGTGCCAAATTTGCAGGGGAGATTCCAAGTGTTCCAAAAGGAACAATGCGGGGGTCTACCCATTCTTTTCCATCAAAATCAACAACAAACATGTGATCGGAAATAACTTTGCCGAACGGGAGGTTGTTAAAATCAACGGAAGGAAGCTTGGAGGATTCTGTCAGGGTTACTTTGATTGGATACTTTACAGCCATAATAAGTGGGAGTTCACTGGTGAAAGACCTTTGTTTGACGGCTCAAAGTTAAATACCTTTGTGGGAAATAAAGAAATTTAATTTCAAAATTGGGGGATAAAAATTGGCCTTTTCAGAATATTAAATTTCAAATCAGCCTTTTTTTTATCGAAAATATTTTGCGATGAAAAAGGTTATCACCCAATAAGACCTCTCACCCAATTAAAAACTAGGTATATGTTCGCAACAGAAGAATTAGTTTACCGTGTCGCTGAAGCCTCCGTCTCTGACTTGGCCAAGGGCAATTTTACGAAAAAAATATTAATTCTGGCGCTTAGCGAATTAAATACTCCAGGAAATATTGAATTTATCACCAAAGTTTTATCCGCGGCAAACCTCGATTTATTAGAAGACACCCTTTTTGCTGAAATTCCAGCCAACACTCCAGTCAATTGCTTCACTGGGCTAATGGAGCGGCCAAAATTTATTTTGGTTTTTGGACTACACCCAGCACAAGTAGGCCTGGTGGCGCTTGTCCAACCTTACCAAACAGTAGACTTAAACGGAAGCACCTGGCTTTTTGCCGATTCACTTTCGGTACTCGAACCAGACCGCGCTAAAAAAGGAAAACTCTGGGAGGCGTTAAAGGGGATTTTCCTGTGATTTAGTTGATGGTTGCTCGTTGTTCGTTGTTCGTTGTTCGTTTCCGAGCTTTTGGTCTTGGGTTCGTAGCTTAGTAGTTTGTTGTCCGTTTATGGGAAGTTTTTTGCCAAAAACAGTCCATATATGCCAAAAGCAATAGAAATACATTCGCAACCCTCTTCAAATGACCAAGCGCTCGGAAACGAGCAACGAACAACGAGCAGCGAGCAACGAACTCCTAAAAACGAATCAACGCGCTGCCCCAAGTAAACCCGCTTCCAAACGCTGCCAGGCACACCAAGTCGCCTTCTTTAACTTTTCCGGCTTCCCAGGCTTCGCATAGCGCGATGGGTACAGAGGCCGCCGTGGTATTTCCAAATTTCTGGATATTATTCCACACCTGATCGTCGCGCAGACCCAATAGGCGCTGCACCATTTGGCTGATGCGCAAATTGGCCTGGTGTGGGATCAGCATGTCGATGTCGGAGGGTTTGTAGCCAAGGCTGTCCAGCGCCTCTTTGATGACTTCGGGGAATTTCTGAATGGCCAGTTTGAAAACGAACTGCCCTTCCATATTCGGGTAAGTCATACCTTCTGCCACCATTTTTGGTGTCAAAAATATTTCACCATAAGTATCGCTAGGAGGATAGCCGTAATCGATGTCTTCGCCCGTGTGCTTTTTGTGATAACCGCCGTGCGCGCCGGGATTGATGAAGGCAAGCTTCTCGGCGTAGGTGCCGTCTGAATGAAGTTTGGTGGTTAGGATACCTTGAGTGGCATGGCCAGTAGGTTGCAGGATGACAGCACCGGCACCGTCGCCAAAAATCACGGTTACGTTGCGGCCACGGCTCGAAAAGTCCAGACCCATAGAGTGCATTTCTGCGCCCACAACCAGAACATTTTTGTAGGTACCTGTTTTAATAAACTGGTCGCCAATGCTCAGTGCGTAAATAAAACCGCTGCATTGGTTGCGAATATCTACCGCGCCAGCTTCGCCTTTGGTGATGCCGAGTTCGCGTTGCAACAGCACCCCGCATCCTGGGAAGTAATAGTCGGGGCTAAGGGTAGCAAATACGATAAAATCTATTTCCTGTGGGCTGATACCGGCGCGCTCGCAGGCGATACGCGCCGCCACTGCCGCCATGGTGGTGGTGGTTTCTTCGTGTTTTTTGCCGTAACGGCGTTCTTGAATGCCCGTGCGTTCCTGGATCCATTCGTCGGTGGTATCCATCACTTTTGACAAATCGTCATTGGTGACTATGCGTTCTGGGACGTAGTGGCCGATTCCGGCGATTTTGCTGCGAAACAACATAATTGGAGTGATGAGTTATGAGTTATGAGTGATGAGTGATACGTGGGGTTGGAAATGTTGGGAAAAATACGGATTATTTTTAAAATTAGTGATAAGATATGAGGGTAGAACTTCGCATTTTTGTGGCAAAACGTAGATAAAAATTTACTTTCGCTTCGTTGATCTTCGCCAGCATAAGTTTCTCCATAATTTATTTTCTTTAATTTCTATGAAACAAAACAAGAGTGAGTAACTATCCAGCTGCCCTTCCGCCAATTGCTTCCCTTACCCTGAGATGTCGTGCTGTAAGCATCTGTCCACGTAAAGTGCGCTGAACGTTCCAATACAGCAACATCCTGTTTTACTTTTCCCCTTTAAACGTGGACGGATGCTGACAGC
>JBBRWA010000205.1:0-11161 GCA_038246345.1 Chitinophagales bacterium
CTCCAGACAGCACAAAAATGGCCAAAGCAACCCAAAAAAGCCAGTTATAGTGCCCTGTTCCGATCGAATATGTGAGCGTGGGAATGGCCACCAAAAAAACAACCAGCACGATGGCGATAGCCTTAATTAAGCGCTGGACATAACTTTTGGACGTGATCAATCGCCGGATCATGGTTTTGGCCGTTCGGTTGCCGTCTACAAAATCGAACAGCAGCTTTTTGTTGAGCAGCTCCAGTACCGCCAATGATTTAGCCTCTTCTTTGTCGCCGAGGCAGGTCATCAGCATGGTATTGATGGCGCCGGCGCTGGTGCCCGCCATTTTCATAAATCGGATACCCAATTGTTCCAGTGCGTAGGTGTATCCGACCAATGCGACGCCTAAAACGCCGCCGCCTTCCTGAACGAGGTTGACGTATTGATGGCCTTCTTCGTCCCGGACATCGGAAACTTGTGGGGGGGTGTCGCCAAACCGGGCGCGGAGTTTTTCCAGCGAGGGCGCTGCTACTTTGATGAAATCTTCAGTTGTCAATGGCATGGGTGAGTTGGTTTTGATTGTGAAGGAAAGGCAAAAGGCAAAGGCAGTTAGCAAAGGGCAAATTTAGCAAAAGGCAAGGGGCATTTTGCGAGGGCCAAATTAGTAAGGGGCAAGGGGCATTTTTTACTAAAATCTAAAAATTATTCGTTTTTTAATAAAAAATGCGCTAGCGCGGATAGAAGCTTCATGGCTCGATTGCAAAATAATAATTGGCTATAATCACATGAAAAGTTGACAAATTTTTAGACGTTGACAACTTTGTGCCAAATGCCAAATTAAAATCGGACTGCATGTTGAAATTTTAACCTTGAATACCTTTTGACACAACAGCGGCGCAGGGGCAGGGCGCGGAACCTGGGGGTAGGAGTAGGAATAGCAAAGGAAGGTGCTTGAAAGCCATTTGATGGATTGTGTGTTTATATTGACCGCAAAACTACAACAAGCAGGTAAAAGCTTTCTGCTTCCGCAAGTTAATTGCTTTATGCTTACCCCTGTGCTTGTCGGGGTTCAATAAAATATCTACTTTTGTCAAAACGGGTGCCTTTTTTTGAATTTTGGACCCCGAGCGAATGGAATGCCCAATAAATATTTCATACACATCAAAACTACCAGAATAATGAAAAAACTTCAACTACTCACGGGGATGCTGTTTTTTGCTACGGCATTCTGTTTTGGACAATTTTCAAAATTGGCCGAAATAAATCAAGGCAGCGCTTCTTCATTGGCCACTCAAAAAGGGGCCATGGCCCAAGTAGGGAACACACTCTTTTTTTCAGCTGAAAACGGCACCAACGGCGTAGAACTCTGGAAAACAGATGGTACAACAGCGGGTACAAAGCTCGTGAAGGACATCAATCCCGGTGCGCAGGGCAGTGACCCCGACCATTTTTATGCCGTTGGAAACCTGCTGCTATTTACAGCCGACAACGGCACGCAAGGCCGTGAACTCTGGAAATCCGACGGTACTACAGCCGGCACGGAATTGCTGGCGGAAATCAGGCCTGGTTCATCATCTCCTTTTGAAGACTGGTTTTTTTCGCTTGGTTCGACGGATTTCCAGGTGTTTCAGAACCAACTCTATTTCAGGGCATATACCAGTGATGATGGACTTGAACTCTATAAAAGCGATGGCACCAGTGCCGGAACGGGCCTTTTAAAAAGTATCTCGCCAGGAGGCAATGACGGCTGTCAGGGTGATTTTGAAGCATTGAACGGGGAGCTTTATTTTATCGGATTTACCTTTCAACATGGCGGAGAACTCTGGAAAACAGATGGCACCGCCAATGGAACCGTTCAGGTGACAAACAACTTAAACGAAACCCCGGAAGACATGAAAAGATTGGGGAACCTGCTGATTTTCGTGGAAGACGATGGTGTCAGTGGCCCGGAACTCTGGAAGTCAGACGGTACGCAGGCGGGTACTGCTTTGTTAAAAAATACCGATCCTGCCAGCGGATTTGGCGGCCTTTCTCATCAACGAAATGCCCCTGAAGAACGATTTTTTGTTGCTGGATCGAAAGCATATTTTTCAGTGATGGATGCCCAGTTTACGTCTCAATTGTGGGTTACCGATGGGACTCCCGGCGGGACCTTAAAGCTCAAAACATTTGCTTTTTCTTCTGAGCAAGCCTCTCATTTTGTTCAACTGGGCAGTCAGGTATTATTCCTTTCCAATGATTTTGCTGCGGATAACCTTTGGAAAACGACGGGCAGCATCCCAAGCACCCAGGTTGTTACGGATCTTATTCAAGGAGTTTCCAGTATTTCCTACCCCAATTTCCTCCTCCTGCACGCACATGACAACCAAGTGTGGTTCACCGATGAATATGCAGGAAATATATCACTGTTTAAAACCAATGGAAGCAATAATATACTGGTAACAACCCCAACAATAGATGTATTTTACGACCCGCAGCGCTTTTTCTCCTTCGGTGACAAAATGGTTTTTTGGGCCAAAAGCGTGTCTTTTAATGACAATTGGGAGCCATATATTTATACACCGTCGCTGCAATTATCAAGTATTTCCACAGCCGTCAATTGCCATGGTGGAAACGATGGGACAATCCTGATAATACCTTCCGGCGTGCCACCATATCAGATTGTTTGGAACCCTTCATCTGCTGTTGGCCTCAACCCAGACGGACTCACTGCCGGCACTTATTCGGTCACGATAACCGATGCCAATGGTACAAGCGGAACAACAAGTGTGCAAGTTTTGGAACCCGCACCTATCAACACAACAGTTTCATCGACACCACAGATGGGTTCTACGCTGAACGGAACGGCAGGCGTTAGTGTGATTGGTGGGACAGCGCCATATCAATACCTGTGGAATACCGTTCCAGCCCAAACAACACCAATTGCTGTTGAATTGGCAGAAGGTACTTATACATGCGTGGTCACGGACAGCAAGGGTTGCACACACTCTGCCGAAGCCATTGTAGGTTACCTCGTCAGTACCAATGAGTTAACTAACCAAAACAATTTCTTTGTAACGCCAAACCCTGCTTCCACTTGGCTAAATTTGCACCCTAGCGATCCCGCTGATCACGTGTTGAAATACCATATTTTTGATGCCGCTGGCAAACTATCACGGACAATGGAGAATCCCTCAGGTAATAATATTTCCCTGCTCGGACTATCCAATGGCCATTTCACCTTGCATTTTTTTGCTGAAAACACCGGATGGCATTTGATCCGTTTTCAAAAAATGGATTGATTATTTTCTATGGTGCTACAAGATTTAACCGTGAGCATTTACCAAACAGAACTTGAAAAATACCAATTGCTTTTCAGCAAAGAATCAAAAGCATCCAATATCCTGAGTGGATCAAGGTTGATGTTGATTGTTTTTGCCCTGGTAGCGGGCTATCAGTTTTTCAAAAATGGTGGCTATGCCTTTGGCGCCATTTTAATGTTGAGCATCATTGTTTTTCTGGTGTTGGTTCGGCGCCATGACAAGGTGAAGCAAAAAAGGCGGTTTTATCAGCAACTGGTAAAGATCAACGAGGCTGAAATAGCCGCCACTAACGGCGATTTTTCAAGTTTTGGCGCGGGAGCGCAATATGTTGACCCGCAGCATGCCTACTCATACGACCTAGATATTTTTGGGGACAATTCTATCTTTCAATACCTCAACAGGACAACGACTGTTATTGGGGCCGACAGGTTGGCGCAGTATTTCCTGGGCCATCAATCTGATGCTGAAATTGTGGAATCTCAGGAAGCCATTCGCGACCTGGCAGGCCAACTTCCCTGGCGCCAGGAATTCCAGGCAACGGGTCAACTTCATCCCGACCAGAAGTCAAGTTGTGAATTGCTAGTACAATGGTGTGGGTTGCCCTTACAGCGGACCGCGCTGGTACTACGGGTGTTATGGCAAGTGCTTACGTTCGCGACGATTGCCACCGGCTTGGCTTTCATAATCACCCAAAGCAAAGCGGTTTGGGATACATTTTTTGTCTTAACTTCTGTAAATCTTATCGTTGTAATTGCGCACGCAAAGAAGATCAAGCATGAACTGCAGTACCTGAACGCAATATTCAAAGTTGTGGAACAATATGGTTTCTTGCTCCGGTATATGGAGCAAGGGAAATTTTCATCTCCGAAATTAATGGCGCTGCAGCAAAAATTGCACAACAATGGCCAGCCAGCCAGCGCCACTATTATCAAACTTTCCGGATTGCTGCATCAATTGGAATCCGTGCAAAACTTGATTGGGGCAGTGGTGTTCAACAGCTTGTTCCTATACCACGTGCACATATTGCTGGCCCTCGAAAAATGGAAAGCCAATCATGCTGCACAATTAAAAATTTGGGTCGATAGTATCGCGGAAGTAGAAGCGCTGAGCAGTTTCGGGCATTTCTCCTATAACAATCCGGCGTTTGTTTTTCCAACCATTTCGGATAAAATCGAATTAACCTGCACAAAACTTGGGCATCCTTTAATCGCAGAAGAGAAAAGAGTATGCAATGATATTCAGTTTGAAAAATCTGGATTTGTGATACTCACCGGGTCTAATATGTCTGGGAAAAGCACCTTTTTGCGCTCGCTCGGGATCAACCTTTTATTGGCAAAAGTCGGCGCTCCCGTGTGTGCAACGGCGTGTACAACCTTTAATTTCGAAATTTTTGTGAGCATGAAACTAAGCGATTCATTGCACGACAATGAGTCTTATTTCTATGCAGAGTTAAAACGCCTGCAGCGCACCATTGAGCAGCTCGAAACGGGTCGACCAGGGTTTGTGTTGCTCGATGAAATATTGCGGGGAACCAATTCAAATGATAAATTAGCCGGGACGATTGGCTTGCTTGAAACGATGGTGCGCATAAAATCTACCGGGGTGCTGGCAACCCATGACTTAAATGTTTGTGACCTTCAGGCAAAACACCCTGAAACCCTGCGAAATATGTGTTTTGAAGTAAAGATGACGCACGATGACCTTTATTTTGATTATCAACTTCGAGATGGGGTTTGTGTGAATAAGAGTGCGTCATTTTTGATGAAAAAGATGGGGGTGATTGGATGAGGGGCCCTAAACCTCGTAGGTCTTAAACCTCAGAACCCTCCCAAAAAAGCGATGCTTTTTTAGGAGGGTTCTGAGGTTTTAGACCTACGAGGTTTTTAACGCGCGTTGCCAGGTATGCGACACATACACTTTTATCTATCCGCATATTACCAATCTTCATTAGTTTTGGTTCTCGATCAACACAATCCTATCCGCACCCATGATCAAATCGACGACCACCCGCCTTGGCGCCAACCTGTTTTTGTTGCTGCTGCCATTTTTGCTCCAAGCTCAATCTTTGCCCATCAATCCTCCCGCTTGCGGATCGGATCAATTGCAACAGTTGTTAGCCGCCAGTATTCCCGGTTATGGCGAACGCGTTGCGCAAGCCGAACAATTGACTTATGAAAAAGCCGCGAAAAAAGCTGCCGGGCAGGAATCCTTTACGGGCCCCAGCTACACGCTGCCCCTGGTTTTTCACATCATCCACGATGGCGGCACGGAAAACATACCTGATTCCCGGATTCTGGATGCTGTTGACTACCTGAACGATGCCTTTGCCAACAGCGGCTACTTTGGCAGTTTGGGCATCAGCGCGGATGTTCCTTTCCGCTTCTGTTTAGCCCATCAAGCTCCTGATGGCTCGCCCACGAACGGCATTACCCGCACCCAATCAATCCTGACGGATTTATTGGTGAGCCCGCAAGACGAACAGCTTAAGGATCTGATTCGGTGGGATCCCACGCGCTATGTGAATGTTTGGATTGTGAAAAGCATCTTGTCGGCCGCGCAGGGCACCAATTACGCCGGATATGCTACCCTGCCGTTTTCGCACGGCTCCAAATTCGACGGAATTGTACTAGAAGCGCAATACACTGGCAGCAGTTTCCAAAGAAACAATATAGTATTGGCGCATGAAATGGGTCACTATTTAGGGCTTTACCACACATTTCAGGGCGACTGCCTGAACAATAATTGCCTGCAACAAGGCGACCGCGTTTGCGATACGCCACCGGATCAGGCTACGTTTAGCACTTGTGGTTTCAATTCCTGCCACACCGATGCGGATGCCCCGGCACCCAACCCGCTGAGCACTGATGTGAACGACATGACCGAAAATTTCATGGATTACTCGCCTTGGAATTGCATGTACCGCTTTACGATGGGCCAAAGTGATCGGATGTTGCAGCTAAGCGAATTGTTGCGCGGCAGTTTGCTGTATTCAACGGGCTGTTTGCCACCATGCGATGAAGGAACTTTGGCAGGATTTACGGCATCTGCAACTTCGATTAATATTGCGGACACCGTGTTTTTTACCAATCAAAGTCAAAATGCGCTAACCTATTCCTGGTACGTCAATGGGCAATGGCAGAGCAGCGAACAAGATTTTAGCTTTATTCCACCAGCGATAGGGTATTACAATATTTTGCTGCGGGCTTATGGCGCTGGTACGAGCTGCATCAGTACAATAGGTTACGGCATTCAGGCTACTTGCAACCTCAACGGGTTTATACATAGCAGCGCGTTGGAGACGGCTCCCGGCGGCAGCCTCACGTTTCAGGCGCAGGTTGACAACGCCAGCACGTACCAATGGACGGTAAACGGCACCGCTGCCGGGCAAAATGCCCTGATGAATTGGACCTTCCCCACGGCGGGCAATTACCTGGTAGAACTCAGCGTCGCTAACGACTACTGTGCCAGGGTGTTGTCCATGAATATTCTGGTGAACGTTTATTGCGCGCTGGCCGCTCCGCCTCAATTACAGTATGAAATTAAATATCCTACCATTACCAGCGTGGAGGTGTACCCCAATGGCGATATGCTTTTAGCAGGCAATAATGCTCGACCTTTTTTGTCGCGCATCCGAGAGGATGGCAGCGTCGCATGGTCAAAAAGCATCTGGCTGAGTGTGTTTGAGACTAACAACATGTATTTGATTCATACAACGCCCGATAATGGCGCCATCACGATTATTCCGGAAAGCAATTATTTGATGCGTTGGGACAGCAGTGGGCAATTGCTTTGGAGCAGCAAGATTGATTCCACCCTATTTTTAAATTCAAACAACTTATCTGCCAGCAATTTTACAGCATCCCCGGATGGCTCCTTTTTGTTAAGCGGATTGACATCTGGTTTTTTGACCTGGATTTGCTTTTCTGCTGACGGCACGGAGCGTTGGCGGTTAAAAACGCTATTTTCTATCTATAATATAGGCCCCTGTGTTGCCGCAGCGGACGGTGGTTACTACATCATTTTATACAATTCATTTCAGTCGGGATTAGTACTGCGACTCGGAGCGGACGGAACGCTTCTTTGGCGAAAAAAATACCGAAGCAGCCAGGGATTTTATCATATTATGGAACGCATGGTGCCTGAATCTGATGGTGGATTTTCTTTTATCAGCGGCCCTTATTTGCTGCGTTGTGATAAAGATGGGGAGGTACTTTGGGCTAAACGGTTCAACTCCTTAACTTCTAGCGCAACAGTATTTTTGAAAAAAAGCAAAGACAAAGGTTATTATTACAGCAATAGCAAAACCGCTTTTGCGGGCAGCATCGTACATGACATCCAAAATTTTATAAAATTTGACTCACTTGGTGCATTTCGTTGGGGATTCCAGGTAAAAGCATTTGATGCCATTGGCTCCGTTAATTCCGGCCGCATTTGCCACGCTGCTGCAGAATCAGCGCAGGGGCCCATATTTCCGCTCTACAATCCTATTTTAGACGGTAAAATATACCTCATGCGGCCCAACAACAATGGCTATGCTGGCGCTTGTGTGGAACAGCCCTATTCCCTTAGCGTCAGCTCGGAATATGTTACGAGCGATACGGTATCATTTGAGTTACAATATGCTCAAACAAAGGATGTGCCCCCTGCTTCTTTATCCGTGCTTGATTTTATTGTAAAACCAACGGTCGGTTGTCCGCAATTTCCCCTTTGCGCCGAAAACTGCCAAAATCAGGGGATCGACGACGACCGCGACGGTTTTCCCGACTGCTTCGACCCTCAGTGCAACTGCCTGGACAATCCCAACTGTTTTTCCCTCGCCCCAGCCCCCAACTTTGAATGCAGGATTTCCTGGGAGTCGCCGCTGCTGAACATCAATGTAGCTGGCCTGCCGCTGGTGGCGAATTTGAATATGTGGAAAGACTCGATGCCAGAAATTGTGATTCAGGAAGCACCCACGCAGGTTGGTGGTACTTCTCCTGCATTTTTCATTTTCAAAGGCGACGGCTCGGATGCTGCCAACCCGTTTCGGTTAGGAGCACCGATAGTGGGCTATCCAGCTGGGCAATTGGCGATTGCCGACATAAACAGGAACCGAAAAGCGGAGATATTTGCCATCTACTTAAACCGTTTAGGGGTATTTACCAACTATGGAGAATCCAACCTCCTGCCAGCTTGGGGTTCCGATGCATTATTCAACAACAACGAATCGCCCCATTGGAGACCCCAGTTGGCTGACTTTAACAACGATGGCGACCTGGAGGTATATGCAGGCAACCACATTATGTTGATGGACACGGCCATTCATCGTTTCTGGAGGGTTATTCCTGGCGATGCTTCCAAACCACATGGCCGATTGGCCTATCAAAACGCACAATACAGCACAGCCCAAACGATGGCAGCGGAGTTACTGGCGCGCGGCAATTGTGGCGGCGACCCAGATTGCGATGGCATGGAATTGGCCGCCGGCCCGGTCATGTATTCCGTCGACCTAGATGGCTGGGATGGCGATCCAGCGCAACTGACCGTCCGGCGCGACCTGAATGTCCTTGACCCTTCTCCGGCTATTTGGAGCGATGGCTTTACCGCCGTGGCAGACATCAACCTCGACAATATACCTGAATTGATCGTGGCAGGCAAGCGCGACGACGTTTATGGCGTGTATGCCTGGAACCGCAACGGCTTGCTCAAATTTTTTCCTTATCCTGTAAATACGGCGTTCAGCGGTGCCATGCCTTGTATCGCCAATGTGGTGGATGACAAACTTTTGGGCTACGCCAAAGACTATCCTGAAATCATCGCTGCCAGCCAGAACCGACTGACTTGTTTCAGTTTGAATGCGGCCCTATCCAACCCCAATGCCCCTTATTGGTGGAGTATGTCAACCCAGGATTCCCTGGGCTTGGCCACACCCGTGGCCTTTGATTTCAACATCGACGGTTTGGACGAACTGGTGTTTCAGGATCAAGCGCAGTTACGGCTGCTATATGGCGGAGCTGAGCCGCTTCCACCTGGTGTCGACCCGAATCGGAACTGGCATGTTGTCCCAGCGCCCACCGTGCCGGGCACCCAGTATCCGGTGGTGGCCGATTGTGATGGCGACGGCGCGGCGGAGATCATTTTTACATCGTTTGATGCCGGAGGGCCTGCCGAGCCGGGCAGTTTGAAAGGGCGTTTGCGGGTACTGAAAGCGGCCAATATCCCCTGGCCGCCAGCGCGCCAAATCTGGAATCAGTACGGCTACTTTGGCCCGCACATCAACGACGACCTGAGTATCCCCATCCACCAATTAGAACCCCATCGCCCCATCGGCGGCAAGCAAATTTACAACCGCTTTTTGGGCCAGGCACCCGTACTCAACCAACAGTACAAACCCTTTATTTACCTGCCAAATGCCTTTATTACAAAAGACAGCAGTTGGTGCGGACAGGAGCAATTGTACCTCCGCGTCAAAGTATGCAACGATGGCGAGCACGCGCTGCCCGACAGTCTGCCCATCCGCTTTTACGACGACAATCCGACCTTTACGCCCGCACAGCATTGGGGGGAACTGCAATACCTGCATCAGGGAGCGATTGCGCCCGGGCAATGTGTTTCGCAAGTGCTCTCGATACCCGTGGTGAAAGGGAAAACATTTTACGGCATTTTGAATGACAATGGTCAAAATACCACGCCGTTTAATATTCCCAATGATTTCAAGTTTGCCAAGTCTGCCGAATGTTCCATCCTCGACAACCTGTTCACCGTTTCGAAAAACTGGACAACGCCTGCGCTGGATTTGGGCCCCGACCTGGAGTCGTGCAGCGCCAATGCCGTGACGTTGAATGCGGGCAACGCATTTGCCCGATACCGCTGGCAGGATGGTTTCCCGGAGGCGCAATACACCGCTGTCGGCCCTGGAAAATATTGGGTAGAGGTGTGGGATGAATGCGGTTTCCGGCAGTCAGACACTGTTTTGATCAGCCTTTCCCCCACGGGCAACCTGGATTTGGGCATTGTACCACCCATTTGCCCCGGCGATACCCTTACTTTTTCCGTATCGGGCTTTGAAACCGTGGCATGGACACCAGCGCAGTTGGTGAATTGCGCTACTTGTCCCAGCGTTCGGATCGCGCCAACCAGCAGCGTCCTGCTCGTGGCAACAGGTGTTGAAGGCGATTGTATCGCCAGCGATTCTGTAACGATCCTGGTTCGTCAGGCACCTGAAATCAGCAGCATACAATCGGCCCCGACGCACGACCAAATGAATAATGGCAGCGCCTCGGTCGTGGTGATTGGCGGGCAAGCGCCTTATCAAATCGTTTGGAACACCATCCCGCCACAATCCGGCGATTCCATCATTGGTTTGTCTGCCGGGGTATATCAGGTAGTGGTTACGGATGCTGCCGGATGCCAGACAGCGGGCAGTGCGACCGTGCAGCAGGTGGTCGCAACGGGTAGTCCTGAACCAGCGCCTTTCAGCTTGCGCCCCAATCCGGCAGGCAAACAGTTTTTGTTGGAATGGCAGGGTCGGGGAATTCAGCTCCTGGTTTTTAATGCGTTGGGGGAGAAGGTGTTGGATCGCTACCTTGCGCAAGATTTGCACAGCATGGTCGTGGATTGTTCCAGTTGGGTTCCAGGAACGTATGATGTAGTGTTGAGAACGGGAAGCGGGCAGTGGACAAGGAAGGTGGTGGTGATTCGGTGAGGGAAAGGGGCGGATCAATAGTTAATTACTTTACACTTCTCCTTGCGCTTGTTGGGGTTCAATAAAGTGTCTACTTTTGTCGTGAACTGATGTGCTTTTTTTTAGTTGCGCTACTCAAACATACAACACCGCATTTATTTTCAATGCAATAGGCTTGAATGCTTTGGATTCTGAACAAGGTCGCCCAAATACAGCGGAATAC
>JBBRWA010000206.1:0-11143 GCA_038246345.1 Chitinophagales bacterium
AAGCAACGTTCGTTCTTCGCGCCAACTTCCCGGAAGTTTAAAACTTCCGGGAAGTTAAGCCGCGAAGTAACGATTAGCTCGAAGCACCAATTCCTTCGCCAAACCTTCGTTGTCAGGATACTTACTCCGCAAATAATCGCCAAAAATGTGATCCAGGCTATCAAACTGGCTCGCCTCAATGTCATGCACAAAAGCGCGATCACTGAACGTCTTGCGCTTTGGAATCAATTGAAAACTATCCGTAAACAACTGACGCAGGCGAATATTGGAAAGCTCCAAGGCCTGCTCCGGACGGATGTCCATGAAATTCAGCGAGACAATCGCATCAGAAATCTTGTTTTGCGCGATGAAAAACACGAGCTCCGACTCCATTTCACCAACCGAAACTTCATGGCATTGCTTGCGTTCCCACTTGAGCCAGGAGCGGGTTGTAATGGCTTCGAAAGTGACCTTGCAAGTATTGTCGGCTGCTACATCCAGCAACAAAAAACCCTTCTCTGCCCCGATTTCCGTATCACTGAAACGCTCGGTGCTGCCGGAATACCAGGCGCAGGGATGTACATTGACCGACTGGCAATCGTGCCAATGCCCCAGGGCGATGTACTGAAAGCCCGCCAATTTGGCCTCAAATTCAGCCGGGAACACCTGTTCGCCATATTCTTCCATCAAGTAGCGGCGACCAAGCGATGTGTGCAACATGAGGATATTGAATTTTCCGGGCTGCGGCGTCAAGCGTTCAAGTTCGCTGATTAGTAAGCGGTTGTCATTGATATGGGGTACGCCATGCACGGCAACATTGTCGAATACCTCCACCTCCCAGTTTTCTCCAAACACGGGAAAAACCCCATCAATGGAGCGCAAGGCCCGCAAAATTGGGCTGTTGTAAATAGTCTTCGGCGTTTCGTGGTTGCCCGCAATAATCAGGATCGGAATATTTGCTTTGCTGATGCGCCGCAACTGCTCCAAAGCAAAAGTAAGGGCGCGGTTGCTGGGGCTTGGGCGGTGAAACAAATCACCGGAATGCAGCACGATATCAGGTTTTATCGCCAGTATCCTGTCCACAACGCGCTCAAAAGCATCGTACACGTCTTGTTCCCGGGCATTCACACCCGCTTCATTGACCCGGTCGAAGGCTTGGAAACCGAGGTGGGTATCGGAGAAATGGAGTATTTTCATGCTAAAGCTATCTTGTCATTTCGAGCCCCAGGCGAGCAATGACAAATCTTTGTTAATAAATGAGTCATGTTTCACTATGCTCGAGATTTTGTTCGGATCAAATATTCCGCACCCAATCATACTTGATTTATGCGACAGTCCCCGAGCAAAATCAAATAATATTCGACAAAATCATCTCCGACAGGTCGTACACCGGCACCTGTTCCCGCTCCTTAGCCTTCAAGCCATCCTGGAGCATCGTGATGCAAAACGGACAATTGGCCGCCACCGCAGTAGGCTCCATGCCCAATGCTTCTTCCACCCGTTCGACGTTGATGCGTTTGTCGCCTGGCTCGTCTTCTTTCCACATTTGCGCGCCACCTGCGCCACAGCAGAGGCCGTTTTTCTTGGAGCGTTTCATCTCCACGAGGTCAACGTCGAGTGCTTCGAGTAGGGCGCGGGGTGCTTCGTACACGTCGTTGGCGCGGCCCAGGTAGCAGGAATCGTGGTATGTGATGCGTTTGCCTTTGAATTCGCCGCCTTCTTTTATTTTAATTTTCCCGTTGACAATCAATTCATTGATCAACTGGGTATGGTGCACGACTTCGTAATTGCCGCCCAGTTCCGGGTACTCATTTTTAAGGATATTGAAACAGTGCGGACACGCGGCCACGATTTTTTTCACCCCATACATATTAAGCGTTTCAATGTTCATGGCGGCGGTCATCTGGAACAGAAACTCGTTGCCGGCACGGCGGGCGGGATCGCCCGTACAGCGCTCGTCGTTGCCAAGAATGGCAAATTCAATGCCCGCGCGGTTGAGTATTTCACACACAGCACGGGTCACTTTTTGCGCCCGGGCATCAAAACTGCCGGCACAACCCACCCAAAAAAGGATTTCCGGACTGCGGCCTTCGGCTTGGTATTCGGCTAATGTTTTGGCAAGCATGTTTTTTTAATTTGATAATTTGATGATGGGATAATTTGATAATTTTCAGCCACTCAATGAGGGCTCATTCGTGTTTTTTAGGGAAAGTCGATCAATTTTTGTTCATAAAACTGGCGAGGTTCCCCATGGCTTTTTGGCGCACGCTTTCGAGGATAAAACCCGACCAGCCGAACAGCAACCCTGGAAATCCGAGTGCCTGTCGCGCCCATTTGTAAAAACTGAAATGGTCGCGGTGCAGTACGATCTTACCGTTTTCAAAAACAAAATCGGCGTGTATCCTATTCACCACTTTCCTTTTTGTGGCAGAGAATGTGTACGTCGCTACCCAATCGGCGCTGCCTTGCTTGCCATCCGCTTGCACATTTGAAAACGCCAAAACCAAATCCTTGCCACGGGTAACGAGCATTTCCCACATTCCCCTGACTTGTGCTGCACCCAGGTTTTGAAATACAGGATCGCTGAAACGGGCATTGTCAGCATAACAAGCCTGCATACCTGCATGGTCCTTGTTTTGAAAACAAGTATAAAAGTGGTGGATAAGTTGTTCGTTTTCGTTCATGTGCCAGAATTTGTGCCGCGCAAATCTACATCAAAACCTGTACTATCACCAGCCTTCGACAAACTCCTTAACTTCGCCGCCAACATTTACCTAAAAATTGCTTTCTGTGAAGATTCATACCCTCGACCTCGAATTCCTGGAACTGGAACATGCCATCGCCGTTTTTGTCGTGGAAACTGCCGTCGGCCCTGTTATGATCGAATGTGGCCCCGCTTCCACCCTACCCCATTTGACATCGATATTGCATGAAAATGGCTGGAAAATCAGTGATTTTAAACATGTTTTTCTGTCCCATATCCATTTCGATCACGCGGGAGCCGCTTGGGCCTTTGCCGAAAAGGGCGCGACCATATATGTCCATCCGATAGGTCTACCACACCTCGCAGCCCCTGAAAAACTCTACAACTCCGCCCGCATGATCTACGGCGACAACATGGATCGACTTTGGGGGCCTATGAACCCGATCCCGGAAGCGCAGCTGTACGCGCCGGAGCATGGAGAGACAATTGAGGTTGGCGGGGTGCCGTTCCGGGCTTGGTACACGCCGGGCCATGCTGCGCATCATATCGCGTGGGGCATCCTCCCCCCTGCCCCCCTCCAGAGGGGGAAAGGCTTCGAGGGTGCTATTTTTACGGGGGATGTTGCTGGGGTTAAGATCGGGGACGGGCCTGTGATGCCGCCCTGCCCGCCGCCAGATATCCATGTGGAAGATTGGCTGGCTTCCATCCGATTATTGAAAGAACTGCCCTCGGAACGTTTGTTTTTGACGCATTTTGGGGAAGTTTCAGGAAAAATGGCGCACCTGGAAGCCCTCGAAAACCGCCTGCTTTCCTGGGCGAATTGGATGAAACCCTATTTTGAGCAGCAAACTCCCGCAGCGACAATTGTTCCACTATTTCAAGCATTTGTACAAGCGCAGTTAGTTGCCGAAGGCGTGCCCGAAGCAGATTTGCCCCGCTATGAAGCCGCCAACCCAGCGTTTATGTCCGTAGCAGGATTGTTGCGGTATTGGAAAAAGCGTATTCCCCCGCCCCAATAACCAAACCTCACAGCGTACGCGCCCCGCCTACGCCAAGGCTACGGCGGGTAAACCGTCCATCGTCCACCGTCTACCGTCCACCGTAAGAATGATCGCAGCAGCAATATTCCAACACTTTAAAAACCAACACATTATCATCATCGGCGACGTAATGATCGACCGCTACCTGACAGGGTCAGTGAGCCGCATCTCGCCGGAAGCGCCGGTGCCCGTAGTGTTGCGTACCGCTACGGAAGACCGGCTGGGCGGCGCAGCCAATGTAGCGCTGAATGTACAGGCATTGGGCGGCATCCCGCTCTTGTGCAGTATAGTAGGCAATGACAGCGATGGCAAAAAAATGATTGAAGCAATACTACCAGACAGTGGGGTTTCCGCCCAAGGCATTGTGCCCTCCGACACACGCTGTACAACACTGAAAACGCGCGTACTGGGCAACCACCAGCAAATGTTGCGCATTGATAGTGAAGATACCCATGATCTGAGTGCAGCGGAAAGCGATTTGCTGTTGCGAAGGATGGCCAACCTGCTGGATACCTATCCGGTGCGTGCCATCATATTGCAGGACTACAATAAAGGAGTGCTGACGGTTGGGGTCATTGCAGCGGTGATTTCAATGGCTAAAGCACGCGGGGTTTTCACGGCAGTAGACCCTAAAAAAACCAATTTCTTCGCCTATGAAGGGGTTGATTTGTTCAAACCCAACTTAAAAGAAGTGCGGGAAAGCAGCCCGTTCGAGGTTTTTGCCAATTTGGAATCTTTGGAGAATGCCGCTGATTATTTGCAAAATAAACTAAAAAACAAGTACACTATGCTGACCCTGTCAGAAAAGGGACTATATTTGAGGGCTGAATCAGCTGGAAAGCTTTACCCAACAAGGCCCCGCAACATCTCGGATGTGAGTGGAGCAGGTGATACGGTCATCAGTATAGCGACGATGGGCTTGGCGGCAGGACTGGATTTGCAGACCGTAGCCCTACTTTCCAACCTCGCGGGCGGGCAGGTATGCGAATTCCCCGGCGTAGTGCCCGTAAACTTGCGACAGTTGGAAAAAGAGTTGACGGAAGCAGCAGAACAGCCGACACAAACAAAATCTACTTGATATGCGAATAATTTACACAGCACTACTCTTTTCCATCGCTTTTGGGCAACAGCTTATGGCACAAAGCGGCGGCTCCCAACCTGATACGTTGATCAATGAGACTGTAATGGGCAACCCCATCGGTATGATGCTGAGCGCACCATCGGGTGACGACAATGCTTGGGTGAACTACGACCAGGATTTGGTGAAAGGCAATTGTGTACAAAATGGCATCACCCCCAATGGCTGGTATATCGAGCGGGATTTTAGCTTTCCGGATTCGATCTTTACCGCAAACAAGGCGTTTACCAGTTGCTCCTATCTGAATGGCGGTGTCCAAAACCATAATTGGTTGATATTACCGCCTATATACATTCCAGATGATAACTACTGGCTTTTATGGCGCTCATTGACCGCAGAAGGCCCCGCGTATGTAGACGGCTACAAAGTACTCGCCTCCACCAATTCCAATCTGCCCGCTTCGGGCGACTTTTCCCACCTCCTTTTTAAAGCAGCGGAAATGGTTAGTTTTGTCAACCCTGGTAACTTTACCCTTGATTTGGATGACTATGTTTATTCAGATGGCTATATCCATGCAAATGGGTTTACTGACACCAGCTACTTCTATCTGCTCGGCCCAGATGGCCCTTACGCTGGAAAACTCGAACCGCACGAGTTCAAACTGAATGATTTCGCCGGGCAAACCATCTATATCGCCTTTCACCACGATTCAAAAGATGATATCATGATGCAACTAGACGATATCATCGTCACCACCAGCACAGCGACCAAACAGCCCGCTAATTTTCTGAATTTTGACATCATGCCCAACCCCGCAGTATCGAGCACTTACGTCTCTTGGACGTTACAAAAACCGGAGCCAGGGAGATTGCAGCTCCGCGATCAGTCGGGAAAGTTGCTGCTGGAAAAAACCTTCAGTGCGTATGAGCAGGGGCAGTTGTTCCTGGAACTCGATGGCTTGCCAGCAGGGGTGCTGCACTGTACGTTGCAGACGGCATCGGGGCTGGCGACAAGGAAGTTGGTGAAGTTGTAGCACCGGTCAAGACGCGTTTTATACATATACGTACCCGGATAATGCCGGATGCGGCGATAGTGCCACATCCGGCATTATCTTTAAAGCCCCATGGGACATCATGCCAGCAGCCTTTTCCTTAGCTTTCTAAAAATTACTTATAAAAGTATTTGTTTTAATAGACCCTACAACAGACCAATTGCCCTACTTTTGCTACAATTAATTTTAAAAACAAAATATCTCACATGTATTGGTAGCACCGCCTTTAGGCCTATTTCGTTGACTTAAGACCACGCTACCCTACCCACCCGCCTTTCGCCCCAACCAAACAACAAACCGCACCCGCCCGCCTCGGCCACCACAACTTGATTGGAAGCAACAATCCTCGCGCCCAAATCAGCTAATCTTTATCTCATTCTGAAAATCAACACAATCCTGTTCCACCAGGCTCATACATATTTCAGCCTGCGCTACGGCACCTTGTCGCCGCCGCAGTTGGTAGCCGCCGCCTTGGAGCGACAGGTAAAAACATTGATATTGACCGACATCAACAATACATCGGCGGCCCTGGGATTTGTGCGGCAATGCCAGTCCAAGGGCATAAAACCCATCCTCGGTATCGAGTTCCGCGATGCCCGGCACCGCTTTTTGTTTACGGGCATCGCCCGCAACAACGCAGGCTGGGCAGCCCTTTGTGGCCTCTTGACCGAGTATTCACTGGCCGGAAAGCCCCTGCCGCCTGTGCCACCGCCCATGGACAATGTCATCATTATTTACGAAAAGGAAGTAAAACCGCTGGACATGTTCCGCCCCAATGAATTCATCGGCATACGCCCTGCGAAAGTGAACGCGCTGTACGGTGCCCACTGGCGCTACCACCCCGAACGCCTGCTGGTATGGCAACCCGTCACCTACCTCGACCGCGATGGCTACCGCCTGCACAAGCTGCTGCGCGCCATTGATGCCAATACCCTGGTCACCAAACTCGACGAGGTGCCGATGGCAGGGCCCGACGAGCATTTTCCAAGCGATGCCGAAGTGCTAACAGCTTTTGAGCATTATCCCAAAATCATACAAAACACCCGCCGGGTATTTGAGGGCTGTAGTATCAAATTTGAAACGGGGCTGCAACTCAACCGCCGCACTTTCATGGGCGACAAACAGGGCGACATCAACCTGCTGACCAAACTCGCCGAAAACGGTTGCGTTCGCCGCTACGGCTCAAACCATAAGCCCGCACAAGAACGCATCCAAAAGGAGCTGAAAATGATTGCCACGATGGATTTTGCGGCCTATTTCCTCATCGCCTGGGATATTGTGCGCTACGCCGAATCTACAGGTTATCACCATATCGGGCGGGGCAGTGGCGCCAATTCCATCGTAGCTTACTGCCTTTCTATCACCGACGTGGAGCCGCTGGAACTCGACCTCTATTTCGAGCGCTTCATCAACCCGCAGCGCAGTTCGCCGCCCGATTTCGACATCGATTTTTCCTGGGACGAGCGCGACGACGTCACCGATTACATTTTCAAACGCTATGGCCGTGAGCATACCGCCCTGCTCGCCACCTACAGCACCTTCCAATCTGCCGCCGTGATCCGGGAACTGGGCAAAGCCTTCGGGCTGACCAAGGCCGATATTGACACCTTAGCAGCCAACCCCAATATAGCCGCCGCAGAAGCCCTGCACCCCTGGGCCAAGCACATTCTCCGCTACGCTGACCTGTTGAACGATTTTCCCAACTACCTGTCGATACACGCGGGCGGCATCATCATTTCAGAAGCGCCGCTGAACCAGGCTACAGCCCTGCAAATGATGCCCAAAGGTTTCCCCATCACGCATTTCGACATGTACGCCGCCGAGGATTGGGGTTTTCACAAGTTCGACGTGCTGAGCCAGCGCGGTTTGGGGCATATCAAGGACTGCGTTTCGCTGGTGCGACAAAACCAGGGCAAAGCCGTGAACGTGCACGATGTGGAGCGCTTGAAAAACGATACGCTCGTGCGCGCACAACTGCGCAAAAGCAACTGCATGGGCTGTTTTTACATCGAGAGCCCTGCCATGCGCGGACTGCTGCGCAAACTGCGCTGCGACAACTACGTGCACCTCGTAGCGGCCAGCAGCATCATACGCCCCGGCGTGGCGCAGTCGGGCATGATGCGTGCTTACATCCAGCGTTTCCACCAGCCCAATGGCTTTGAATACCTGCACCCGGTATTTAAAGAACATCTTGGAGAAACCTTCGGGGTAATGGTGTACCAAGAGGATG
Organism: Chitinophagales bacterium; assembly: GCA_038246345.1. GTDB lineage: Bacteria > Bacteroidota > Bacteroidia > Chitinophagales > Saprospiraceae > M3007. The sequence goes on from JBBRWA010000206.1 coordinate 8,083, forward strand.
TGATGAAAGTGCTGCACCATTTTGCGGGCCTTGGCCTCGACGAAGCCGACGTGATGCGCCGTATGATGACGGGTAAAAAGCGCTCTTCGGAGGACTTTGCCCGGCTGCAAAAGAAGTATTTCGACAACTGCAACGCCCGGGGCTACCTAGCCGAACTGAGCCATGAGGTATGGCGGCAAATAGAGAGTTTTGCCGGGTATTCATTCTGCAAGGCGCATTCGGCCAGTTTCGCCGTGGAATCGTTCCAAAGCCTGTACCTAAAAACCTATTTCCCCCTGGAATTCATGGTGGCGGTGATCAACAATTTCGGCGGTTTTTACAGCACGGAATTTTATGTGCACGAAGCGCGTATGGCGGGCGCCAACATCCACGCGCCCTGTGTGAACCGCAGTCGGCACCTGACCCATATTGAGGGCAAAGACATTTACCTGGGCATGGTGCATGTCCGCGGCTTGGAGCAGCAACTGGCCCATGAGATCGTGCAGCAGCGCGGGGCATTTGGGCCTTTCAAAAGCCTGGAGGATTTTGTGCGGCGGGTACACATCGCGCCGACGCAGTTGGACATACTCATCCGCATCGGCGCTTTTCGGTTTACCAAACTCAAAAAAAGCGAGCTTTTTTGGGAGAAAAGCCGCGTGTTGACCCCGGAAAGCGGTCTGGGTGCCAACCTGCTCTTCGCCGACGAGGCCGATGGCTACCAACTGCCCCAGCTGGAAGACGGGCCATTCGACCAGGCATTTGATGAGATGGAATTGCTGGATTTCCCACTCTGTTCCCCTTTTGATTTACTTGATGAAGCAGCAAAAAAAGAAGAAAACCACATGAACGCCCTGGAGATGCACGAACACCCCAACAAATTGGCCACCATGCTCGGTTACTATGTTTGCCGCAAGGAAACGCGCACGATCAAAGGCGAGCGCATGGCCTTCGGCACCTGGATTGATCAAAGCGGGCATTTTTTTGACACGGTGCATTTTCCGCCGCAGTTGCAAGCCGCGCCGTTCAGGGGGCGGGGCATTTACCGGCTTCGCGGGCGGCTGGTGGCGGATTTTGGGTTTGTGAGTTTGGAGGCCGCCGCGATGGAACGGCTGGCGTATCGGGTGGACGGACGGTATGGGTGAGGGAGCAAAAAGCAAGGAGCAATGAAAGCTGGTAGAATATGGAATGGATAAGATGAATCACGCCATAAAGTAATAACTTTGTGTTTGTTGTGCACTAAAAAAGAACTCACATGACACTTTACACCGCTGCAGATTTAAGCGAACAGGTTTTTCAATATTTGCTTCAACGGCACTTTCGAATGAAGGAGGCTGGGAAGGAGTTTTGTTTTTATCTGGATGCCTACATCGGTAAAAACATATTTCTAGCTGACGACCATAAGATAACCCTTACTTTTTGGGATAACATCTGCCTAGACAAGGCATATTCGTCCGCTTTATGTTACTGGTTCAACTTGAGTATAGAGCTTGATGGCAGCGTATGGTTTTGGATACCTTATAAGCAAAAGGCGGCATCACCACCACTCCTCAGCAAACCCAAAGGCTTTATGGATATCGATGAACATTGGGGAGAAGCGATTGATGATGCCCTTATAGTGCTTCGACCTAATTTAGGATTGAAATTGAATCTGGATAAAAAGCGCTGGGAAAAAGGTTGCGCTGTTGGCAAAAACTATCAAGAGCGGCTGGACAATTTTTTTGCCAAAGATTTTGATAAAATACAGCAAGTTGTAAAGGAGAAATTTGCTTTTGATACAAACCAAAAGAGGCCGCACGAAACGCCACCCGTCCGTACCATCTCCCCATTCCAGTTTGAAAAGATGCTTAATGACACGCTGCTGGAACGAAATATGACTCATGACCGGCGAACCGACTGGGGTAAAAAGAGCCTTGCTACAGGCCTGCTCTCCTTTGAATTTTGGAATTTCCGGGGCATCCAACACGTCAAAGTTGATGGTATTCCAGCCGATGCGAAATGGATATTTATAACAGGCGAAAACGGCTTTGGGAAAAGTTCGGTGCTTCAAGCATTGGCGCTTGGCTTGGCTGGCCCCGAAGATTTGCCAAAAACTGAAACCGGTGAAAACTGGCTTCTCGCGGTAGAGTGGTTTAACGGCAAAGAAGCTATTGTGAACAGCCTTTATGGTGCTCAATCAGTCCGGGGATATCAGCCGAACAGGACTTTCGCTGCATACGGTTCCTCCCGTTTGCAAGTCTCGGGTTCCACAGAGCCACTCAAGCAAAACGAGCGGGCTACCCAACACATCTTCAATCAAAATCCGGCATTGCTAAATATCGAAAACGAACTGATTCGGGCGCGGTCATACCGGGGCGACCAATTTGATTACATTGTACAGATCGTAAAAAACCTGATACCAGATTTAGCTAAAATAGAAGTGCGCACTACAGGCAATTATGAAGAAGTGCTTTATTACGAAAAAGACCGGGAAGGCGGCACGTATAAGCCCGTAAAATTCAACCAGTTGGCAGCAGGCTTTCGCAACCTGATCGGCTTTGTCGGCGACATGTATCTCCGGTTAAGCGCAGGCCAGTCGGGGCCCGTGGCACCCGATGCACTAAAAGGTATTGTATTAATTGATGAGATCGAATTGCACCTGCACCCAAAATACCAAAAAATGCTGCCCGGCAAACTCTCCAAGATATTTCCGCATGTCCAATTCATTGCCGCCACGCACAGCCCGATCCCGCTCCTGGGCGCACCAAAAGAAAGCATTGTTTTGACCGTCACCAGAACACCAGAAACGAGCATTACTGTCGAAAAAGTGGACATTGACTTGAGCAAACTGCTTCCCAACGCCATCTTGACCTCTCCCGTCTTTGGCTTCGATGAAATCCTGCCCACAGCTGCTGCTAACCCCGCAGATGTTGAAACAGAAGACTCCTATGAGTCGGCAAAACAAATGCAAGACTTGAAAGGGAAACTGCAAATAATGAAGGCCAAACTGAATGTTAACTAAGTACTCAAAACCATGCGAAAAGTCTCCAAAAACTTTGATGACATACCCCCTGTACTGCTGAACGAGACTTGTCAGCGATTGATT
>JBBRWA010000207.1:0-11134 GCA_038246345.1 Chitinophagales bacterium
ACCTACTGATAAGGTAATGAGTCTGCAAGTCCTACCCGCTAAATGGAAAGCATTCGGCTGGGATGTATTGATCTTGGAAAAAGGCAATGATTTAGAAGCCGTTATCGCCATGTTGCGCAAAGCGAAACGCCGCTGCGGCAAGGGCAAACCTGTGGTTATTCTGATGAGAACTGAAATGGGACATGGGGTTGATTTTATGGCCGGCACCCACGAATGGCATGGCAAGCCACCAAATCAGGAGCAGCTTGACCGTGCCATGGCACAGCTTCCAGCAACGACCTTTGGCGATTTCTGATAGGCTGCGCTTTACTTTTTTACCCAATCACTTCTTTACGACACTTTGAAATGAACATCAACGATATACAATCCACTGGAAAAAAAGCCACCCGTGACGGCTTCGGTCAGGGCCTCCTCGAAGCAGGGCGTCAAAACCCCGACATTGTGGGCCTCACCGCCGACCTTCTAGGATCCTTGCAAATGCAACACTTCCAAAAGGAATTCCCGGAGCGTTTTTTCCAGGTCGGCATCGCGGAAGCCAACATGATGGGCATTGCCGCTGGTTTGGCCATTGGAGGAAAAATACCCTTCACAGGCACTTTCGCCAACTTCTCCACCGGGCGCGTGTACGACCAAATCCGTCAAAGCATTGCCTATTCCCATAAAAACGTAAAAATATGCGCTTCCCACGCGGGGGTCACCCTCGGGGAAGACGGCGCCACCCACCAAATATTGGAAGACATCGGCATGATGCGCATGTTGCCCGGCATGGTGGTAATCAACCCTTGCGATTACGACCAAACAAGAGCAGCCACCTTGGCCATCGCCGAATATTATGGCCCAGTATACCTGCGTTTCGGTCGTCCTTCCTGGCCAATGTTCACGACAGGCAAGGAATTCAAAATTGGAAAAGCCTTACACCTGGCCACGGGTACAGACGTGAGCATTTTTGCCACGGGTCACCTTGTCTGGACGGCCATTGAAGCTGCAAAAGAACTGGCCTCACAGGGCGTTTCCTGCGAAGTGATCAACATTCACACCATCAAGCCGCTCGACGAAGAAGCCATCCTGGATTCGGTGAGCAAAACCCGCGCCGTGGTGGTCGCCGAAGAGCACCAGCGCAACGGCGGGCTCGGGGATGCCATCGCCAATTTGCTGGTACACAAGCTACCAGTTCCCATGGAATACGTAGGTGTGAACGACTCTTTTGGTGAAAGTGGAACGCCGGATCAGTTGTTGGAAAAGTACGGGCTGGGGAAAAAGGATGTGCTGTGGGCGGTGAGGGATGTGTTGGATCGGAAGTAACGCCAACTTTCAGTTGGCGCGGTGTATATTATCTATGGTTCGGATTGCCTCAAAAGGGAACATAAGAATTTCACCGCTTCACCACCTTCTCCCAAAACCGCTCATCTCCCACCCTAAACTCCAACAAATATACCCCAGCCGAAAAACCCGTTAAGTCCAATTGGTTTTCAACAACCTTTTTTTCTAGCACTAACTGGCCTAGCAAGTTATAAACCCGGACAGCCTCGTTTCCCAAACCCTGGCTTTCCCAACGCACCAGACCAGCAGTTGGATTTGGAAATACCCTTATCCTATTTGGCTTTTCTGGGGCTAGGGTTGCCATGCTACCTAAAGTCACATCCTTGCAAATAGTATTTTCTGCATACTGATTGCTGGCTGTTAGGCAAACATGGTATGTAGCATTGCCAGGAAAGGTATGCACAGGGCTTGTGTCTTGGCTAATGCCTCCATCACCAAATTCCCATGCCCAATGGGTAGGTTCATAGGATGAATTGTCTGAAAACCTGACGCTAAGCGTGCTGTCCGTGAACCACCAAAAATCCGCTAAGGGTTCGTTATTGATACCTAGGGAGTCGCAGGCGGTGCCGTCTATGGGGCCAAGGCGGTAGTTGGGGTAAAAGGGATGGGTTCCTGCCCTGACTGGCATCTTGAATGCCCTTTGAATAAATTGACATGCATCACCTTGTATATTGGGTTGGGAAATCACATGAACCCAATCATGGCCTTGAATAAAATAGTATATCTTCCCATCTGGGCCTAATTCTGGATAACCAAATAATGTTGGTATACCATCAGAAGAATCTACATAACCATCATACACGGCAACAGTATCTTTCGTCGATACAATGTCAGTCGCTGTTAAATCATATTGAAAGACATTTTCAGCATTGGATACGTATAGAAATTGGGAATTGGGAGACACTGCAACCCCACCAGCATACCAGTGTCCCATTTGGAAAGGAATGGAATAGAGCGGCCCCAATGCTCCAGTACAGCGATCAAAAGTATGTATCCTTATGCCATTAATTGGATCATGGCTAATAAAGTATTTCCCATCTGGCGAGAATACCTTTTGCAGCGTATATATCTCCCATGGGTTATCTGGCACTGGTTCATATCCAACAAACATACTGCTTTGGGCGAGATAGGTCGAGTCGGGCGTTAAACAATAAGAATAAAATGTTTTGGTATGCGCTTCTGTGTCAATGTTTGAAAAAACCAACCACCAGTCGCGCCCATTGGCGTGTTTCGTCACATTGAAAAAATCAATCCTATTACTATTTTGTCCTTCAAATATTACTTTATTTTTAAAAGAAACAAACCCTGATACAGAATCAGAAACATCAGTTACCATTGAGAGCAGCATTTTGGGGGCATACGTCCAGTTGTTTTCCATATAATGCTGCAAAATATAAAAATCACCATCATGCCCAGGGCGAGGAAGCCCCATCATCGCCAACGGATAAGGATAGCCCAAAGGATAATCTTTCTGAAAAGCGATAGGCAACAAGCTGTCACCATTTGGCATAAGTACCCCGTTCATGTGGTAAATGTTATATCCGTTAGAATAAAATAATGGGCTGCCCTGAAAGTCACACATAAGCATTTCAGCTCTAAGCCCTATTAGATTACCATTGAAATAGTTGATTGTTGGTGGGGATGTTTTAAATGTTAAAAACGCACTTGGGTAGGGAGGGTCTAGCGGGTCATTACTCGTTGTGTCTTGACTTGGATTAATCTGTATCCAGGTATAGTCATAGTTTTGAGAAGCACTGTTCAAAGAGAAACAACATAAGAGTAGGATATTGAAATGGTTCTTCATAACACAAAGAATTAAAGGGTATCCATTGTATAAATTACAATGGATACCCGAATATTTGAAGAGATTCATTTAATGTTGGACTATGAATTTGGCGGTACTAACAACTTTCCCATTTTGGGATAAATGACAGAAATAAACACCATTGGAAAAACCTGGTGTTAGAATCCTAATTGTTTCGCCATTTTCAGGCATTTCCACCGCATACATTAACCTGCCCATGATATCGAAACATTCCAACCTGGAGGAACCACTATCAATGACCGAGACTTGTACTTGCAATTAAACCAATTATTCACCCCGACAAATCCTTGAACTGACATTGAATCTCCTCAACAGTTGGCAATAACCCAGCATACTTCGGAGGTAGCGTTTTTGTAATCGTATAGGTTGCAATACCAATGGGTTGCCCAGTGCTTTTCAAAGCATATTCTACTACTGTGTTATCTTTTGTCCAGCCGTATTTTTTGGTCATCTGCAGGTAGAATTCGCGCTGGAGATCATCTTTGCATTTCTCGAAAATAATGATATTGTGCCACCATCCAATTTCTCGCACCAGCGGCGCGAGAAATTGATTCTCACTGTATGCCAAAAGCGGTGATGCAAAAACTGACCACAGCTTACTATTCCTATCTTGGCTAGTATTGCCCTCGCCAACTGAAAGTTGGCGTTACTTCAACTGTAGCGCCTGCCCCGATTCCCCCCAATAATTCAAACCCCTTTGCAGGTGATAAATCCTCATAAAGCCCAGCCGCTTCATTTCTTCGGCGACTTCCATGCTTTTTTCGCCCATTTGGCAATACACGGCGTATTCTTGATTTCGGCCCAACCCAGCAAGGCGCTTCGAGAAATCCTCGTCGTTAGCATCCATAGAAACCGAGCGCCAAACGTGCCCTTTTTTAAATTCAGATTCTGGCCTTAAATCCAGAATTGGCATGTTGGGCTTTAGTTTCAACACGGCGGCATAATCTGCGGCATTGATGGAAACCAAAATAGTATCATTGAAGGTATAGCCATAGCCCTTGCTTGTAGTATCAACAACGGCATCTTGTGGGCCATAGTCCATCCAACTGTTATCGTTTTCAGCAGGTTTGTTTTTGCAGGAAAAAATGGCAAGAAAGAGAAAAAGTGTCAGGAAACGCATAATGTTATTTTTTGCGCAAAGGTATCAACCTAGCACTTCAAATGTGAAATAAACCAAGAGTTTCAATCCTTCTTTTTGTAAATTTTGTATTGCAGTGATTCAATCGCCATTTCCCAAAGTGGCTCGTAGGGCACAATTTCGATTTCGTGCGCCTGGCTTGCGGTGCCGCTTTCTTGGGCCTGCAACTGCTTGAGGAACTTCTCTGCTTTACGGGCAGTTGCTTCCCGGTGAAAATTTGCGATTGGGATCTGCAATAGCATTTTGATAAAACAGTTGCTTCTGAAGGTATCGTTTTCCTTCAGGTATCGGCGACAGTATTTTTCAATCGCGTCAATACGATCTACGGACTTTTTATAATCCCTATCTGCAATGGCGTACAGAATCTGAATGATCAGGATGCTGATGTTCATACCCCGTTTGTCTTTTGCAAACAGGGTAATCTCATTGATAAACTTGGCCATCTTGAACTTTTTCGATTGTTCGCTCAACACAGACTCCGGGATTTTTTCCACCCGGATGAGGTAGAATATATACGCCTGGAAAATATTCCACATTTCAATAATCTGGGTCTTATTGTTCTTGAAATGTGGGTAATTGGTCACCTTTTCCCACAAATGGTAAGCTTCTTCGTAGTGCTCGGTTTTGATGGCAAGCGAAAAGAATAGCTCTTGCAACTTAAACCAGTTGAACGATCCTTCCTCAAAATAGTATTCACATCGGTTAATGACCTGTTGGCCTTTTTCAAATTCTCCCAACTGAAGATAACACACAACCAAGTTGTAGTAGAAGACCTGTAATGGGAGCCCGCTGTCATATTCTTTCTTGTCGAAAAAGGCAATGGCATCCTCGCAAAGCCGGGCGGTATTCGCATAATCGTTGACACTGTTGTAGATGAGCAAATGCACCATTCGGCCAAACAGGTGAAGCTTGAAAGAGGGGCATTTTGCCATAAAGCCTTCCAACTCCTTGTAATAAGCTTGTGCCTGGTCCATCACTTCGGTCTTTGTAGCCTTACTGTTGGTGTACTGTGCCATCAGCTCCGAATAATAAAACTCGGCCTTGCTTTCCATGAGCCATATTTGCTCATATTCCTGGTACTGGATTTTTATCGCCTCATACTTGGCGATGTCACCATCAACAGTGCTGTATTGAAGCCGCAGCACGCGTAAGATATCGAGGGTGAGCTCCGTAAACTCAAAAGACTGGGCATGGCGCAACAGCCGTTCCAATTGATCTATGCCAATTATCTTAGCATTTCTGATCATAAGGGTCATGGCAGCCGCCCATTGCTTGTAGCAAGAAAAAAATGCTTTTTGTCGCGTCGAAAAGTTGGCATCTTTGAAGTCCAGCAAAAACAAGGCATTGAGCAGGCGCTCTTTGAGTTTATTTTTCAGGCTGGTGATGTTGACATTGTCTTCCACTTTGAAGAGTGCTTTGGCATCTTCATCGTTTTCTATTTTCTTGTCCAACAGGGCGTTGAACAATATTTCCATCTTCGAGCCGGGCTCAATGATGGATTTCATTACTTCGTTGCTTCTAAGTTTAGTTTTATTGATTAAACCAACGAGCTCAATGAGGTCACGCATGATGGCAATTGTTTTAGAATTTGACGGTCAAGTCACGAGCATGCAATAGCAGCGCTGTTGGCACACGAATGAATGTCCAAAACAATCGGGTAGGATGGAATAAATATCAGGGAAAAGAAATATCAACGGCTGTAGCGTGTATCAGCTACCGCGTCTAATTAAAAACTTTTCACCAAGGCGGATTAAGAGTTGTCCATGCTTCAAGGAAAACAAGCGGATTAAATAACGCCCAAAGATAAAAAAACTATAATAAGTAAGGCATATTGTAAATATGCTTTCATAGTAATTACTTACTAGCCACAAAGAACATACCCAAAACCGAGAAAAGCCCACTTGCTGACAAAAAATGCTTAAAAGTGACACTTAAAAAAAGCAAGTATACTGTTTAAAGCAGAAAAAGGTCGGAATATGGTAGGTTTAGGGGGGGCAGGCGCAAAAAAAACGCGGCGCACTTTTGCGCCGCGTTCGGATTTCCCGTATATAATCTCATGAAAAGTTTCAAAACAAGGATCAATGATTCAACCGCTTTCTTATCTATCGCTACCGTTTCCTTTCATTGATGATACAAAAGTGCAACATGTTACACCACTTCCAAAGGACACAATTTTACATTTGTTGAGCAGTTATTTCTTTTATTTTTTAAATAAAAGAAATAAAAATATCGCATTTAATTGATTTTCAACAAATTAGATTCAACATAAAACAAACCACGGAGTTGAAAAATATATGTTTGTTGATTTTTTTGTTGAAAAAAAAATTAAATATTTTTGAATATTTTTTTCAATTAGCCTTTATTGCCTTGAATACTCCTTCTGGTTGAATGAAATTTGCGCATTCAACTTCGCCTTTTTCATTGAACTGAAACTCCACACTATACCCTGTGAGATCCTTTAGTTTGAATTCTGTCCCCAAAAATGGCACTAGGGTGTACTCCGGCTGACCGGCTATCTTTACATATAAGGTCGTATTTCGAACTTCAAAGTTGCAAATATTGTTGCCCATGCCCTTCAAAGTATATTTTCCTGCCAGCTTTTTGAGGAAATCGGGGTCCGAAAGCCTGGCCGGAGCCACTTTTAAAAACACCTCTTCTTCCAAATTTGGATCAAGGTTGACGCTCAGTTGATGAATAGCCCCATTGGGGTCGCTGTGAAAATTAATCATCATACTCAGGTCAAGAATTGTGTCGGCTGCCTTGTACACGTCATAATGCCAGTGCTCCATAGACAGTTTAAAGCTGTTGAACTTAAGCTGAAGGCCACTGGCTGTTTCCTGAATTTCAACCCGGCCGTAGCCTGGATGCTCGTATTCGCCTAAATAATCAGCGGGTTTGTGACTTGGCTGTGTTCCGGCAATACGACGCGGTTCCGGTTTCTTTTCTTCCTTTTCATCTTCCGCTGGTTCCCCATCGTCGCCATAGGTCCGCGCATTCCAATCAGTTGTCTCCAATCCCAAGATCATATCCGTTGCGTACCGCGCTAATACTCCCGTGACCGTCGCCGCATTTTGATTGGTCAGCATAACCAGTCCAAAATCCTTTTCCGGCACCAGGTAAACAAGCGCAGAAAAACCGTCAATATTACCGCCATGCTCCACCACTTTTAGCCCGCGATGACGATACGTCATCCAACCAAGGGCATACGCGAGGTCATATAATTCAGGGTTTCTAGCGGTACCTGGATAGTCCATCAACATTTGTGGCTGATGTAAATGCGTCATTTCAGCAGCACTCAGCACTTGCTTCTCCCCTACCTTTCCACCATTTAGGTGCAATTTTACCCATTGGAGCATGTCGGTAGAACTGGAGTTGATGCTACCTGCTGGCCCGATAGCATCCAGGTTTCGATAATCGAGGCGGGTATTCTTTTTATCTTTGGTGGAATATCCTATTGCCGCATCCTTGGATTTCTGTAGATCATTCACCGAAAAATTGCTGTTGGTCATACCCAGCGGAATGAAAATATTTTCCTTGGTAAATGCCTCCCAAGTTTTGCCGGAAATCCTTTCAATCAGGCAGCCTGCGCTCATAAACATCAGGTTGTTGTATTGCCAGGTCGTGCGCAGGCTTTTGTTGGGCTTGAGGTAGCGCAACCGTTCAAATATCTGTTGCCGTGAAAGCCCCGACCCATACCACATCAAATCATGCCGTGGCAGGCCCGATCGGTGGCAGGTAAGGTCAATGGCGTTCATTTCCTGGGTACTGAAATCATCGAAAAGTTTGAAATCAGGAATGTAACTGACAACGGGCTTATCCCAATCCAACGAACCCTGGTCCGCAAGAATGGCGAGATCGGCCGTGGTGAACGCTTTGCTGCTGGAACCAATAGCAAACAGTGTATTGGGCGTAACTGGCAGTTTTTTATCCAGATCGCGGAGGCCATAGCCTTCATTGAGCAGCACTTTCCCATCCAGTACCATGCCGATGGCCATTCCGGGCGTATTTCGTTTTATGCGCAGGGAGTCGGCCAGCAAGCGAAATGCCGCTACCGATTCTGCCAGCTTTTTTTCTTTGGCCGCCTTTTCAGCGGCACTGGCCCGGGTCAGGGTCATGGGGAAGCTTTGCCCACCTTGGGTAAATTTGCCTTCCAGGCGCTCCGCTTTCTCATCAAAATTGCCCGTGAATGAAGCATTTGCGGGAACTTCTGGCAGTTTGAAGCTCACTTTTTTGCCCTCAATAAGCAAGTCGGCAAGGCTCGTATCCTTGATTTTCTGCACCGGGATGCTGAGAAATCCTTTCCATTCGCTGGCTTCTTTTTGAAAATGAATGGAAAGCTCCAGGGTCATGCCTGGAATGTCGATGGCACCTTGCCAGTTGCCTGAATAATCGGTTTGAGCAGTAGTAGATTGGGCAAGCAGGAAGAGCGTCGCCCACAGTAGGGAAAGTTTTTTCATCGTTTGAGAATTTGTTCACCTCAAACATCGACAAAACCCTCAAAAGGCGCAACTAGAATTCGTCGATTTTAGCCAAAAAAAAGACGAAAGGAGCCGAAACAGCTATTATTTGCGGCTTCAACTCAATGCATCTTCAACACATTCAGCAGATACTCCCCATAGCCGCTCTTGAGGTATTTGTTTCCAAGTTGTTCAAGCTGTGCATCATTTATAAAGCCCATTTCCCAGGCAATTTCTTCAATACAGCCGATTTTTAAGCCCTGCCGATCCTCTATGGCTTGTACAAACTGTCCTGCTTGCATCAAAGACTCATGGGTGCCCGTGTCGAGCCAGGCATAGCCGCGGCCCATAGCCCGCACTTCAAGCTGGCCTTTTTCCAGGTAATACTTGTTGACATCCGTAATTTCGTATTCTCCTCGCGGACTGGGTTTAAGGTTTTTGGCCACTTCTACTACAGAATTGTCGTAGAAATAAAGACCTGGAACCGCATAATGGCTACGGGGCTTAACAGGCTTTTCTTCTATGCTCAAGGCTTTGAACTTTTTGTCAAACTCCACCACGCCATAACGCTCCGGATCGGCTACCTGATAAGCGAAAATAATGCCGCCACTCGGCTGGGCACAAGAACGCAGCATATCACCCAATCCGGCACCGTAAAAAATATTATCGCCCAAAATCAGCGAACTGGAATCCTTCCCAATAAAAGGCGCCCCCAGTACAAAAGCCTGCGCCAGACCATTGGGTTCCTGTTGCGCTACATAATCGAAGGACATGCCCAAATCCGAGCCATCACCCAATAATTGTCGAAATTTCGGAACGTCTTGTGGCGTTGAAATGATGAGCACCTCGCGTATGCCCGCGAGCATGAGCGTGCTGAGCGGGTAGTAAATCATGGGTTTGTCGTACACCGGCATGAGCTGTTTGCTCACGGCGAGGGTAAGTGGGTAGAGCCGGGTACCGAGGCCGCCAGCGAGGATGAGTCCTTTCATAAAATTTGATAATGAGGAAAATGTTATAATGTGATAATTAGGCGCTGGGCTTGGTCTTCTTTACAACTTTACGGCTTCTATCTTCTTCGTTTTTCGGCTTTTCTCGGCCATAAAGCCCATCACGTGGCTTTCTATGGAGGCATCAATGGTGGAGGTAAGCAGTTCGGGCTTGTGCTGTGAAACTGCCTGCAACCAATCCCGTACCAACCGCCAATCACCGCCGCCGTGGCCATCGCCGCTCGACTGGTCGTACACAACACTTTTCTTGGTACGGAAATCGGTGACCGTGAACGTATCCATATCTCCCACGATGTCGCCCATGCTGCCCATCACTCGGGTGCGCCTGCCCGCGTAAGCAGTGAATGCTTCCATAGAAAAACTGGCGGTAATGTCGCCTTCAAATAGCATGGAGGAAATGTAGTGATCCTCCTGATTGTTGTCACTTTGGTACACACAGCGGCCATAGTTGGTGGTTCGAAGTTTTTCCAGGATATGATCGCCGTGCAAAGCCTTATCGTCCGGCATATCAAAAACGCTCAGCCAACCGCGCTCGCGGTAATAAATTTTCATCGCAGAATATGGGCATGTGCTTTCTACGGAACAGCCATCCATACAACGAGCCGTGCTGCCGGGGGGCGCATTTTCTTTTCGGAACCATTTGAGGCTTCCCATGGCCACGATCTCTTTGCAAGGTTTGTCAATGAGCCAGCGCAGGATATCAAGGTCATGGCAACTTTTTGCGAGAATGATGGGTGTGGTCGCGTTGCGGTCGTGCCAATTGCCGCGCACATAGCTGTGGCTCATGTGGATATGCTCTATCGGCTCCATGTGCTGCAGGCTGATAATCTCACCAATAGCGCCGCTGTGCATGATTTCCCGGAGCTTTACGAAGTACGGGGCATAGCGCAGTACATGGCAAACGGCGACAATACGCCCCGTCTTTTTTGCCAGGGCCAGGATATCGCGGCATTCTTTTTCTGAAGGTGAAATCGGCTTTTCCAGCAGCACATCGTAGCCAGCTTTCAACGCCGCCATACAGGGGCCATAATGCAGGTTGTCCGGTGTGGTGATTAGCACCGCATCGGCAAATTTGGGCTTCTGAAATACCTGTTCCCAGGTCGTAAAGCGGTTGGCTTCCGGGATGTTGTGTTTTTTGGTGTAGCGCTCATTCCGCAACGGAATCGGTTCAGCCACGCCTACAACGTCCAGTTCATCGGGAAAGCTCAGCGCGAAGTTGCCATACACATTGCCCCGATTACCTGCCCCGAGGGTAATGACCGTGATGGCGCGGGCAGGCTTTACATGCAGTGGATTTGATGATAGCTCCGGGATAACCTGGTGTTCATCAAAGTCGTCTCTAAATCCCGTGAGCACGGCGGCTCCGGTGGCGACTCCGAGGGTTTTG
>JBBRWA010000208.1:0-11093 GCA_038246345.1 Chitinophagales bacterium
CAATAATCCTGCACCACTTGAAATTAAAGGCAAGGTAATTCTTGGAAGCCCCACTTTGCCCGCAATGGGCGTTTACGGGTTGGCCTTTAGCATGAACTATCCGGAATATGTTGGGCACAACCCAAGCGCCGACTACAAAAGTGACTTCTATGGTTCTCCCAACCACATGCTCTGGCTGGCAAAAGACAACTATGATCAACGTCAATTGGACTTAGGGGTTACGCGAAAAAATGGCCTTCAGGTAAATGGGTACGGATTGATTGCTGAAGTTACTTTCCGGGCAGACTTTATCATCGTTATTGATGTTATTGAACGCGGCGTTAATAAAGCCATACCCTTCACCGTGCCCATTCGCGGCATCCGTGCCATCGACAACAAGGGCAACATCAAATACATTTCCACACCAGAACAACAAGATACCGTGTGGATAAAACTCGTGGGCACCACGTCCACCAATGATGCCCTGGCGCGCCGTATCTCCCTGGCACCCAACCCAGCCAGCGATTTTGTTACCCTGTACTTTGGCGACTTGAAGGTAGAGTCCATTGAGACGATCAATGTGTTCGGGCAGGTGCTGTCTCAGGTGCAACCTGGGGGCAATGAGCGCAGCACACGGCTAAATGTGGCTGGGCTTTCTGCGGGCGTTTATACGCTGCGGATCAGGACGGAGAAAGGAGTGGTGGAGAAGCAGTTGGTGGTGGGCCGATAAAACCTCGTAGGTCTAAAACCTCAGAACCCTCCAAAAAACCAAGGTTTTTTGGAGGGTTCTGAGGTTTTAGACCTACGAGGTTTTTACACGAAAGAACTCACATAAAGTCCCACGATAAATATGCCATTATGGACTTTTTTACCTATGAGCCATCTGAAGGCAGTTCAAAATCAAACAAGTCCTTAACTGGGACCTCTAGTGCTTCGGCTATTTTAAATACTTGGCTCAACCCTGCACTAATAATTCCCCGTTCTATTCGGCTGATCTGGCTTAACTCGGAATCTGCTTTCCATGCCAATTCTTCTTGGGACAAGTTTCGCGCTTTACGAAGCTCTCGCAACTGTTTGCCAAAGGCTTTCAATCCCTCCTTATGTACCGAATATTTCACGATGCCATAATGAGGATGATTCAAAAATAAAATTTAGGCAAATTTGCCTCTTTTTAATAATTATTTACTATTTTTGTGCGTGAATCCTTATTTTATAACCCGATGGCCAGGCCCCAGCTTCTCCTTAAAGCTCCGAACCCATCCAAACACCACAAATGATGCTCAATTATCAGAAAGTACCAGCTTCATTTTCTACAAACTCCCCATTTGTTTTTCTAATGTTTTTGATGTCAACTTGTCGAAGTAGCGGTCTAATTTTTTTATTTTTTGGAGTGGTATTTTATAGTGGATGTAAGAAAGAAAGCTCCATAATCGATCCCCCGAATACACATAATTCCCAGCTTTCGGTTGAAGATATTATCGCTAAATATGGCAGTTATGAGCATACAGGAGGCGTATTTGAACGTTCTGGCACAAAATTGCCACTTGATTTTATCCCAATATGGAAAGAAGCCAGCGTTTATGCAGATTCAACTTTTCCGCTCATATTGGTGCCTGTTGATACGCCATGCATCTGTCCTGGGTCGAGGTTTGGCGGCAATTTTGCTTTTTTTCGAGACCAGTTCGGAGAAATTAAAAGCAGGTTGTTGCTCTGGGAGACAGATTCACTTTCACCTTACGCTGCCAATTCAGCACCATTGCGCACAAACAGCAATTTTTCCGGATGGATGCTTTCCGTTTCGGAACTTGACTCCGTCAATGGGATTGCCAAAATCATAAACGGCAATGTTGTTTCCTCGAAAAAAGGTGCCTATTCATTTTACGATTTGCCAATTATTGCCAACCTGCCTGGTGCAAATACTGCAGATGATAGAGATTGGCCGCCAAGATGGTTGCAGTGGCTTTTTGGACAAAGTGGCGAACCCTGCCCTAATAATTTAGGCCCTGATGGCGGAGGCTGGTGGAACGAATTTTGGAGGAATATAGGGTCATTCTTTGCAAGCAATATATGGGACACTGAAGACGGCGAGCATGTTAGTTATTCTCCATTTAACTTCTTTTTCGGAAATGGACTTGTAAACCCCGGTGACGGCTATGTGCCCCCGGGAAGCTCTAGCGTTTTTGACCAAAACTGGGTGAATCAAAACAACACATGTACATTCATACGACAATACATAGAGTCCATTGGTGAAATTCCAGCAGGTTATAGCCAAGCAGATTTGCGTTATTGCCAACTTGTAAGCGATCTGGGTATCGATGCCGCTTCAAGCAGATGTCTTTTTGCCCAATATGGGTCTTCCTTTATTGATAATTTCTATGAGCATTGGGAACAAAGCGACAAAAGTATTGCGACAGCTGAATTGCTGAAAAAATATCTCACTGCCCGCTGTCAATCAAGTCCCTCGGTGTTGTTTGCAGACATTATCAAACAACAATTTTGTCTTCATGGAAGTTCAATGGATATATGGCTTGAATTGATGGATCAATGCGGCACTAATGAGCAGTCTTTTGAACAGGGATTGGGTGTCGACCCAAACCTTTCTAGTTGCATACAGGGTCTTGTAAAGAAAAACAGGAAGAGCTTTTTTCAAACCTATGGGATAAACCTAAGCGATGCTCAATTGGGAAATCTGATTGATATCTGCGAATATAGTGATATCCTGAATGAAAGTTCAATGCCCTGTTTTGCCAAACAATTGCAAGCATTTAACAATAAATATGGCGTGAATTTGTTGGATGAAGGCACTGCTGAAATGGCGCTTGACTGTTTTATGTCAAACTCGGGATGTGGAGGAGGAGCATTTGAGGAGTGCGTAATTAATACTTTGATTTCTGGCTTTATTGACCCTCCGGCAGCACCGATAAATGACCCAATTTCAACATTTCGACGTATTTGCCCTTCGGTTTTCACTTTTTACACAAGGTCAAATTGGGCAACTGGAACTCCATTAAAAGCTGCCACTTTAACGAATGTCCACTTTTCGTTTTCATTTAACGGTAGCCAACTACCGCTGCAAATAGGGAACCTTTGCATTGAAGTGAATCAATATAGTGGAGGCCCAACGTGCCTTCTGAATGCAGATGCAACCTCTGCATCTGCAATTAATACTGCAGTAGATCTAACTCAAAATTTTATTAACACCCTTGATCCTAGTTTACCTTTAGATCAAGTAAATAGTCAAATAAAATTTTTTCTATTCACCAGAATAAACAGAGAACTCCAAAGACAATTTAGTGATTGCGATAGTAAATACGGAGCAGGAGCGAATAACCCAACATCCGCCATGTCTTTTAATATTGCATATGATGTTACACCAACGAACTGCGACATCAAAATGGCAGATTGCAATTAGCGGCCTGGGTTTCGATATAAAGTTGAAATTTTCTAAAGCGGAAAATGAGTATTTTGGCAGGTTTGGGTTTGGAAAACACGCTCAACTTGGTGCCAGATTTCTCTTCTAACAATTAAAGCCTGATCTTATGAAATACCTATTCTATAGCATTGTATGCAGTATACCATTCCTTGCACAAATTAGTTGCAGCCCTATAAAAAATAAGGCGACCCCTCAAACAATTTCAATAGCAGAACTGTCAAGTATGGCAATATTCCAGCACCTGAATTCAGAGACAACTGATTTCTTCAACCAATTTAGCAAAGGATTGCCTAAAATTAACCCTTGGCTATGCGCTCGCGATACGATTCGCCAGAAGGATACCCTCTATTTCTTTGGATCCCTGGATTTTGATTTAATCACCAAGCCTATCGCAAAAGATTCCTTCCGCCTAACCATCCCCGACTCGTTGAAATTGAAATATCGATACATAGGGGAAACATCGAACAACATGCGTGATTTTGCAACAATTTATGAATTCTCTCCATTGCTGCCAACAGCCGACCCGAAAATATTTTTAATACAGGAGTTTATTTGGCACAATGACTGTGGCGATCTAAAAGCTCTTCAAGATACTATTTGTACTAGGTTTGGAAGCAGGCGTTTTTTAAAATTTAAAATTGAAAACAATAAGATTGATTTTGTAGAACCAGTCGGAATACCTAATGATAACAATGATGTATTGTTTTTCCCATGGTTTCACAGAAGAAAACTAAATAATTGAGGAAAAGGAGGGTACCAATGGACACAACCGCTCGACGTGATTCGACCCTATGCCAAAGAATTTGTCAAGGGTCTGGTGAGAGCTTTGACAATAAAAAAAAATGGCAATGATGTTCAGTGGCTTGGCTTGTCGGCTGCGTGTGCATTCGCAGAATTTTTCATCTTTAGGGAATTGTCAATAGTTTTATGAAAAAAAAGCTAATTATTAGGTTGAGTCTCTTTGTTATTATTTTACTTTTCATCCTAAACAACGGAGTTACAAAGTATTTCATTCCGCTTCCATCAAGCTGGCCGCACAAATATTGCGCGGACAGGGGCAATTTTTGTACCCTTGAGAAAGGAAAAGGCCGTGACACTTTTGGAAGTGTGCTTATAGCCTTTAATCGATATAAGGACGAAACAAAACAACCCGACCTTATGCTGTATCGGCGATTTTACCGGAAATGGTGGCAAGTATGGAATTGGGGGGAATATATTTTTGCGCCCTATTGGTCATGCCCCTATGCTGAAAGGGACGAGGACACCTAAATGGAAAGCTAAATTGCTTGCGATGATAGGCTGTAAAACAACAAGGTCGATTTTGTGGAACCTGTCGGAATGGCCGATGATAGCAATGACATGGTAGCATTCCCTTGGTTCCCCAAGAAAAAACTAACAGCGTAAATATTCCTATTGAAACCCAAGGTGCTTGGTATACCTAAGCGAAGCTCGATGTAACCCCCTCCCCGAAGGGGGAGGGTTGGGGAGGGCTCACAAATTCGCCTTGAAAAACGCTTCTATCTTCTCAAACAAATGCACCCTATCCTTGCCAAGCACATTGTGCGGGTGTTCAGGATAGACAAAATAGTCGATCTGCTTGCCTTTGCGCACACATTCCTGGATATACTTCAAGGAATGCTGCCACAACACCACATCGTCGGAAGAGCCGTGGATCATGAGCAAACGGCCATTCAGGTTATCGATGTAGTTGAACAAGCTACTTTTTTTATAGCCCTCTGGATTTTCTTGTGGCATATCCATGTATCGTTCGGTGTACATGATTTCGTACATACTCCAGTCGATGACCGGGCCGCCTGCTACGCCGCAACGGAATATACCTTTGGCCTCCGGGCGGGTCATAAGGGAAGTGGTCATAAAGCCGCCATAGCTCCAGCCAAACACCCCAATTCTATCGCCATCAATAAATGTTTGAGCTTTGAGATAGCTTACGCCTGTCAGTTGATCTTCTATTTCCGCAGTGCCTGCTTGTCGGAAAATAGCGTTTTCAAACGCAGCGCCGCGGTTGGCGGAACCACGGCCATCCAGCACAAAAACAACGTAGCCTTCCTGTGCCATGCGGTGCATCCACAGCTCGCCACTGCCGAGCCAGGTATTCGCAACCAACTGCACGTGCGGGCCATTGTACACGTACACGATGGCGGGATATTTCTTTTTAGAATCAAAATCAGGCGGCAGTATCATCCGGGCATTCAGCACGGGGCCGCCGGGCGATGGAAGTGTCACCATGCGGGTCAGGCCAAGCTGGTAGCCCTCAAGTGGGTTTTTAGCGCCAAAAACAATTTCCCGCTTGGCCGTATTTTTCCATTGCGACAAGTAGATAAAACGCGGTGTTGCAGCATTGGAAAACACATCAAGTGCCCATTCTCCCGTGCTGTTTACCATGGCATTGTGGATGCCCTCTTCACCGTTGAGGCGGGTGAAAACACCTGTTTTTAAATTAGCGCTAAAGACATAGCGGTTTAAGCCCGTTTCGTCGGCCACCTGGTAAAAGCAGTTTGCTCCCTTGGCATCAAATCCATAAAAATTGGTAACAGGCATGGCACCGCGGCTTACTTGGGTGACGGCTTTGTCGGACAAATTATAACGGTACAAGTGGTTAAAACCGTCGCGTTCGCTTTGCCAAAGAAACTGGTCGTTGCTCCCAGGTATGAATGCAGCGGGTACTTCAGGCTCCACCCATTTATCGCTGGTCTCTTCAAAAATCGTCTTGACAAATACGCCAGTGCTGGCATCGTATTGGTTGAGCCACAGGTGATTTTGACCGCGATTGACAACAGCGATGAGGATGTACTTGTCATCCGGTGTCCAGGCGATATTGGTCAGGTATTGTTCAGGGTCAGCGCCTTCTGGCAATGTTTTCAGGTACATTTTCTGCCCTGTTTGGGTATCATACACACCGAGCGTAACGTGGTGGCTTTTGGCGCCCGCAAATGGGTACCGGATCTCGCGCACTTGCGCAGGCATGGAATCGAGCACATAAATCGGGTATTTGGTTACCATGCTTTCATCCATGCGGTAGAAAGCAAGTTTGCGGCCAGAGGGGCTCCAGAAAGTACCATTGTGGATACCAAATTCATCGCGGTGGACACTTTTGCCGTACACGATGCCATCGCCTTCACTTTTGGCTACGCCCAGTTCTTTCCCACCGATGTTCACCCAAAGGTCGTTGCCAAGCGTGTAGGCAGCCATATAAGTTTTTGGATTGATGTCCAGGTTTTCTGCTTCGGCGGGAAACCAGTTTTTGCGATTGATGCCATCAGCGGCAGCGTAAGTATACACCTCTTTATTGGTGTTAAACCAAAAGGAATTGACATCTATCCAGTTCAGGTTGGGTAATCCTTGTAGTGCTGGGGTCCCAAGGGCGCTTAGTTTTTCATTGAGCACTGGAAACAAATCGAGTGTATCAATGAGCAAATCAGCGGCATTGACACGGACAATTTTATTACTGACCACGTGGGTAAATTGTGCCACACCTGGAATCCATTGCAGTTGGCGCAGATTGGCAGGGGCCAAGGCAGCGCGACCCTTCAGGATCGCATCCGACATCGTTATTTTATTTTGTGCAAAGAGAAAGAATGGAAGGAAAAGCAGGGCAATGCTGAGCGTTTTTTTCATTTTTTATAGCGAAACAGGCGTCGTAATATGAGTCATCCCTTATTTTCGTGAATCCTTTATAATTTTAAATAGAAATGGCTAGGAGAGTCGGTTGCATTCGTTTTTACTTATTCGTCTGACCACGAAAAGTGGTCGGACGAGGGCCATTTGGTCTGACGATTTTTCATCGTCCGACCAATAAGTATGCACAAACGCTCAAATTATACCTGTTTTTTCTCCAAAAAAGCAAGGGATGACGCATGTTTGAGTGAAAGATCGGCAAAAATAGCCCACTCCAAGCCATTTACCGACCATATACCTGTTTTTCTGCCTACTTTTCGCCCGGACAAAAAAAATGAGGCAGTGCCACCACAGCACTACCTCAGCCCTAACCAAATAAAACCAAATTATCTTTAAGTAAATTACTTTCTGATGACAAAGGTAAAATGACTTTGTGTACATCTTACAAGAACGAGTTTGTTTTTTAAAAAAAAATGAATTTGGACAATAACAGCGATCCATTTTTTCCTTAAAGTAGCATTTTTCGCATCAGCATTATTTTCGTTTTTTTTCACGAAAAAAAACTTTTACTTCTGATAAGAAATCAAAATAGCCAATTTTAAGAACATAATTTTATAAATTTAAAAAAATGACAAAATCTTTTTTTCACGCGTTGATCCGCAATACCATGAATTTTACCCTTATTCTCATTTGTACACTAAGTACCAGCTTTGGCCAAAATCCGAAAAGTGGTTCCGATGCCAAAGCGGTCGATGGGATTTATGGCCAAGCCCTAACTGACAGCCGTTGTTATGCTTGGCTGGAATACCTGTCGCTGGGGGTTGGGCATCGACTCAGTGGGAGCAGCGGCGCATCAAAAGCAGTGGCCTGGACGAAGTCCGTAATGGATACCATGCACCTCGATTCCGTATGGTTACAACCTTGCATGGTGCCCCATTGGGTACGGGGGGATGCCGAGCAGGTGCGGCTTTTAGATCAGGAACGGGGCACTTTTACACCTTTGCAAGCCCTGGCTTTGGGCGGTTCTGTGGGTACACCCACCGAGGGTTTGGAAGCAGGCGTTATAGAGATATTGTCATGGGAGGAGCTGGATCGATTGGGCAGCAAAGCGATTCGCGGTAAAATCGTGTTCTACAACCGCCCGATGGACCCGACAAGGATACGAACCTTTGAAGCGTATGGCATGGCCGTCGATCAAAGGGTTGGCGGGGCTTCCCGGGCTTCAAAATATGGCGCTGTCGGTGTGCTGGTGCGCAGCATGAGCCTGCGTCTCGATGATTTCCCACATACCGGAACCCTGCATTACGATTCTGCCTTTGCGCTGATACCAGCCGTGGCCATAAGTACTATAGCAGCCGAGCGGCTATCTGCGGCCTTGCGTGACAACCCTGATGTGCGGGTTTCCATGAAGATGAACTGCCAAACCCTGCCAGATGTACTGTCTTACAACGTCATCGGAGAAATCAGGGGCACGGAACAAGCAGGCACTTTCATCACCATCGGCGGCCACCTCGACAGTTGGGATGTGGGGCATGGCAGTCACGACGACGGCGCTGGCGTGGTACAAAGTATGGAAGTGCTGCATATTTTACAACGCATTGGCTACCGCCCCCGGCACACCATCCGCTGTGTGCTGTTTATGAATGAAGAAAATGGGACAAGGGGTGGCAAGGCTTATGCCGCAGAAGCTGTACGCAAAAAAGAAACCCACCTGTGCGCCATCGAAAGTGATGCAGGAGGCTTCACCCCAAGGAGCTTTACCTTCGATGGCGACGAGACTGTTTTTAGCGGCTTTTTTGACCGCGTAAAAGCATTGGAACCCTTGTTCGAGCCTTACGGGCTTAAGCTGGCGAAAGGCGGTTCCGGTGCCGACATCGGCCCTTTAAAAAGCACCAAAGCATTGCTTTGTGGCTATTCTCCCGATTCGCAGCGCTATTTCGATTACCACCACACAGCAGACGACACTTTTGACAAAGTAAACAAAAGGGAACTGGAACTTGGTGCTGCGAGTATGGCAGCGTTGGTGTATTTGATTGACAAATATGGGTTGTGAGCTTTATTCCCTAAAGCGACTGGCAGCCTTTTGCTCCAAATCCCCCATGGAAAAAATATCCGTCAAACGCCCCTCCACCTTGAAGGCATCTTTGCCATAAGACTTGCTGTAATACACCAAACCCAACCCCTTGGCATAACGTTCTTCGCCAAAAGTTTCCAAATCGGGTCGCCCTTCCTTTTGGCTGCTGATGGACTCATAAAAGGCAAATCGGATGCAAGGGTAACTTTCTCCATTGAACTCAAAATCTGAGACGTTGCCTACATAGCGCCGTTTTCGATTGAGGTAAATAACAGTTTCAGGATCGTCGGGAGGTGTGAAATGCAGCTTGAATTCAAATATGCCGGACGAATCGCGAACGGAAAAAGGGAATAGGTTGGGCGACTCAATGTTTGTCTGAATTTGGGTTTGCCCTTGTTCCGTTTCCGACGCGGGTTCATAAAGGTTGTACTCTTTGGCGATGGCACCCGATTTGGTGATCTTTTCGCGCACAATCTGCCCGATCTCAAAATTTTGATCGTAAAAAGTGCCCGAAAGAAACAAACCGCTGTCACGCACAAAACCTCGGTAATACCAGTATTCCAGGGAAATTGAATCTTTGTTTGACACGGCATACTCATACACCTGGCCCTTGCGAAGCGCTTTTACCGGAAAATAATATGCCTCGATATCACGCCTGCCGCCATCGCTGCAGGAAGTTAAAAAGGCAAAAGGCAAAAGGCAAAGGGCAAGGAGCAAGCGGCAAAAGGCAAAAGGCAAGGAGCAAAGGGCGGAAGTAAGGGGCAAAGGTCTAGGAGCCTGTCGCGATGAGGCATTAAGGTGCCTTTCGGCTTTGCGGAAGACGGCGAAAAGGGCAAAAAGCAAAAAGCAAAAGGCAATAAAAAAAGACATCGGTTTAGGTTCGCAGGCGCAAAAATTGTGGAACAACAGCTGTAATTTCAGTGCAAAAGTAGAACAAGGCTGCATTGAAATAGCATAAGCGCATCAATCAGTACTTTATGCCAAGGATGCCAGGACTCTTTTTTAATCAAGAAATGTAGCCACCAGGCACTTACAATCAAGGAAACTAACAAAGAAATCGCGATTGACATGCTGTAAACGCCCGTTGTCCATCCAATGCCGACAAACAGTGCCGCAGCGCCAAATCCTTGGTAAATCAACAAAAAGGTGCCTTTTTGTTCCAATGTCATCGCCAGTGTTGTCAACCCTGCCCGACGATCGTAAGCCAAGTCGTTTAAGTCGTATGCCAGTGCCAACGCAAATATAAATGCTGCACGTGACAAAAACATGGGCCAGGCTAGGCTCCAAATCTCAAGGTGAAGCGGCAAAAAAACCGTTACCCAAGCCCAAGCCAAAGCAACTGTCAGGGGTTTTGCCAATAAACTCGCACGCAAACCCGCTTTGCCCGGCCGCTGAAAGCCGTAATATGCCAGCCAAAAGAACATGGGAACCAAGGCGACAACAACATCTTCAATGGATTGCACCCAAAAAGCACCCCCTACCCCCCCTAACGCTGCGCCCCCCCAGGCGGCTGCCCTGAACCGCCAATCGCTGTGCGTACAGTGATACCCAAACAAAGTACCACCAAAAATAAAACCCTCCAAAAAGCCCATCGACAAGGGTATGCCAAGTACCAAGTGCGTTTGTACCACCATCGCCAAGACGCAGATGCCAATCATAAATACCCGTAGGAAAAGTAATATGCTGGACATGGGAACAAAACAGTTTCTGTTGATTGATGTTGTGGCGGGGCCAGGTGGGGGTGCGCTAAAATGTCGGGCAACGACAATGATACACAAAACCTGAGACCTTTTAGCTTGTTGTAATGCACAAGGCAACCCACCCGCCTTTACCTGCGCCAAAGGAAGTGTTAAAAATTATATCGGTTATGAAAAATCAATGCCTACTCTCCCTCCTGCTGCTTGCTGCTTTTAGCATCAATGCTCAAAATACCTTCACCCTCCAACGCAACCTGAATTGGGATGATGCCCC
>JBBRWA010000209.1:0-11021 GCA_038246345.1 Chitinophagales bacterium
AGAAAAGTCCAAAATGAAACTTGTTCACCATTCAATCTCTGTTGTAGTATGGAAAAATGTAACAATTTGATCGCTAGGAGCTCCCGCAGCTTTACCAAATTGTGGGTTGCCCTTTTACCTATTGCTTTTTGCGCGCTTTTTGGAGCGCAGGGTGCTCTTGCCCAGGGCGGCTCCTGCAACCAAATTTCGTTCAATTTTGTGAATTACGAGCCTTGTAAGTTCCGCTTGACGTATAACAACATGACGGATTGCTATACAGATATTCTGGTCGCGTTGTCGCAGGGAGATTTTCAAAACTTTAGTGCCAACATGCCAGCGGGATTTTCTGTGGAAGTATTTGGCCAATCGCAATTGAGGATTACCCATGTCAATGGTTTTTTGCCATTGGGCAACCAGGCACCATTGATATTTACCCTGCCCGTTGGGCTTGTAACGAGTGCTGCCGTTGCCTATAATGACCAGTGTGGCATGGTAGGTTGTAATATTTTTCCAGGACCGATATTGGAGTCTTGCCCAGACCCTATGAATGCCTCAATCATTGGCGTGAAATACCGGGAATGCGGCAGCCTTCCTTACACAAACCAGCCCATTATTCCAGACTGGACGATTCAATTACTCAATTCGGATGGCAACGTGGTAGACGAACAAGTTACCGATGCCGATGGTGCCTATGCTTTTTATGACCTGCCTCTTGGGAATTATGTCGTCCGGGAAGCCATGAAGCCCGGCTGGACACCCTCTGTGCCGGCTAGCGGGATGGTGGCCATTGATTTGGCCCCTTCGGAGCAAAAGGTGGCCAATTTCGGGAACTGCCCCGGCTGCTCTTGCGATTCGATCTATATGAATGTGGTGCAATTGCCCATTGACTCAGATACTTGCGCCTACAACTTGTCATTAAGCAACAACGGCGCTTATTGTTTTAGGAGCGTATCACTGAGCCTTGTTGCCGGGCAATTTACGACTTGGGCACCACCAACAGGCTGGACCGCCGTTTTGCTCGACCCACAACACCTGCGGCTCGACCCGCCCAATTCAAACTGGAGTTTCTCGACGGCCACCTTCAAGGTAAGCGGGAGCGCCAGTCATCAAATATCGGTGTCCACCAGTTACAATATCGGTGGTGGGAACATAAGTTGTTCACGGTCGTTTTCTTTCACCTGTCCGCCTGCGCCTCTTCCACCTCCATGTTGTCCAGCGGGCAGCACTTTTGGCCCTGAACTGGTAAAAAATCCCGATTTCCAGCTTGGAAACCAGGATTTCACCAACAGCTATATCTATTTCACCCCAGGTGGGCCGACCATGATTGGCAAGTATTCGGTGTTGCAAAGCACCGAAGTGTTTGCTGCCAACAGCCAGTGGGCCTGTACCGACCATACCAGTGGTTCCACGACCGGGAAAATGCTCATCATTGACGGCTATGGCGGCACAATCGCCTGGCAGCAAACGGTGAATGTGACCGCTGGCACCAACTATTCTTTTTCGGCTTGGTTCAACAACCTGGTCATTCCGACGAAAAACTACGACGACCCCCAGGTGGCTTTGTTTGTGGGCGGTACAATGATTGCCGGGCCGTTGAACTTTGCAGAGATTCCTGATGTTTGGGTGCGCTTGTGCGGTACTTGGACAGCCATGACCACAGGTTCGGAAGTGCTTTCCATTCATGTGCTGGCCAATACCAGCATCGGCAATGATTTTGCTGTGGATGATATTTCATTTCGCGCCTGTATTCCGCCGCCCACCTGTTCCTGCAATGACATCCAGTTGTCCATTCAGCCCATCTCGAACAATATCGATGTGTGTTGCTATCAGATTGATGTTCAGAACGCTTCACAAGGATGTTTCCCATTTATCACTCTTTTTGTAGATGCAGGTTTGTTTATCACCTCCTCGAGCCCGCTTATTGGGTGGACGGTTGTGCCCAACGGCCCACAAAGCCTGGAGGTACATTGGTCGGGAGGCCCACTTCCGACGGGGACCTATTCGCCCCTTACCTTTTGCGTGGCTGGCGGATCAGTCCACAATATTTTTGTGGGCACCAGTTATTCCAGCGGGGGCAATCAGGTTGATTGCGACAATTTCTACACCTATTATTGTCTGCCATCAGATACTTGTTATTGTAAGGCCAATTCCAGCGTTACGCTGAATTATGATGGCACCAGCAACAAGTTGCCCTGTAATTTGCACGGGGTTCCGGCTTTGCAGTTGCCATGCCCGACAGGCCCGGTGAATCTTTCCAGTGACTTTGGGTGCATAGACCTGCTGGGCAACCCATGCCCAACTAGCCCCATCGACTGGGCGCTTTATGGGCCAAACGGTTTGATCCAGCAAGGGGCATTTCCGCCGAATACACCTCCTAGTTGGCTGTTCAACCAAAACTTGTTCACCGCAACGGGTACGTACAGCATCAGGATGACTACGCTTTGTTTGAACCAACAAGATTCTTGCGTATGCATGGCCAGCTGGATTTTCAATTGTGATACTTGTTGTCAAGATTTCGATACTTTTTGTCAAAATTTTGAGAACAATGTCTCCGTCAGCGTAGACAACATCGAATGTAAGGCCAGTATCACTATTGGCAACCTGTCGCCATGTGACAGCATAGCATGGATCAACTGGGGGCAAGGTCAAGGGACTCAACAGGGCCAGTATGGTGCTGGTGCCATGCCCATGCACGTGTACGGGCAGTCTGGGACTTATGTCATCAGTTATTCCGCCTTTGAATACGACCAATTTGGGCAAATCTGTTTTGAGAAAGTATTCCAGGATACCATTATCCTGATTTGTGACACCTGTAGCTGTGATGATGATTCCTGGGATTTGGAAATCCGCTTTGGCGGGGCACTGAACCAACCAGTCCATTGCGGCGATGTGATCACATTGCCGACCAACGGTTTTTTTGTTTTTTATTCCAGTTTCTTATGCCAGGGGCCTCCTGAATGTATGCCCGCAATAGTAGAGTGGCAGTTGAATGGCCCTAACCTGCTTACGGGCGGCACGGAACTGGCACTGCCAGGTTTCACTATCCCGGCTTTGTCACCGGCGAACTTTACCGACCCTGGCATGTACATGTTGCAGATGAAAGGGATATGCGGTACAGATACTTGTTACTGTCAAGTCAAATTCTGCCTCCCGCCGCCGCCAGTTGTACATGACACCTCTATTTGCAGGACTTTGAGTTCGGCCTACATACCCTTGTATGATTGCCCGGTAGGGTGTACCATTTCACAGGTGCAGTGGTTTGTAAAACCTTGTTCATCCTCCACCTGGCCTACAACGCCGTATCAGGTGAGCCAGGGAGGCTCAGGCTTGAATTGTTCCGACTTATTGCTACTTCCGTACAAATATCCCAACGAGACTTGTGTGCAAGTGTATGCCGTCATCACCCTGGGCCCGGGCTGCTGCGTGACAACGCTCACGTCCAATATTGCCACCATTACCTTGTGTAACCCAATAAGGTGTACGATCACGAACCCGAATCTACCTTATTGTGACGTGGGCACGCCCCAGCAACTGACGGCGGTATTGACAGGCGCTAATTGCACGCACACGGTTGAATGGTTTGATGAAAACAACCAGCCCGTTGCCACAGGCTTGACTTATACCCCTCCTGTATTGACATTCCCGACAGGCTCCAATGCTTGTTACCATGATTTTGTGTTTACGGTGAAAACAACCGGTATATGTGGCACCAGTTTTTGTTCTACCAGCATTCGCGTGTACAACAGCGGGGCCGACAATGGCGACATCATCATGAACCCATTTGAGCCGCAGCCATTCTGCCCTGGAGAGGATGCGACTTTGGAATACAAAGACAAGTGTAGTGGCCCACCGCCCAAATGGACGTGGTATTCCAGTATAGTTTCAGGAGGCTCCGGATTTCTGTCGCTTCAAGGAGCTGGGATGATGAATGGCGTGTGGAATACAAACCAGTTGTTCCAGACCACCTGGTACATGGTAGAATCCATGAATGGCGTTTGTCCACCGAAACAGGAAGTATATAAAATCGAGGTAAAAGCCCCACTTGCCATTACAAGCTTTACGGCCATTCCTGACCCATGTGCAGACAGCTATGTCAATTTAATGGTGCAGTTTACACCGCCGCAGGCAAGTGCTGGATGCAACTATGTGGTAGATTGGTATTGGAATGGTGACTTGATCGGCCAAAGCACTTTGGGCAACTCACCCGTCAGCTATACCTACAATGGCAACGGTTTTGGTAGTGTTGCTGGCGTGTACTATGCCGTTGTACACGACGATTGTTGCCCCGGCGCGGTGCAAACAGCACCTGTGATCATCGATCCGACCTGTGTGCCTGTAATCGCGGGACCTTGTTTCATTTGCGGTTTTGGGCCTATAAAATTGGACGGTGTAATGGTGCTGCCACCGAAAGACCCTTGCCCGAATACGAGCGGGTGTACGTACCAATGGTTTGAAGTTGGCGTCCCAGGTGTTCTTGGCACTGGCACTTCAATTACCCTCAACCATGGTGGCACGTTTATTTTTGAATCCAACTGCAACGGTTGCGTCCGGCAAGACCAACACACCGTGGTTCAATGCGCTGGAACGGATTGTATCACGCCAAATAAGGAGATAACGCTTCCTGCAAATATGGAAGTGAAATTGTTCCCGAACCCAACGAATGGCGCGTTCACGCTGCAAATTTCACCGGCACCGTTAAAGCAGGGCAGGGTAGAGGTGATCCGCCTTGATGGGAAAGTGTTGTTGTCGGAAGATATGGCAGCCAATGAAATGATGCATTTGTTCGCGCTCCCGAATGTTGCTGCCGGCTTGTACTTTGTACGGGTATATGAAAGCGGCTTTTTGCTCTGGACGGGAAAAATCGTCAAGGCAGAATGATCCATAGCGATCAAAAAAACCATCTTTAACATTCAAAAAGAAAACGTCATGTATACAAATAATAAGAAAATGCGGTGGCCAATCATGGAGGGGCTACTCTTTGCGCTGGTTTTGTGTTGGGGCAGCCTTTCCGGGCAGAATGTGGCCATGCATTTTGATGGGAACAATGACTGGATTTCATTGAATCCGATCAACAATCATGCTCCCGGAGGCGATTTTACGGTGGAAATGTGGTTTCAATCTACCGCTACCAGCATCACTGGTGGCAATTGCTCGGGAAATTTCAAGCGCATGTTCTCTGTTGGTGCTCCTGTCGATCGATTTGAAGTTGGGGAATGTGACGGGATATTAACCGCTTACCTTGATATTGGCGGAACTGGCCCAGGTCTTTTCCAATCTGGAACAAATGTTCGGGATGGGCAATGGCACTGTATATCAGCCGTGCGGTCTGGCCCAAGTATCGACATTTATTACGATGGTGCGGCTGTTCCAGGATTGACGGGGCTTGCGGCAGGGATATTTTCAGGAAACAGGTTTACAGTAGGCCACTGGTCGGGCGGCTTGACACCTGGTCAGGATTGGCAGGGATATATCGATGAAGTGAAATTTTGGGATAAGGCACTGGCTCAAATAAAACTCACCGCCTGTAGCCCTTGTGTACTGCCGTGCAACGAACCGGACTTGATCGCGTATTGGCACTTTGACGAAGGCATACCCAATGGCAACAACACGGGCCTGAATTCCGTCAAGGATTGCACCCCAAACGGGAACAACGGAAACATATTTCTCGGCCCTTCAGCACCGCCGCCTTTCACCTTGAATGGCACGGTCAGCAATTTTGTGCCTTCTACTGCCCCGATGCTATATCCGGAGTATTCCAACCTGCACATTAAACTGACGGATCCTACGCAAGCAGGTATATCGATCGTGGGCATATGTGAAGGAGAACCATTGCACTTTGCCATCGTAAATGGTGCCGGGGTGCCGGTGCCGGCCAGTGGCCTGGCCAGCGTACAATGGGAATACAGCGACGATTGTTTTTCAGGCAGTACGCCGCCAGTACTTATTCCTGGTATAGGCCCACCATCTGCTTTGTTCAGCGGGTTTTCATTTGTTTCGACACCAGGCCATCCGGTGCTCAACTGTGCTGGACTTAACAACACCCCTGCGCCCAACGGTTTTGTGGATCGCTGTTACAGGGCCATCATCACGGTCAGCAACGGGATAAGCACCTGTACCTATACGGCTCAACCAGCCATGTTGCAGATTTGCTGCAAACTTCCGGCCATCAATTTGACCGTTACCCCGCCTGGGCCGCTTTGCGAGAATGATGTCGTGACTTTCCAGGCATCTCTGAGCAGCAATCCAACGTTGCCAACGCCAGGGCCGGGCAACTTTTACAACATCAATTGGTGCGTCACGGTTAATGGGGTTCCTACAAATTTGACCGGCACGGCATATGATGACCAGCCAAGCATCAGTTATGGCCCTGTCACCCTTGTCCCAGGCACCTATTGTATCAAAGCGACGGTCAGCAATTGCCTTTGCCCACCCGTCACGGTACAATATTGTTTCAGGGTAGACCCAAAACCAATCTGCGGGACCATCAAAATGGTATTGCCAAATGCGGCGATCATGTCAGACCCGGACAGCGACCCGAACCATTTCTTGATTTGTCCGGGCAATACCGCAGCGCTGATGATAGATTTGCCCTTTACGAACTGTATCCCTCACTGGGAATTTATGTTCCCCAGTGTTGGCACCTGGCTGCCATTGGGTTCTAGCAACGGCATGCAGAATACCAATATCCTGCCGCAAACAAAACCTGTGAGTCCCTACCTCTGGCCAGCGGGAGAAACCTGCATCATGTACCGCATAAAATGCTTGCCGTTAAGCTGGCCCAATTCCGGATGCCCGCCATGTTACAGCAATGAGATCAGGATTTGCCTGAAGCAGCCAGCTCCAGCCCCTATTATCTCAGCCAGCCCGATGCAGATTTGCAAAGGCACCGGTAGCAGCACATTAAGCGTCCAGAATTCCAACTCAAATTGTACCTATCAATGGTTCTGCAACGGGCTTGCGGTCGGTGCGGGCGGTCCTACCTTAATCTCTGGGAATGGTGGTTGTTACCGGGTAACTTGTTATGATGGTTGTTTCACGACAACTTCCAACAAGGTTTGCGTGGATGTTTGTGAGGTGGTGGCTATAATCAGTTGCCCGACCCCGAACTGTCCGAAAGTAGGCGACCCGGTCACGCTTAACGCGCTAAGTTCCTATTCTACTTGTGGCCATCCGTTGTCGTATGTCTGGACTTGGACGGATGCCAATGGCAATCAATCTTCCACGAGCTCGAGCATAACGGTGATTCCGGATGCCTGCGGCACTGTTTATACCCTAAAAGTAACGGACACTGTTTTGGGCTGCATGGATGTTACACAGACTAAGATAGAACCTTGCACGCCTTGAGCGTTTGGGCATATAGCTTGGTACATTGAAAAAAGGCGAGAGACTAAAGGTTGTCCTTTCTCATGAAAATTGAGAGAGGGCAGCCTGGTTTTGGCACGGGTGCATTGCGTGTCGGGTCTCAGACCCTAACGAGCGGGTCTCAGACCCTAACGAGCGGGTCTCAGACCCTAACGAGCGGGTCTCAGACCCTAACGAGCGGGCTCCACCAGCGCGAAATTTGTAAAGCCATAATATCAGGGCAACCTAACGAGCGGGTCGCAGACCCTCACGAGAGCGCCCAATTTGATGGCGCAGGCGACCCAACCCGACCAGATTTATCGCAAAAGTATTACCCTGCCACTGCAAGCGGGCAAAACCTATACCTGGATAATCTGCAATATCAAGGACGATCAGCCGAGCCAATTTACCACCAACGGCTATAAAAATCAGCGCGTTCAGTTAGACGGGCCAGCCGTGTCGATACTGGGGCCCGCACAGTGGAATGGCCGGGAAGCCAGGCCACACGGCAAGGTTGGGGCGATAACACAATGGCATTCGGGCGTTTGCCAGGACACTTCGGGCTGGAACCACTATTATGCATTGGCCAGTGATCCGGTCAATATCAATGATGATGCGATCCTGCTATCCTTGAAAGGCTACGACAACCCAGATGTGCTCAATGCCTTGCCGATGGTGTTGATTGCCGACCCGGGCGTTAGTTTGATCACCAATCCGCCCGCCCCTTTTGTGCAAAACCCCGACGGCTGGTACGAGATGAACCGCGCCTGGTTGATGCAGGATTTGACACCCAACCAGCAAATAGACAGTGTTTTCAATATACGAATGTATTACAGGCAGGCCGATTTTCAAAGCTTGAAATCGGCCATAGAGGCCAAAGGGGGGACTCTGCCAAACCATGAGGGTATGTTTTTCCACAAAATAAACGGGTATCACAATTACCAGCATGTAAACCCGACATTTGGCCATATTGGCATACCGGCAGCAACGGCGTATGATAGTCCTGGGTATTGGGAGTATTCCAATGGGCCGGAAGCCAGCACCAGTACTTGGCTGCATGGCACCTTTGCCGGGGAGCATTATGCGGAAATGGTGATTCGCGGGTTCAGTGGCGGTGGTGGCGGTGCATCCGTCAATGGAAATAGCGTTTTCAATCCGGTTTCAAAAACGATTGATTTGGTAAATGGAACAAGCATGGTATTTTGGCCAAACCCTAATACAGCCGTGTTGAACATCGAGTTGTCCATGCCCGCTAAAACTGATATGGTCCTTAAAATAGCGGATTTGGCAGGTCGGCTGTTTATGGAACAAACCATGCATAAGGGCGATAGCGTACAAACCATCAACACGGGTGATTTGCCAAATGGCTTTTACCTGCTGCAGGTTTTGTCAGAAGGGGAAATACTGGTGGTGGAGAAGTTTGCGAAACAATAATAATTCATCCTTAATTTTAAACCACAGCCGTTTCGAAACGCAATGTTTTCGGAGCGGCTTTTTTCATGGGTTGTTGGCACTAGTGCCGGACGCGGCACTAGCACAACGCGCTGCCGCTGGCCTCAACCACCTCAATACTGCTGAAATACGAAGCAACTATTTGATAGCCAATTGTATCTTCATGCAATACTAAACCAGTCTGGGTTTCCTTTCGGATAAAAACTAATTCTATGAAACACCTGATTCACCTTGCCTGCCTTGCCTGCTTTTTCCAGATGAGCGCCCAAACCCACGGCGATTGCACATCAGCCCTGTTGATTTGCAACAAGAGCCCATTGCAGATAGCCGCTGTACAAGGCCCCGGTGCCGACAATAGCGAACTAAATGACGCAACTTGTTTTTTAAACGGCTCGCCGGGCAATATTGAATCAAACAGTTACTGGATAAAATTCAAGGCAGCACATGCGGGCAGCTTGTATTTTGTCATAACGCCCAATCAGCCCAACGACGACATTGATTTTGTGCTGTATCGGCTGCAAGGCGATGGAGATTGCAGCCAAAAACATTTGCTGCGCTGCATGGCGGCGGGTGAGAGTTCTGGTGTTGATAGCAGCCCATGTTTAGGTCCCACCGGTCTTTTGCCGGGAGAAACGGATACCCTGGAAGATGCTGGATGTAACGATCTTGGCGACAACAACTTTTTAGCGCCAGTTGATTTACAAACAGACTCAACCTACGTGCTGTGCGTACAGAATTTCTCTTCTTTCAACGGCTTTTCCGTCAAATTTTGCGGAACGGCGTTGCTGGGCTGTGACACAGAGGCTTGTTTTGATATTACCAAAACGCAAACGCCGGAGCAGTCTGGTTTTCAGGTTCTTAACCTGTATCCAAACCCGACTACTGGGCGGTCAATCTGGTTGGATATGGAAATGGCGGCATCGGAAGTGATGACATTTGCCCTTGTCAATGCGCTGGGTCAGGTAGTTAGCAATGTGACTCGCGCAGTTCCGTCCGGAAGGCAGGCGGTGGAGTTGCCGGTGGGTAATTTGCCGGCGGGGATGTATTTTATTCAAATCAGCACAGCGGGTAAAAGCCTGGTCAACAAAAGATTTTTGAAGCAATAATGAAGATAAATTAGCATGATTGATGCCGCACCAAAACGTTGGTTTTGGGGCGGCTTTTTTGTTTACGGGCTTTTCGAGAGATTACTGTTTTACCGAATTTCATCTTTTCCCCACCACTTATCATCCAAAACCCGCCGCCTGTCATTTCTGTATTGTCCACCCACAAAATGCACACAAATTTGTGGGTACATCGGACAATTTGCTACCGCAAAGGGTAAGCTTTTTTCCTATATGCGATTTATGTATACCCAGGCTGCTTTGAAAGGAATTTATTTTAGGCAGCTTGTGTTTCATGTAAAAAACCTAACACTCCATCTACAATGAAATCAACCACCAAATGTTTGCTTGCAGCCCTGCTTTCGCTGGCTGCCTTTTCTGTTAATGCCCAAGTCAGCAACGATGACTGTACGGGGGCAATTCCTGTAAGCATTACGGCAAATTGTGACTTGTCCACGTCTACTGCTGGCACGACGGTAGGGGCTGATCCTTCCGGGATTGGCCAGTGTTACCCCGATGCCAACGATGTCTGGTACAGCTTTGTGGCAACAGCCAGCGCCCATTCGCTGAATGTTTTTAACGTGTACATGCCCAATATTTCCGGCCACCAGGATTTTTTCCTGGAGGTCTTTTCGGGCGCATGTGGGGCCATGCAGCTCCAGCACCAGTATTGTGTTGAACAGTATTACGGTATCGAATTCATAAGGATAGGCGACCTGGTTCCTGGAAATACGTATTTCATCCGCGTTGGGAACCGCTGGCGCAGTGTGTTCGACAATTTTGATTCAACAACCACAAAAACCAAACCCAAAGCGCGCTCGTTAGCGTCTGCGACGCGAAACGTGCTGTCTGCAAGTCTGTGACTTGCGAGACATGTAGCGACGGGCGAGATACAGCACAAGTCAAAGACTTGCGGACACCGCGTATCGGGTCGCAGACCCTCACGAGCGCGCTCACGTTGGAGGTGCATTTGTGTGAGTGCAAAGTCAAATACACGAACATTTTTGGAAAAAACTGCATGCCGCATCTTTTTGATTACCGCTGGCGCAGTGTGTTCGACAATTTTGATTCAACAACCACAAAAACCAAACCCAAAGCGCGCTCGTTAGCGTCTGCGACGCGAAACGTGCTGTCTGCAAGTCTGTG
>JBBRWA010000210.1:0-11011 GCA_038246345.1 Chitinophagales bacterium
AAGAAGCACATACGCCTAACAGCGGTTTGGCAAAAGTGGCGGTTTAGTGCTTCGTATGACAATTTTTTGTAAGTTTGAGCTGTGTGCTTCGTATAAACATTTGTGGTAAAAATCGCCACCTTCGCCAAGCCGCAAACCGTTAGCGGTAATGGTAGGACGACCGAACAACGAATAATCAAAAATAAAAAGTCAAGACAATGAACAACGAAATTTTATTTGAAGAACGACAACGATTTAAGCAATGGTGGCTTTGGTTAATTCTACTTGGAATCAATGGACTTTTCCTCTTTGGAGTTATTAAACAAGTTCTCGGAGGTCAACAATTTGGAAGTAAACCAATGAGTGACACTGGGCTTTTAATTGCGACAGGATTGACAATTCTTCTAACTCTTTTATTTATTAATTTTAGGCTTGACACTCAAATTAAAAAGGACGGAATTTATGTTCGCTTTTTCCCTTTTCACAAAAAGTGGAAACATTACACTTGGGACAGTTTGACAAAGTCATATATTCGACAATATTCTGCAATAAAAGAATATGGTGGTTGGGGTTTAAGAATTGGACTTTTAGGAAAAGGCACAGCATATAATGTTTCAGGAGACAAAGGACTTCAACTTGAATTTACAACAAATAAAAAAATACTTATTGGCACAAATAGAGTGGACGAAATAACGGAGACTTTAAATAAAATTGGACAATTAAAACAATGACGAAAGAACCACATACCGCTAACAGGCGTTTGGCAAAAGTGGCGGTTCAGGGTTCCGCAGACAGTTTTGTGGTTAATGAAAGTTTGGTTCTCCGCATCAACATTTGTGGTGAAAATCGCCACCTTCGCCAAGCGCCAAACCGTTAGCGGTCATTGTAAAGCGACACTTTTGTAAATAATATAATGCTTATATTTAAACCTTTCTCAAAAAGAAATGTCAAATTGTCAAATGATAAACAAAATTTAAAATAAAATAATTATGAAAAATTTAGCTTATTTACTGATTCTTCTTCTGTCAGTTGCAAGTTGTAGTAAAAATGATGATGACCAAGTTACTCCAACGGAAGTTATGTATTTTCCTTCAAATGCTAATAACGTTTGGGAAACCAAATCTCCTTCTAGTTTGGGATGGAATCAAAATGCTATTCAACCATTGAAAGATTTTCTGGCGCAAAAAAACACAAAATCGTTCATGATTCTTGTAAATGGGCGGATTGTAATGGAAGAATATTTTAATGGGCACAACGCTGCTGCAGAATGGGAATGGAACAGTGCTGGAAAAACTTTAGTGTCTGCTACAACGGGCATAGCACAACAAGAGGGCTTACTAAATATGAATAATAAAGCATCAGATTATTTAGGAACTACATGGACAAGTATGCCTTTGCCAAAAGAAAACTTAATTACAGTAAGAAATTTATTGACAATGACCTCAGGAATTGATGACACCAAACAACTGGTTATAAAGCCTAATTTGACTTATGTTGCAGATGCTGGAACGAGATGGGCTTATGGAAATGTTTTTCAAAAATTAATTGATGTAGTTTCCCTATCAAGCAACCAAAATTTTGAAACATATTTTAACACCAAGCTGAAAAGCAAAATTGGAATGGATGGTTTTTGGAATTTTGGTACAATATTTTCTATTTATCACAGTACTACAAGAGGTATGGCAAGGTTTGGTTTATTAGCATTAAACAAAGGGAAATGGAATTCAGAACAAGTAATAAATGAATCTTTTTTTAATGAAAGTGTAACGTCTTCTCAAAGTATTAATCCATCGTATGGTTATTTATGGTGGTTAAATGGAAAACAAACATATATGATTCCCACAGAGCAAACGGTTTATCAAGGCTCACTAGTACCAAATGCACCTGCCGATATGTATGCAGCAATGGGCGCAAGTGACCAGCGCATTTACGTAATTCCTAGCAAAAAAATGATTGTAATAAGAATGGGGGAAGCCTCTGATACAGCAAATCCACAATTTGCAGTATCGGGATTTGACAATGCATTATGGGAAAAAATCAATGCTGTTATAAACTGAACAAGAAAAAATAAACAACAACGAACCGCTAACATCGGTTTGGCAATATGGCGGGTTTAGTACTAAAATAAAGTTCAGTTTTTCAATTGAACTTTAGTACAAAGTTGAAGTTTTGTGCTTCGAAATCCGCCACATCGCCAAGCCGAGGAACGTTATGGGCAAGTTTAAAAAACGATACAGTGGACAGACACGAGAGCCACCAAAGTTTTACTTTGACAGTTCTTGATTGACAAATAATTATTATATTGCAAAAAAAAGTGGAGACCAGAACCCACTTAAAAAAAACGGGGCGACACCGAAAAGCCAAACGAGTAGGAAACAAAAAATATAATTATGAAAAATCAAATCACTAACTGGACACTTTGGTTAGGGACACTTATTATGTCCCTGCCTCTTGGAGCTACTCTTTTTAATATGGCTTCTTTTGTCCCTTACTGGACAAAAGATATTCCCCTTTCATTGACTAATTTTTATCAGACAGGGATTGACGCTTCAGCATTCTGGACAAATCCAATTCTAAATGCAGGACCTTTATTATTAATTGTTAGTTTAATCCTTAGTTGAAAAACACAGCGCAGAACATGGCTGTTGAGTTATATTATAATTTTTATTTTAATGACCACAGTAACCTTTATCTATTTCCTTCCTAAACTCGGACTGATGGGTGTATATCCGTTTGGAACCCTTCCAACAAAGGATGCCTAGACAGGCACGAGTGCCGTGTCCCAAGACTCAAATGCATTCTTGATATTGTCCACGGCTTCTTTATCGTCAGTAAGGTCTTCAAAGGCTTACCTTCGCGACCAAAGCCAACTTCACACTCCTACACATGAAAATCGGTCTCTTTTTCGGCTCCTTCAACCCCATCCACATCGGTCACCTCATCATTGCCAATTACATGGCAACCGAATCGGACCTGGAGCGGGTATGGCTGGTTGTAAGCCCACAGAATCCGCTAAAGCCAAAGAAAACCCTTGCGCGCGACCACGACCGCCTGCACCTCGTGCGCCTGGGCATCGGCGATAACCCCATGCTCCGCGCTTCTGATGTGGAGTTTCAGTTGCCAAAACCATCGTACACCATCGATACCCTCGCGTTTTTGAAGGAAAAACACCCAGAGCACCAGTTTATGCTCATCATGGGCGGCGACAACCTCGGCTCGCTGCACCTGTGGAAAAATTATGAGAAAATTCTGAGCGACTACGAAATATACGTGTACAAACGCCCAGGCTATGATCTGGGCGAACTCGCCACCCACCCGCACGTGAAAACCTTCGAGCCACCACCACTCGACATCTCGGCGACGTACATTCGGGACGCCATAAAATCAGGGAAATCAGTGCGCTACATGGTGCCAGATGCGGTATGGGAATATCTCGAGACGGGATCCATCTATCGATAAAAGAGGGGGTTTCATGGTTTCAGGGTTTACACGATCTGTTGTTAAATATGAAACAGCTTTTCAAGGTTACGAACCAACCGCGTAAACCATGAAACCTTTTAACCGTGAAACCCTGAAACCCTTTTTCAACGAATGTTGGAAAAGGTCAACTGCGCATCTGGCCGCAGGAACAACATGCCCGTGGTGCATATCGTATCGCCAGCTTGAATCCCCTCCGTTATTTCAATCATGCCCGCTTGGCGAATTCCTGTTTTCACAGATACAAAATGCGCTTTACCGCCTTTGCTGAC
Source organism: Chitinophagales bacterium (assembly GCA_038246345.1). GTDB lineage: Bacteria > Bacteroidota > Bacteroidia > Chitinophagales > Saprospiraceae > M3007. The sequence goes on from JBBRWA010000210.1 coordinate 3,729, forward strand.
GATGACTTTTTTGTCGCGGGCCTGCGGGATGATAGCTTCATTGGGGATCAATAGGGCCGTTGGATTGTTGCCGAGTGTCAAGTTGACAGTAGCGTACGCGCCGGGAAGCAAGCCTTTGCTGTTGCGCACTGTGGCCCGTACGAGCAGGTTGCGGGAATCCGCATCGATGCTTTGTTCCGTGGCCAGCACAGTCGCGACATTGGAGGTCGCGCTGCCTTCCACGGTGAAGTTTAGGTTCTGGCCTATTTTAATCTGGTTGCTGTATTTCTCCGGGATACTGAAATCGAGTTTCAAGTTGCTGGCGGTGCGAATGGTGGTGACAGTGGTGGCAGGGGTCACGTAAGCGCCCGGGCTGAGTCGCCGCAATCCAAGAATACCGTCGTACGGCGCACGAAGCTCCGTTTTAGCGATGTTGATGCGGTGCAAATCCATGTCGCTCTCGATGGTCTGAACTGACAGTACAGCAAGATCGTATTCCTGCTGGCTGACACCTTTTACCTTAAGCAGCTCTGCCAGTCGTTGTTCGGTTATTTCCGCTTGCTTGAGTTGTGTTTCAAGCTTTTTGAGTTGTGTTCTCAGGTCTTCATCAAATATTTTGAGCAGCAAATCGCCCTTGCGCACGCTGCGCCCTTCCGGCAAATTGATGCGTACCACCCGCCCGCTGGCCTCCGGATGCAATTCCGTTTCTTCAGCAGGCACCAGGGTGCCACTGGCCGTCACTTGCTCGCTCAGTACCGAAGGTTTGGCTATAAATGCTTCTACTGCCGAAACACTCAGCACCCCTTTGTTCCCCGGCGCACCGGGGCCACTTTGTTTGGGTTCGTTTTTTCCACAGGCAAAAACCAGCAAGGAAAGCAAGGACAAAAAAGCTATATTTTTCATAAATATTTGATTTAAAAATGGTTAAGAGGGGGTTTCATGGTTTCATGGTTTCATGGTTTACGCGATATGTTGTTAAATTTGAAAAAGCTTTTCAAGCATACGAACCAACCGCGTAAACCTTGAAACCATGAAACCATGAAACCCTCTAACCATGAAACCCCTTCTTTACTCTACAATAATCACCTTCCGCAACAACCGCAACCCAACCGACAGTTCCACTGTTGTGTTCCTGATGCGCCGCTCTGGAATGTTATATATAGCTCCAGGGTTACAAATATCGATCACATTGGGAATGGCATTTTGACGGTATTGAGGCGTAACATCTGGGTTGACGGAAAGTTGAATTTGTGCCCCGACCAATTCGGCGAAGGAGAATTCCATGCCGCCGCCGACAGAAAAGCCGACCATCCAGCGCTGCACACCGCCCATGAGCGGATAGGCTGCCGGGTTGCAGTTGGTGTTGGCATTGGGCAGGTTGTCAATGTTGGTGCTGAGGGTATAATCGCCGCGCAAGCCACCGAAATAAAAATATTTTGCCTTGCCGGAGCTCCCAAAATCGTAACGTTGCTTGGCGCCGAGCATCAAGGAAAAGTTGTTGAATTTGAACCTTTCCGTGTAGGTGCCGCCGGGAAAGCCTGAGTTGAGGTTGAAAAATCGGAACCGTGTGGCGCTGCCCTTTACGTGGTAACCCAGTTGCATGATAAAAGAGGCGCGATCGTCCTCGTTGTTGATGGTTTCCATGGCCACAGACGCGTGGTACTGGAACATTGGTTCGCGGCCTTGGGAGTTATCCCATTTCTGGATGCCCGCTGTGGGGCCGAAATTGAATACATACGCGGTGGACTGGGCCGATGTTTGTCCAAAAGCGATAAAAAGGCCTGCTATAAAGGTAATTAATCGGATCATTGCTGCGTTTTTTGTGGCGAAAATAACAATGCTGGGCGATACCATTCCGAAAATGACAAAAAGCTACGCCTTCCTTTTATACTTTTGTGCCCCATTCAATAAAACACAACAACAAATGCGCGTCCTGATACTGTCTTTTCTCTTTCTTGTAGCAACTGCTTTTTCGGCCCCGCCGATGCCGCCGACCATAAAATTCGCCCTACTAAAATACAGCGGCGGTGGCGATTGGTACAACGACGTGAACTCCCTCAAGAACCTCGCAAAGTTCTGCAACGAAAACCTGCGCACCAACATCGACCTGGAATACGGCACCGTGGAACCCGGCAGCGCAGAAATATTCAACTATCCCATCGTGTATGCAACGGGGCATGGCAACATGCTTTTTAACGACCTCGAAGCCCGGAACATGCGCGCCTACCTGGAAGCGGGAGGCTTTTTGATCCTGAACGACGATTTCGGCCTCGACCCCTTCGTGCGGCCTACCATGAAAAGGGTATTCCCGGAACTAGAGTTCGTCGAATTACCATTCGCACATCCTATTTACCATCAGAAATACAACTTCAACAACGGAACTCCTAAAATCCACGAGCATGACGGCAAGGCTGCGCAGGGTTTTGGGCTGCTGTGGCAAGGCCGACTGGTTTGCTACTACAATTTTGAAACCGACCTCGGCGATGGCTGGGACGATGTACACAACGATCCCCAGGAATTGCGGATCAAGGCGCTGCAAATGGGGGCGAATATTGTGCAGTTTGCTTTTGGGCAATAAATTAGGGCTTAATAGGCTCCAAATGCAACTCCACCTCAAACAGCGCAACCTCCGTAACCGCCTCAATATCAATGGTTACATCAATATTATCTACCCAGTTGTCGCTCTTTAGCGCAAACCAATAGGTGCCTTGCAGGGGCGCATAACGCCGCTGCACATCCACGCTTACGCCACTTTGCTGCATGTAGGCCTGGTAATTTTCTCCTTTTGAAAAATGCTCATAATTCTCCCAGTCCGTGATGGCATAATCCACGTCTTCCCCCGATTTGGAAACTGTCATATCAATGGCCATGCCCAAGGCGAAAGCGGCAAGGGCGGTCTGCGGTTGCACGCTCATCAGTTTGGCCGAACCGCCTTGAAACGCCTGTGTCAGCTTTTGTGCATCTTGCCGCCGGGCTTCGTTGGCCGCCTGCCCGACTGAAATGCGGTAAGCCCATTGCCGGGTATTCGGCGGCAGGGTGAATTGCCAAGCATTTACGGGCTTGCTCAGGTAAAATTTCTTGGCCGATACCGTCACCTGCCCGCTGATGGATATCATTTCGGTTTTTACACCCGATTGCACACTGCGTTTGATCACTTGAAAATAGGGATACTCCTTAATATCCCAGGGCACAAAGGTGTTGAATCGGGCCGTAGCAACGCTGGCTGGAACGCGGTGCAAGGTGAAACGGCACACCTTTTTGTTCATGCCAACCTCATTAAAACGAAGGAGGTACACGCCCGTCTTCGGCACGAGGATGGATTTGGTCAGCACGGAATCCAGTTCATACGCCCGAAAAATAATGTTGTCGGGAAACTGTACAAACTCGATGTACTTGATCTTTTTGCCCGTGAGCTCTTGCACCATCAATTCTAGGGCATCTCCCTCGGCGAAGGCGTATACGTATTCGGTTTTACCGTCGAGGCGGAAGGTTTGGTCGGCAACGGGGATAGGTGCCTGGGCTTGAAGCGCGGCAGAAAAGGATAGGAGGGATGCTATTAGCGTTGTACGAAGGATGAGGTGCATGTGCAAATGGGTTTTGACTTTCTAAAGATTAATTGACGATTGGCGGTTGCATGATTGGCGATTGTTGAAGTTGGCGTTGGGCTTGGGTTGACAAAAAAAAGTTTCACACGACGACACAACGGCACAACGTCAGAAATTCTTAGACCAAAGACCGTAACAACTGCCAAGCAAATATCACCCGTTGTATCGTGGTGTCGTTCTGTGAAACATTTTTCAACAGCGTGTCACGATGCTCAATTATAAAACCGCTTCAATAATCACGGGTAGGCAGGGTACTTATTTTCAAATAACGCCACAATTTCAATAAACTGATCAGGCAGCCTTTCTTTTGCTTGAATAACCATGTCCGTCGGGATTTCCTTATAAAATGCCTCCGCAATTGACCCCGTCATGCAAGCAATGGTATCGCTATCGCCTCCAATTGAAATGGCGGTTCGAATAGAATCTTCAAAATCCTCCGATTCTAAAAACGCAATGATGGATTCAGGAACTGAGCCTTGGCAACTCACATCAAATTTGTAGGTTTCTCAAATCTTGATCCAACGATATCTCCTATAATGGCACCTATCATGTTGCTTTTTTATTTTTATCTAAACAGTAATCCATATTAATCCCCGCAAATTTACACCACAGCGGCAACCTCCCGCATCCTTAGCACACCTTTGCAGTATGTTTTCTTTTTGTCCCTCATTTCGGCGGCTATTTTTCCAGCAAAGCGTTTTACCGCTTTTGGCGCTGCTTTTCGCCAGCCAACTTTGCGGACAAAGCTCTTTTGTGCTAAAGGTACAAGCTTCCGAGCAGGATTTATTTTGGAAAAACATCAAAGACATAAAGATAAAGAACATTGATAATCAAGGCAATATAGCCATATTTGCTTTAAAAAACAACGATGCGCTGGATACCATTTGTCGGGCTGTCCTCCAGCACTTCCGTAGCCAGTCCTTTCTAGCCGCCTCCATCGACAGCCTGCAATACCTGCCCGATTCCAGCCTTAGCGCCCAATTTCACCTCGGCCCAGCCATGCGCTGGGTTTCCTTGCAGGTGACCAACCCCGAAAGCGAACGCTGGGTAAATGCTGCCGGCTACCGCGAGCGGTTGTTCGACAAGCGTCCGCTTAACTACGAAGCCGTACTGCGGCTGGAACAAGCCATACTGGTTCAGGCAGAAAACAACGGCTACCCTTTCGCGGCTGTCTGGCTCGACAGCATTGAAATAGCACCCGATGGCGGCGTTTCGGCGCAGCTACAAGTGCAGCGCAACCGCTATTTTTCTTTTTCAGGCATTAAAATCCACGGCGACGTGCGGCTGCCCAAGTACTTCCTGCCCAATTACCTGGGCCTGCAACCTGGCATGCCCTACAGCCGCGCGCGGGTGCTGCGCCTGCGCGAGCAACTGGAATCGCTGCTGTTCCTCGAATCCACGTCCAACCCCTCCATCTCCTTCGTCGGCAGCGAGGCCACTGTCAATTTGTTCCTGCAAAAAAAACGCGCCAGCCGCTTCGATTTTATCGTCGGCATCCTTCCCCAGCCCGACAAGCCCGACGGAAAACTGCTGCTCACAGGTTCCCTGAGCGCTGCTTTCCAAAATGCACTGAACCTCGGCGAGCGCTTCTCCATCGACCTGGAGCGCCTGCAACCGGAAACCCAGCGCCTCGACGTGTCGGCAGGCGTGCCCTACCTGTTCGGAACCCCTTTCGGCGTGGATGGTCGACTGGGTATTTACAAGCGCGACAGCACCTGGGTGGATGCACAAAGCGATATCGGGGTGCAGTATTTGCTTGCTGGCGGAGATTATTTGCGGGTTTTATGGGAAAATAAATCCGCTTCCCTGCAAAAAGTGGACACTGCTCTGGTGCGTAGCAGCCGCCAACTACCGCCCAACCTCGATTTCAAAAACAACGGCTTCGGCCTCGAAACCGCCTTCAGTCGCCTCGATTACCGCTTCAACCCGCGCAAAGGCTGGAACATCATCCTGAAAGCGGTGGCAGGCTTCAACAGGGTGCTGCCCAACAGCCAGATAGAATCACTCAGCGATGCCAGCACACCGGAGTTCCAGTTTGCCAGCCTGTACGATTCCCTAACCCAGCGCGCCACCCGCTACCGCCTGGAAGGCCATGGCGCATTCTACATCCCGGTTTTTGAACGCAGCGCTATAAAACTCGCCCTGCGCGCTGGCGGCATTTTTTCCAACCGCCCCGTCTTCGCCAACGAACAATACCGCCTCGGCGGCAACAAACTCCTGCGCGGCTTCGACGAGGAAAGCCTTCAAGCCACCCGTTTCGCCGTCGCCACCGCAGAATGGCGGCTCCTGATCGGCAAAAACTCCTTCCTCGCTGCTTTTACGGATTGGGGCTATACCGAAAATATCACGCAGCGCACGCGGGTGTTCCTGCGCCCCCTGGGCGTAGGCGCGGGCCTGAATTTTGAAACCAAGGCGGGGATTTTCGGCATTAATGTGGCCGTAGGCCGGCGGGATACTGGGCAGGCGTTTAGTTTTCGGGCGGCGAAGTTTCACTTGGGGTATGTCAGTTTATTCTGAAGGCGGTTTCAGGTTTCAAAGGGTTTCAGGTTTCAGGTTGTACTTTGGCAAGGTTTCAGGTTTCAGGTTTCAGGTTGTACTTTGGTTTGGCGAGGAGGCTTGTTTGGCTTCCTTACCCCGAGTTGTCCTACTGTAAGTATCCGTCCACGTTAGGTGGGAAAAGGAACAGCACAATCCTGCTACCCCACAGTTTTTTCCTTCCCATACCTTGAGTTGTTCTACTGTTTGCATCTGTCCATGTCAGGCTCCAGAAAGTAAGAACACGACAATAGTGGTCAACCTCGTTCAGCGGGGAGGTTTTTCGCGCAGGATGCTCAGGAAAAATTGGCGTTATCTATCTTCTCTATATTGTAAATTTTCTCCGCGTTTTGCACCGTGCTGGTCTTGTCGCCAATATGCACATCCCCGCCGGCCGTTATCGTGGAGCCGATCACCACATTCTGGCTGTTCAGCACTGAAATGGCGGCATCCAACTCTGTGCGCAGGGCAGCGGCCTTGGGTACAGGGGTAGGGGGTTCTAGCTGGGCTTCCATTTCACCCAATAATTCCAGCAAACCTGCCCGTATCTTGTTCTGGGTCAGGTTCGCTTCCTCATGGCCCACCAACCCCTGGCGTATCTGTTTGCGTATGTCTGCAAAACGCGCAGCTTGCAGGACGGCTTCATCCATCAAGGGGCTGTTGTCGAGTATGGTACGGAGTTGTTGCAGCGCTTGGGTGAGTTCGTTGCGGGCGATCAAGTCGCGGATGTTTTTCATAAAGGTTTCATGGTTAAATGGTTTCATAGTTTCATGGTTTACGCGATTTGTGGTAAGGGGGCTTTGGGTTTCAAAGGTAATAATAACCTGAAATTTTTGTGTTCCTCCGCTGCCTTCAGCAAAAGCCCAAGAAAAGAGCACCCTTAACTTTGAAACCTTTTAACCGTGAAACCTCTTTTTTCTCACCACGAATGCCCAAGAAAAGAGCACCCTTAACCATGAAACCTTTTAAACCGTGACACCATGTAACCCCATTTCGAATTAAACTTCGAATCTCAAATGCTTCACCGTCAATCCACTGTTCATCAACTGCTTCAGTGAATCGATGCCGATATTCAAATGGTTTTGGGCAAAGCTGGTTGTCACGACCTTGTCGCTGGCTTCCGTTTTAATGCCTTCGCGGGTCATGGGCATGTCGCTCACGAGC
>JBBRWA010000211.1:0-10938 GCA_038246345.1 Chitinophagales bacterium
GAGAGGCGCTCACACCACTGTATCCCGACTTTATCGGGATACAGCGGTTCATTAAACATCGGACTTACCTTCTCGTAATAATCATTCATACACGAATAACCCCGTTTTCCTAGTCGCTCCAGCGTGATGGTAGTTGTCCAAATCGGACTTTGGGCAATTGCCCAGCCTCCTTTCCGCGTTCTGCTACATGCATAAGCCCTCCCCTTTGGGACTCCCAGACGAATCAAGTTCTTTCGTTTCCGCGCTGGTTTCTTCCAGTAAAGGACTTGCACCTTCAAGAGTTCTTTGTACTTTCGTACCTATGTTCATACTGGGCACACACAGCACCTACAAGAAATTGGCGGTTCATAAAGCCATCTAAAAAGCGTCGGAAAACCAAGCCGTTAAATGACCACAACCACTACTTTTTCAGCACCATTATCCGCTCCAACCGATCTTCCCCATCCCCTTGTATCACCAAATAATAAACACCATCTGCCAAATTCCCCAAACTAAACCGCCACTGCGTCTCCCCAGAAGCCACCTCACGCGGACTGAGCAGCATAGTTTTCTGCCCCCATTGGTTTATGATTGACATATCGAGTACCGCTGCTTTTTCTTGAAAAATTTGGACTTCCAGTTCATTTTGGAAAGGATTCGGACGTGTTTTTGCTAGGAAAACTGGCCGCACTTCAAGGCTACTTACGGGAGAAAATGTTTCTTTTCCATCAAAGTCCATTTGTTTCAGGCGGAAATAATGCGTTCCCGGCGCCAGGTCTCTTACTTCGAAGGCATAGTCGTTTTGCTGGGAGGAAGTACCCTGTCCGGCCACAAAACCGATGGGCTTATATTCAAAATGACCCGAGCTGTTGGTGCGGGCTTGTTCTATTTCAAATCCCTTGTTATCCTTTTCTGTGGCTGTTGACCAGGTCAAGGCAGCGGTAGTTTTGTCTTTCAGACCTGCATTGAATGCCATCAACTCCACAGGCAGCGAAAAGGTGATGGTGAAGTTTACATTTGAAATATCGTAGAAAACATTGCCAACGCCGGCTATTTTGATGCGGCAAGTGGTGGAAGGTATGTTTGGCACCGTAATACTTTGGGTGCCATCGTTGGGGGTACTGGCCAGGATAATGGTTGGATAGCTGTAGCCCCCATCGGTAGACAGTGAGATTTCTACATTGGCACAACTTACCGGAGATCCGGTGGTGCCATTCACATTCCAGGTGACGGTTTGGGTGGAGTTTCCGGCCCAGGTGAGGCCAGTATTGGGTGCCGTGACTTGAAATGGGCCGGAAGCGGCAACAGTAAGCAACATGTTATCCTCATGGGTACAGCCCGCCCCGCCGTAGTTGTCTCGTACTGAAAGGCGGAAATTCATTGAACGGGCCACGCTCGACAGTACTTCCCAAGTTGGATTGTTGTTGTTAATCACATCCGGCAAGGAAGGAAAATAGCGCTGCGGGTCAGGAGTTGGCGTAATAGAGCGGAAGTTGGGCCCTACGGTACTCGTAGAGACAGGCGGTTGCGTAGAGCTTTGGTTGTCATACTGTTCCCAGCAGAAGGTAATGGGATCGCCGTTCGGATCGGTGCCAACCCCAGTCAGTACAAATGGTGTTGATTTGGGAATGGCATAATCATTTCCGGCATTGGCCACAGGCTTGGAATTTCCCGTGACGATCTCTGTATCGCATGTGTGGCCGCTGCCAGTCACAAATGCACCCGTTTGTTGGAGGGTTCGTGCATGAAAATAAGCATCGCTGTTATTTTGAACATCCTGGCTGCCACAAATGCCCGCATAAGCCATGATGGTGGACCCACTCCCTGGCTCATAAGCAGAGGAGGATGAACCATTCCCGTTACAGGAGCCCGCAGTGCCATTGAAGGTATGGGAACCCGCAAATTGATGACCCATCTCATGTGCTACATAGTCGATGTCGAATGGATCTCCCACGGGCGAAGAACCTCCAGTAACCCCCTTTGCTTTGTTGGTGTTAATGCAAACGCATCCCAAAACGGCGACTCCGCCGCCACCCGTACTGAAAACGTGGCCAATATCATAGTTTGCATTGCCAATAACGGCGTTACAATTCGTTTGATTTTCGTTAAGCATGTCAGAGCCATTGTTGTTGGTGTAAGGGTCGGTAGCACCATTCAGATAAATGAGGTTATCGTTATTGGCCACCAAAATCATCGTTACCGCGAAATCAATTTCGTAAACGCCATTCACCCGGTTCAGGCTGGTATTCATCGCCGCTCCGGCAAGCGCAGTAGTGCCACCGTGAAACCCCGCGTACTCACCCGTACAGGCCAGCGCGAGCGCGTATTGCCGTAATTTACAATCACCTTGAAAATCAGGAGAAGGTTCCTTTTCTTTCGGCACTTGGCTATCATCATTCACCAGGCAATCCCAGCTTTTATTGGCAGGAAGGAGGTAGTCCCTTTTAAAATAAACCGTGTAATGCTCCCGATCCCCGACGCTGTAAGGATCCATAAACCAGTCACCTTTTTTGCTCCTGAGTACCTGAGCATGGAAGCCGTGCGGTGTGAGGTCGCACTTAAGCACTGCTGTCGGGTCATCTATGCCCGTACCCGTATAGCATCTCGTTTCTGGATGCAGTACCTGTAAATCAGGTGCCATAGTGGGCGATTCCGTGAGCAGGAAGCGGCTCGTGCGGCCATCGGGTGTGGGAAGTTCAATGGTCAAGGTATTGCCAGAGGCCTCCGGGCTGAAACGCAGGGGCGCTGCTGCGAGCAGGGGCTGCAATTTCCCAAGGTCTATCTTAACCGTTCTGTACAGTTCCGGTACAATGCGGCGTTCCCCACTGGCAGGTATGCTGGATTGTGGCACGTCAAGCCATAGACTTTGAGCAAAAAACAAGGAGGGTAAAAGGAGCGCGAGCGGTAGCAAAAACTTTTTCATTAGAAAAATAATAACAGAGGAAGATAAAAAGGGCACATTCTACCCTTAAATGGAAGTGCTAAAGTACTACTTTTCGTATTACCTTTGCCGCCACAACCACCACTTTCAAGATATGTTTCACCTGACTGAAGAGCACCTGGCCGTTCAACAAGCGGCACGAGATTTTGCACAAAACGAACTCAAGCCTGGCGTAATCGAACGCGATTCCAAGGCGATGTACCCGACCGAACAAGTAAAAATGATGGGGGAACTCGGGTTCCTCGGCATGATGGTTTCACCTGAATACGGCGGCGGCGGAATGGATGCCATTTCATACGTCCTGGCCATGGAAGAAATTTCCAAAGTAGACAGCTCCTGTTCCGTTATCATGTCGGTCAATAACTCGCTGGTTTGCTGGGGTATTGAAACTTTTGGTAATGAAGCTCAAAAACGCAAATACCTGCCTAAACTCGCCTCCGGAGAATGGATCGGCTCCTTCTGCCTTTCCGAGCCGGAAGCTGGCAGCGACGCCACCAGCCAACGCACCACCGCCATTGACATGGGCGACCACTACCTGCTCAGCGGCACCAAAAACTGGATCACCAACGGCGCAACGTCCAAATTGCACCTGGTAATGGCCCAAACCGACGTTGACAAAGGCCACCGCGGCATCAATTGCCTGATCGTGGAAGCTGACTCAAAAGGCATCGCCGTTGGCGCCAAAGAAGACAAACTCGGTATCCGCGCTTCCGACACCACATCCATCATGTATTCGGATGTAATCGTGCCCAAAGAAAACCGCATGGGCGAAGATGGTTTCGGCTTCAAATTTGCCATGAAAACCCTCTCCGGCGGCCGCATCGGCATTGCCGCACAAGCATTGGGCATAGCAGCAGGCGCTTATGAACTGTCGGTAGCTTACGCCAAAGAACGCAACGCCTTTGGCAAACCCATCGCCCAGCACCAAGCCATTGCGTTTAAAATTGCAGACATGGCGACCGACATCGAAGCCGCCCGCTTGCTCGTGCACCGCGCTGCCTACCTCAAAGACAAGCACGAAAACTTCGACCAAGCCGCTGCCATGGCCAAACTTTTTGCCTCGGAAACAGCCATGAAACATACCGTGGAAGCCGTTCAGATTCACGGCGGCTACGGATTTGTAAAAGAATATCATGTGGAACGCCTGATGCGCGATGCCAAAATCACACAGATTTATGAAGGCACTTCGGAGATTCAGCGCATGGTGGTGTCGCGGAATGTGTTGAATGGGGAGCTGTACGTACCTATGCTTTAATGGGGGTTTCCGGTTTCAAAGGGTTTCAGGTTTCAGGTTAAGGGTTCTTTTTGCTTAGCCTACCTTAATAACATAGGCCAAGAGGATGAACCCTTAACCTGAAACCTGAAACCCTTTGAAACCTGAAACCTTTGGGAGCTGGAAGCTCCAAACTTTCCCATCTTCAATATCAATTTCCTCTCCCACGAATTGAAACCCCAGCTTTTCGAGCAGGTGGTTGGAGGCGTTTTTTTCGGCGAGGGTGTTGGCCGTGACGCATTTTACGTCTTCAAATTTGAAGGCATATTCTACTAGGGCGCGCGCTGTTTCGGTGGCGAGTCCCTGGCCTTGGTAGGCATCCGCTATTTCGTAGCCGATCTCCACTTCACCGTGAAAATCAGGCGAACCTTTGTAGCCGCAGGTGCCGATAAGCCGCACGTCGCGGCGGTGAATGACCAAATAATTCCACCAACCCAGTTCTGCTTCGTTTTCGCGCAAATAATCGCGCATCCAGATCATGGCTTCGGGAAAATGAAGCCAATGTTGCGCAATATCCACGCCGCCAAGTAAGGCAGAAAGGGCAGGCCAATCTTCTGAAACGATGGCTTCCAGTTTGGGCAAATCAGCGGTAACCAAGAATAGTCGTTCAGTTTGTATCATATCGGGACAACTTTCGGGTATTTTTTCGGTTCTGGAAAACAATAGGGTGCAAAAATGTGCAATTGTTCGGAACTTCCCACAAGCTAAAATAGCAACATGTTGACAATGAATGATTTAATAATAAAATCCATCCGAGAATCCATCAGCACCAAACAAGCGATGTTGGACGACGCGGCATTTCAGGCAAAAATAGCAGAAGCTGCTCAAATATTGGTTGAAACGTTTCAAGCTGGTGGAAAAGCACTTTTTTGCGGCAATGGCGGCAGCGCTGCCGACGCGCAACACATCGCGGCGGAGCTTTCAGGGCGCTTCTATACCGATAGACCGCCGCTCTATGCGGAGGCGCTGCATGTCAATTCCTCCTACGTTACGGCTGTGGCCAACGACTATGGCTACGACATGGTTTTTTCCCGCATGGTGCAAGCCGCCGGTCGGCCCGGCGATGTTTTGGTGGCCATTAGTACTTCTGGCAACTCCGGCAATATTTTAAAAGCGATTGAAATGGCCAGTTCAAAAGGTATGACTGTGATTGGCTTTACAGGCGAAAATGGTGGCAAAATGAAAGCAAGTTGCGACCTGCTGCTCAATGTGCCGAGCACGGATACACCCCGCATACAGGAGGCGCATATTTTGCTGGGGCATATTATTTGTGAAATTGTGGAATTTACCTTGTTTGCTTAACGCCGCGAACTATCCAGCGTCACCGCCCCCATCAATCGATCATACCTGGCCGCAAAAGGCCGGAAATACATCAGTATCGTGTATTGATTCCCCGTTTCATACCAGTTGCCTTCAAAGCCATCCACATCGGGCTTCCCTGTCTTGGTATCCACCACCATGTATTGATAGTTGTAATAGCCCTGTTTCAAAAAAGCATCGAGATAGTACATGTGTGCTTCCTCGCTGTAACTCATTTTGAATTCCGGCTTCAGCTGCCAATCGCTCAACTCCCCAAACACATACACATCGGCATCATCCAGTGGCAAATTTTGGCTGATCGAAAATAACACGTTGGCATAATCGCATTGCAGCAGTGTCTGGTTAAAATTCTGGTTATCAATGACAAACCGCCCGTTTGCATCCGGCAAAAAAGTAACCGGACGACCGTTGCGTGATTCGTCCGTAAGCAGCGTGACTTCGAAATAATCTTGGTTTTCTGTGATAATTTTTACCCTATCACCCCGGTAATCAAAGGTGCGGATATCAAAAAAACGGAACTCCTTACCGGCCGGAAAGGCCACTACATCCTGATAATCGTAGGAGAGCGATCCACGGCGTTCGATGAAGGGCTTTAAGGGGCCAATGGCATTATCCCAACGACCGTTTTGAAGAATAAAGGCTTTCACATCATTCTGGACATTGTTAATGCGCGCGCCTTTGGGATCAACCGAAAAATCAATCTCATGCCAGGTATCGAGCTTCTCCACTTTCACGGTGCGCACAAATTCCGCAGCGATGCGCCATTGCGGCTCCACGACCATAAAACGCCGGGTAATCACCACCCGATCATTGTCGTCTTCATCAAATACTTTTAGGATATAATTGCCGGAAAGCATCCAGCGCATGTTTCGATTGGGTAGCCCTACCATATAGTGCGTATACGGCATGAGGGTATTGAAGGAAATATTTATGTTCGTTATTCGGTCGTTTGTAAATCCGTCAATGTATTCGTTATCATCAAGTTGGGAGGGCTTCCAGTCGCTGTTGCAATGCACGATGGTGTAGGAGTAATCCCGCAGTTCATCGCCGAGGTGGTCGAATTGTAGCACCAAAATTCCGCTGCCCGATTGAAGGTTGACGATCGGAAGTGATAACTGGGAACTGGCCAAATTAAGTTGGACCGTTATGATATTTTCGTCAAGGACCTGGTTGTCGATTTGAGCAAATAGTGCGCTGGAGGAGCATAAAACTGCAGCCATTACGGCGCTTTGGATTATGGTAAATTTCTTTTTCAAATGCATAAAGTTCGAGTTAGAAGGCAAAAACATGCGTCATCACGAATTATTAAGAACTCCCAATTTAATTCTATTCGAGCGCTACACCTTTCAGGTTTTAAAAACCTGGAAGGTCTTCGCCAAGAAAATCGAAATAAAGTTTGGCTTGTGTAGGTTTCTCGCCTGGGGCTCGAAATGACTAGTCTTGGAGATAAAATAAGGTATGACCAATGTTGCACTTCGCCCAAGGTTTTGTTCGGATCGATGGCGCGTTCAATTGTTGGCCAGCAGAATGGCGATAAAAGTAGGTGAAAAGTTGCTTGAATTTAACGCCATTGGTATTGAAATGACCGAATGGTTGTGAATGTTGTCCAGTTTTCCCTCCTTTGCACTTGTTTTGCAAAATGCGCGGTGATCAATTTCCATTAACAATGATAAAAAGACTGCTTTCCCTCCTCACAACCCTGCTGCTGACCCTGCAAATTGGTCTGGCACAATCATTTATTAAATCCGTTTCTTCCCCCAATGCCCAGATTCAAATAACCCTAAAATTCTACGACCAGGGCGAAATAAGCTACGATGTCCGCTACCAAGGAAAAGAAATTATAGGAAATTCCAGGCTTGGGCTCCGCTTGCAAGGCCATGATCTTTCAACGGGCATGACCAAGATCGGTGACGGTGCCGATCATAAAAAAGGAAGCTGGAAACCCGTTTGGGGCGAAGTAGCCGAAATTGAGGAAGAATATAACGGCATAAAATTCGAATTGAAAGCGGCGACTGGTCAGCGCATGAACATCGTTTTTCGGGCATACAATGATGGTGTCGCTTTCCGATACGAATTGATCGAGCTCAGAAAAGCAGAACAGGTTGCTGTATTGGAGGAAATTTCGGAATTCCTGATGAAGGAAGATATGACCACCTGGTGGGCGCCCAGCGACTGGGATTCCAACGAACACACGTACACCCATTCGAAGATTAGCGCGATTGATGCGACCAAATATCTAACTGATATCGAGCCATTTGTGCAACATATCGTCAATGTAAAAGCCGTACAAACGCCCGTGACCATGCAAGCGGCCTCCGGGGTTTGCCTTTCTATCGCAGAAGCGGCGCTGATCGATTATGGTGCCCTGCACCTCGATCTTGACAGTACCGCGGCGCTAAAATTTCAAGCGCATGTTATTCCAAGTGCCAACCCGGCAGTCATCTCCGTCAACCAATTGCCCTTCAACACTCCCTGGCGCGCCATACTCATCAGCCCCGGTGCAGCTGGGCTATTGACCAATCACCTGATCCTCAACCTCAATGAACCCTGCAAAATCGAAGGCGACCTTTCCTGGATCAAGCCCCAGAAATACGTCGGTATCTGGTGGGAAATGCACAACGGCAAGTCGGGCTGGAATTACCATGAAAAGGATGGCTCCATCTCTACCCGGCACGGTGCCAACACCGCCAACGCAAAACACTACATTGACTTCGCGGCCAAAAACGGCTTTTCCGGCGTGCTGATTGAAGGCTGGAATGAAGGTTGGGACGACTGGTTCAACGTGGCCCGGGCTGAAATTTTTGACTTTAAAAAACCGTTTCCTGACTACGACATGCCTGAAATCAGCCGCTACGCCAAGGAAAAGGGGGTGAAAATTATCGTACACCAGGAAACCGCCTCCGCTATTCCGAGTTTCGAGCGCCAAATGAAGGCTTCCTTTGAAAACATCAAAGCAAACGGTTTCGATGCCATCAAAACAGGCTATGTCGGCTACATCCAGCCCAAAGGCCAATGGCACGATGGCCAATACATGATCAACCACTACAATAGAGTACTGGAAACAGCGGCCAAATACCAGATCATGGTTTGCGCGCACGAGCCTGTGCGCCCCAGCGGGCAACACCGCACCTGGCCCAATTACATGGCTTCGGAGGCCGCCCGCGGCATGGAATTCAACGCCTGGAGCAAGGGCAACGACCCCAGCCACGAGCTCACGCTCATCTTTACCCGCTTGCTCGGCGGACCGATGGACTACACCCCAGGCATTTTCCAACTCGAAGTAAATCAATTCGATACAAGCAAAACGGAACGGGTGCGCACCACAGTGGCCAAACAACTGGCACTATACGTCACCCTCTATTCCCCACTCCAAATGGCCGCCGATTTGCCGGAGAACTACGAAAAACGTCCCGACGTATTCCAGTTCATCCGCGACGTACCCACCGACTGGTCCGACACCAAAATCCTGAACGCCGCTGTGGGCGATTACGTCACCATAGCCCGTAAAAAGAAAGGCTCCGACGAATGGTACCTCGGCAGCATGACCGACGAAACACCCCGGAATTTCAAGGTAAAACTTGATTTCCTGGACGAAAAAAGGGTGTACGAAGCCACCATTTATGAAGATGGCCCCAAATCGCATTACCTAAACAACCCCTACCCTGTTACCATTCGGAAAATTAAAGTGCGGAAGGGGCAGACATTAAAAATCAAGCTGGCGGCAGGGGGCGGCACGGCAATAACCATTAAATAGGGTTTCAGGTAAAAACGGTTTTAGGTTTCAGGTTTCAAGGTTTCAGGTTTCAGGTTTCAGGTTTCAAGGTTTCAGGTTAAGGGTTCGCCCCTTTGGCTTTTCTAATAACATAGACTAAACTTTTCAACCCTTAACCTGAAACCTTGAAACCTGAAACCTTGAAACTTGAAACCTTGAAACTTGAAACCTGAAACCATTTTTTATATGAAGCATATTCTATTTTTCCCACTTTTCTTCCTGTCCTGCCCCCTTTTCGGGCAGGACACCCTGGCGCTGCGCGATCTTTCTTTTTGGAAAACAAGCGAGGCCAAAAACTGGCAAATCGTCGCGGATGTAGCCGCCGACCTTGACAAAGACGATGTCATGAAAGCCAGCCCTGGCGTTGGGGTATTGGCCAATTTGCCTGATGCGAAAAACCGCAACAACCTGCTTTCTGTTTCCGAATACGGCGATGTGGATGTCTCCTTCGACTTTATGATGGCCAAACATTCCAATTCTGGCTTCTACTTGCAAGGGCGTTACGAAGTGCAATTGCTCGATAGTTGGGGGCATCAGCATCCAACTTTTGGCGATTGCGGCGGCGTTTACGCCCGGCGGCGCTGGAACCCGAACGAACAACTTTTCGACGGCCATGCGCCGCGCCTCAACGCCTGCCTGGCACCCGGCCTTTGGCAGCACCTGGAAATCAGTTTTCAAGCGCCGCGCTTCGATGCTGCTGGTAAAAAAACCGCCAATGCCCGCTTGCTGAAAGTCATGTTGAACGGTGCCCTTGTTCACGAAAATCTTGAATTGACAGGGCCAACAGGCGGCCCTGTTTCCGAACAAGAAGCCGCCAAAGGCCCCTTTATGATTCAGGGCGACCACGGTCCTGTTGCCTTTCGAAATTTCAACATTGTGGACAAAAGCGGCGAAAAGGTTACTGCCGGAAAATTCAGCTACAAGGTGATTTATGGTGATTTCAGGTATCCAAATGATTATGCCGGCAAGAAAATTGACAAGGCAGGCACGACGGATCAATTGACCTGGGAAGTGGTTGGCAAAGACAACGGCTATGCTGCGATGTTCAACGGCAACATCAATTGCCCTAAAGCAGGAAAGTATCACATTACCTTGCAAGCAGCCGGAAAATCCATCCTTAGTGTTGACGGAAAAGAACTGCTTGCCGATCAATGGACCCACGCCTCCAACCAACGCCATGCCAATATTGGGCTTACAGCTGGCGCGCATAGCATCGAAATTGTCACCTATAAAATGGACGGCTGGATGCCCCCTTTCCTGGGCTTGTGGGTGGTCGCGCCCGGCGCCAGTGCCGCTGCATTGCACAGCATGGGCTCTGCCCTGGCCCTGGAAGCGCCCGACCCGATTGGCCTGGATGCTGCCACTCCAAAAGTGTTCCGCTCTTTTATGGACATCAGCCTGCCCAACAGCCAGCGCGGCGACAAAGACTTTCTGAATTTCAAAACCCAAAACCGCAAGCGGGTGGTACACGCAGTTCAGGTAGGCCATCCAAGCAACCTGCAGTATACTTATGACCTCGACAATGGTGCCATCGCACAAGTTTGGAAAGGCGCGTTTTTGAACACCGCGCCCATGTGGGACAATCGCGGCGACGGCTCTTCGCTGCCAATTGGGGCGATACTGGTATTGGATGATATTCAAACGGTAGTTTCC
>JBBRWA010000212.1:0-10922 GCA_038246345.1 Chitinophagales bacterium
TACCCTCCCTTGTGTACTAATATCAAGGGCGTGGAAATTGCTTAAGTCGCGGGTCTCGGTCGTGAGGTCGCCTTTGCCACGCAGCGCGGGTTCACAAGCGGTAAAAAACAAAGCAGTGAGCAGTGCAGGAACAAAAAGAATCTTTTTCATAGCTAATTATTATTGTTGAATGAGTGAGTTGTTTCCCCTGAGACACAGGTCAAAACTTTTACCCTGATGCTCTACAAAAAAATATCTTACCACATAGCGCACATAGCCCACATAGCCGATTTTACGTACACCTATTTATTACGCCATATTTTAGTCGGGTTCATAGCTTATTTGGTGGTTGCGGCACTAGAAGCGCAACGCCTGTGTGAACTATGTGCGCTATGCGGTAAAATATATTTTGTGGTAAATCAGGGTGAATGCTACCTTCGGTGTCTTATTAATAACAACACAACTGGAACCACTTGCCATTGGAACAACTCGACGATCAAACCTTATTACTAGCCACACAATCGGGCGATGCACCTGCTTTCGACACCTTGTTTCGAAACTATTATGCCCCCCTGTGTCGCTATGCCCGCTCACTGACCGAAGGAGACATGGACGCTGCGGAAGACCTGGTGCAGCAAGTATTTGTGAAACTATGGGAGCAACGCAGCAGCTTCAACGTGCAGTGGTCTGTAAAAGCTTATTTGTATAAAATGGTGCACAACCGCGGCCTCAATCGCATCCGCGATGCCAAAACGGAAGCGCGCTACAAAACCCACCATGCTGCGCAATTGGAACAGCAACACGATCATCAACCTGGTGCCGCAAGCGAATTGAGCGAACGCATTCAAAACGCATTGGCCACCCTACCAACAGAGTGCAGGCGCATTTTCGAGCTGAGCCGCTTTGAAGCCATGAAATACCGCGAGATTGCCGACCAACTCGGCATTTCCATCAAAACCGTGGAAACCCAAATGGGCAAAGCTCTGCGGATTATGCGCACTGAACTGGCCGATTACTTGGTGACCATCGTGGCCACTTTGTTGTTTAAATTCTTTTGAACCAACAACTTATGAAAGAAGAATACTCCGATATTGATATATTACTGGCCAAAAAATTGGCGGGCGAAGCCAACGCGGAAGAGCAACACGCCATTGAAGGCTGGCTTTCCGATTCGGCAGGAAACAGGACCTATTTTGAGGACTTGGAGCGCCTTTGGGAACAAGCACCGCAAGCGCGTGTTGGTAAGGCTTGGGAAGTCGATACCGAAGCTGCCCTTCAAAAAGTAAAGACACAGACACAGCAGCAACCTGCTACGCGTTTTAGCGCTCGCAGCTTTCCTAACTTGATGCGCATCGCAGCAGTTTTAGTGCTGGTATCCGTTGCTATCTGGTTTATACAAAAGCCCACTACCCTACCCCAGTCCAACATCGCCAGCAATAATGCAACCCTGACAGATACCTTAACAGACGGCTCAGTCGTGGTGCTCAACCGCAATTCTGGCCTGCGCATTGCCGATAATTTCAACCGAAAAGAACGCCGGATGCGCCTGACGGGAGAAGCGTATTTCCACGTAGCCCACGATACTGTCCGGCCATTCGTCGTAGAAGCCGAACAGTTGGAAATTAGTGTTGTCGGCACCGAATTCAATGTGCAGAACCAAGCAAATTCAAACTCGGTAACGGTCAGCGTAACAAGCGGAAAAGTAAGGCTCCGCACAGCGACCCAAAGCGAATTGCTAACAGCTGGGCAGCAAGCCGTGTACGATATTTCAAGCAAAAAAATAACCCGCCTGCTGCAACCTAACCCAAATGTACTTGCCTATAAGACCCGCATATTTACCTTTGATGCCACACCCTTGGAAACAGTTGTCAAACAGCTCAACAGCGCTTATGGGGTTAACATCATTTTAAAAAACAACAACTTATCTAATTGTCCGCTCAATACCCGATTTGACAACCTGGCGCTCGATCAAATACTTGAAATAATTGCAGAATCATTCTCGCTGAGTATCGAACGCAAGCCAGACGCGATCATTCTGGATGGGCAAGGTTGCCGTGAAAATTAAAAAACGATGCTCCGAACTTCGATAAAACTATTTTTCCTGCTGTTATTCATCAGTCCGCAGGTGCGGGCAAATGATGTTCTAGAACGCTACATCACGGTGCGATTCCAGCAAACGTCCCTGAAGGAAGCGCTGGCCGAAGTGGCCCAAAAAGGTGGTTTCCAATGGTCTTACAATGCCAATATCATCGATGGCGGCAAAAAGATATCGCTGGTAACCAACAAATGGACCGTTCGTGAAACCTTGTACGAGATCCTGGGCGAAGGCTACGACTTCAAGTCCAATGGCAATTACCTGATCCTGAAAAAGCGCAAAAGTCAATCCAACGAAATCTACGGGTTTATCAAAGACCCGAAAACGGGCGAACGCATTGCCAATGCCACGGTGTATGATCGCAAGACCTTGCGCGCCACCACCACTGACGAAAGTGGTTATTATGCGCTAAAAGTAAAAAGTGCCACAGAAATTGCGGTGACGCGACTGAACTATCAGGATACCGTTTTTTCGATAACAGCTGAAAGCCCGCGTTTGCAACAGATAGCGTTGCAGTACGATTCGACACCAGTTCGAACACCCTTTAACCTGGAGAAAACGGTGGATATCGCCACTTCAAAAGCATCAGAATTCTTTAAAGCTTCTTTGGAAAAATGGAATGCCGTGAATGTGCCGGATTCCCTACACCGCGTTTTTCAATTCTCGGTATTGCCGAAAATTGGCAGCAACCACAACCTGAGCGGAAAAGTTGTCAATGATTGGTCCATTAATTTGCTGGCTGGCAGCTTCTGCGGCACCCGAATACTGGAAGTCGCGGGCATTGGAAATTTCACCCGCCAGGAAATGAGCGGCGTGCAGATGGCAGGCATGTTCAATGAGATGCGGGGGAATGCCGATGGGGCACAAGTTGCAGGACTTTACAACCGAGTTTCTGACACCCTGAGTGGCATACAATTAGCCGGCGGCACGAATTATGCCCGCGTGCTGATGGGCACCAATATCCAGATTGCGGGTGCGGTGAACCACGCGCGCAATGGTGTGTCCGTGTGCCAAATTGCGGGCGCTGTTAACAATGCCAAACAAATTGAAGGGGTTCAAGTAGCCGGTGCAGTGAATAACAGCCAAAAAGTAAATGGTATCCAAATGGCTGGCGCCGTGAATCGCGCCAAGGAGGTAAATGGCTTTCAAATCGCAGGTGCCGTGAACATTGCCCGAAAAGTAAATGGTGTTCAAATTGGGCTATTCAACTCGGCTAAAGAGTTGGACGGGTTTCAAATTGGGCTGATAAATCGTTCTGGGAGGCGGGTGTTACCGTTTTTTAATTGGTAGGGATAGATATCAAAACAGCGCAAGAGAGATTCCGCTTTCATTCATTTCTCAGCAACCAATACGATTTTGAAACACCATCAATTACTTTACTTTTCGCTTCAAGTATTCTCTTATCAGGTCGCAAACCCACCAAGACACTGTGAATATCATTTATTAGTGATTTCGTGTCAGAAAAGTAACCATGGCCTAACAAACTTGTATCAATGCTGGATGCGTCTACGGAATCAAGGCCATCTACAATGACCAAATTATTTCCTCCTTCCCCCAGTCTGCTATACCCTTTTCTAATTTTTTGGGCCGCTATTAACGCATTGTCTTTATCTGAGGCATACAGTGTTAAACTTGAATTGCTTCTTATCGCTGGCATAATTTGATCTAGGAAAATATCTTTGTCAAGATCCGGGGCCGCTAAAATTATCTGATTGAACAGGGCGTTGGGATAAACCCCTTCATTGCGTAATTCCTTCAATGAAGCTGTTAATACGACATTCCCCATACTGTGGGCAATGATGAACAATTTATTTGGATTTACCTCAGCGATCAGTGTTTTAATGAAAGCACTTAAATACTTGGAAGATAGATTGGCGCTTTCAATATCGGCAATATACCCACCAATTGTTCCAAATGAAGGCCAAGAAAACGCTGTAACTGCGCCTTTAAAATTTAAATCATAGCCTAATTGTGCCGCCCGCATCATGGCTTCATCAAATTTGACGTTGAAACCATGAATGAACAATAAAACATCCTTGTCATCAGCGCTTTCAAGCTTTTGCTTCATCAGCTCGATAAATAATGATTCCTCCAATTTTTCATTACGGAGGATGGTAAAATGTTTTTCAGGGCTTTCCCTAAAAAATAACTTACCAAACCAGTTCGGCCGCTCAATCTTGCCGAGTGTATGGGATAGCGGAATACTTACCGCACACAGCCCGAGGTTGAGTTTTTTGTCTCTACCCATTTTATATTTGAGGGTGCTGTTCTCCGTCGTTGATGGGAGTCTGTTTGTGCCGTAAAACACCTTGTAATGTACAAATTTGGCCCCAACTGCTTTCACTTGTTTTGTTGAGGTCGATTCCAGTCCACCTTCGTTTTCTGTTTCATCTATAAAAAGACCTTTTTCGACATTAGAGTCTGATTCGCTACTGCTAACAACAGCATTTCCGTCTTCAGGAACGCTTTCCAGTATTCGATTAATCTGATCAATCAATTTGGCATTGGCCATATCACATTCTTCCTGTGAAATTAGGCCATTGGAGATGTCTCTTGAATTTTTATTATAGAAAACAATCAGAATGCTTATATCATTTTCAATTTTTTTATCTATCCCTTCAACATATATTGCTAGCAACAAAAGCGCTTCTTTAATTTCACCTTCGGAAATAAGGCTGTATACTTTTTTTGAAATTTGATTCTTTTTCATTTTTTTGAGTAATTTTCATCTAAGAGCAGGTTGCAAAGTTAAAAAATATTGCTTCTTGTTGTTGACGAACTTTGATCGGATTGGTTCCGGTAACACACCTTCCAATACTACCCTTTTTACACACGACAGCCTAGCGGGCTGGAATGCCCGCTAGGCTGTCATGTGTAAAAAAGTTACAGTGCCTCCTTCCGCTATTGCTTCACAAAATTCAAAGACACTGAATTGATACAATACCGCAACCCCGTTGGCGGAGGCCCGTCTGTAAAAACGTGGCCCTGGTGACCGCCACAGCGCGCGCATTCCACTTCCTGACGGTCCATGCCCATGCTGCTGTCTGTTTTATCGGCAATACAATCCCCCGAAATGGGCTTCCAAAATGATGGCCAACCCGTACCGGACTCAAACTTGGTGGTAGATGAAAACAACGGCAAACCACAGCCCGCACATACAAAAATGCCATTTTCATGGTTGTCCAAGAAGTCTCCTGTAAAAGCTCGTTCGGTGCCTTCCTGGCGCAGCACATAGTATTCCTTCTCCGTCAACTGCTTTTTCCAGGCTTCCTCCGTTTTTGTGACGAGGATTATTTTGCCGTCAGCGTAAGCTGCTGGCACGATGGAATCTGACTTGATTTCCGTGGTTTGTGCTGCCGTGGCGGTAGATGATGCGGTATTGTTTTTTATGTCAGTGCTGTTGCACGCTGCAATGGCGAGAATGATGCTTAGATATTTCATGTAACTTCGTTGATAGTTGTTTGTTGATAATTGCTCGTTTCCGAGCGTTTGGTTTATGTGCTGGAATTTAGCCAAAATGGCATTTCGTTGGATGCGGTCATTTGTACCTAGCGTATGCACACATTTTAGATTAGGCTGGAACCAATCTTAAATCATACTGATAATCAAGCAGATGTGTCATTCCGAGCGAAGCGAGGAACCTGATTACATATCGAAACCCAGGTTCCTCGCTTCGCTCGGAATGACACAATCTCTTGGTTTTTAGCATGGTATAAAATTTCAACAACTGCTTAGCCAATTGATTTTAGCTAAGTTTTGTCTTGTGTCTATATGCTAGGACGTTTGTATTTACGACATAAATTCATCGCCAGATTTATTATTCCAAAGCTCTAAGAACCAACACGAACCCCAAGAGTAACGCGAACGAACAACAAACAACCAGCAACGAACAACCTCATTTCCTCCTCGGTTCATTCCACTCCTCCTTCTCCGCAAACTTCACGATGGTTTTCATAAAATTCACCATCGTCAGGAAAACAATAAAACCGATGGAGATGACCATATAAATCCAGCGGTACGAGCCTGCATCGTTGATTGGGATACCCGATAAGCCCCAGGCAACCAATGCTGTACCTAACGCAAGCAGCATATAACTGTACATGGAAGCCTGCCAGTATTTCATAAAACTGTCGGCACGCAGACTTAGAACGCTGTTCATCATGGCAAAAAAGAGCATGAAGGCTGCGCCAATTGACCAGCAAAACAAAGGATCGGAATTTTCGGGCTGGAAGCGGTTGAACAGCCATCCGATCACCATAATGGTGTAAGCGATCAGCAATACAGCAAGCGCCTGTACGAGCGGGCTGTTCAATCTTTTTTCTATAGAAATGTTCATCGTGTATGGTTGTTTCAAAATTTAGCCCGCTGAAATCCAGTCTCAAAAGCTGTAAGCTGGCCCGTTATCGGATCATCGCGCCTCGGTAATCGAGAAATGGAATATCGGTAAAATTACTTTCGTCCAGGGCGCCCTGGACGAATACATATTTTTTGTCGTAGAGGTTATCATCAAAGGAAAAACTTACCCAGTATTCATTGGCAATGCTGAACAAAGGTCTTCCACTTTTCGGATATCAATATTCTCCTTCATAAAATGTCTGTTTTGATCGGTGTAGAAACGATATTGCACTCAAATACGTCGGCAAAATGGCGCTTCAACTTTTCTTTTACGTCCTCCATATCCAGCGATTTGCCCAGCTCCGCAGCAAGTGAGGTTACTGATTTGTCTTCATCCACAATTCCACAAGGTACAATATGGCGGAAATATTCCAAAGGGGTGTTCACATTAAAGGCCCATCCGTGCAAGGTGACCCAGCGGCTCATGTGCACGCCAATGGCGCAAAGTTTTCCAAGCCCCTTTTCTGGCGATTTTTTATTTACCCAAACACCTGTATAGTCTGGTATCCGAAATGATTCAATGCCATATTCCCCTACCGTTCGAATAACCACCGCTTCAATGTTCCGCACATAACGGTGTACATCATTGAAAAACCAATCCAAGTCTAAAATCGGGTAGCCAACTATTTGTCCAGGGCCGTGAAAGGTGATGTCGCCGCCGCGGTTTATGGGGAAGAAGTCAATGCCTTTTTCGAGGAGTTCGGCTTCTGAAAGCAGCAGGTTGTCCATAGAACCGCTTTTGCCGAGGGTGTATACGGGTGGGTGTTCAACAAATAAAAGATGCTGATCCTGTGGATACTGCCCGGTTTCCAGGTGTTTGTTGGCCAATTTCTGCGCCACCAGGCTCCGGTGCAAGCCGGTTTGATAATCCCACGCGTCACGGTACCGCATTTGACCCAGATCCTGAAACTGAACAATTGGCATGATGTTATTTTTTGCGCAAAAGAATCATACTGCTGTTTGGAACCCGCAGTACGATATCATACACATCTAAAACATCTTTTACCACATCATAGTTGACGGCATAGTAAAAATCTGTATCTTTTTGTGGTGGGCGCGGACCGTGAAAAGGTACTTGTTTCACATATTTGTCGTAGCCGTAGTTGCCTTTTTCCAGGTGGTAAATGAATGAATTCTGCATAAACCATTCTGTTTCGAAGGAGAATGGCTCCGAACGGCCTTCTGATACGTTTGTTTTTTTCAGAAATTCCAGCACGGTAAAAGTATCACTGTCATGATACCATTCAAAAGAATTGTACAAATTGAGGGTCCGGACGTTGTTAATCAGCAAAATAAGCAAGAGCGGCGCCATCACAAACCAGGATTTTTTCAACCCAAAGCGCTCATATACCCATGCGGTGCCCACAGCAAGCGACAGGGCAAACAAAGGCCAGTAGAACAGGGCTAGCCTTGACTGCAAATAAGGCGTTTTTGTAAGGTAAACTTGCGCAACGTTGGTCACCGCTGCGCCTAATATCAACAATACCAGGAAAATACGCGGGTCGGTACCAAGCTGAAACTTGTTTTTCCAGCATTTTAAAATGGCAATGCCACCAACAGCGAAAGTTCCCAATATTGCCAGCCAGGTTAAGAAAATATCCGAAGAGGTTCCCAAATAGGCATTGGCATGGATTGCCGACCTGATTGTCCGTTGGATTGAGTCAAAATAGCTTCCCAAATCATTCCAGTTCACAATTTCAGAATCCTTGCTAAGGTTTTTCAGGGGTGCTATCCACAGCAGCGTAAAAACGCCAAAGGTGATCAAGCCGGGTTTCGATTGTTTCCAAAACGCAAGCAAAGTGGGATTTAATTGCCAGGAAGCAAGTAGTAGCAGGAAGGCAAAAGGGGCAAAAAATATCAGCAAGGTAAAATTTGCGTACACGGCCAACCCGCCAAAAATCATGGCCAGGCGCAAGCTTTTTGATTCATTCGATTCCAAAAAACACCAGGCATGCCACAAGGCTGCCGTCATCAATCCGGCAGCCAAACCATATCCCCTAGCCAATGAAAAGAACTCCAACAAGTAGGGATTGCCAAATAGCAGGAGCAGTGCAAAAACCCGGACGTAAGTATTTTCAGCAATTTTCCGCACCAAATGCACGGAAGCCCAGGCGTAGAAAAAGGCCCCAAACATCACGGGCAGCCGCAATACAAAATGGTGCCAACCAAAAATACCCGTGCATATCTTTATCAAGAGGGTATTCAGGATGTGGTTGTTTGGATTCGCCTCCTTCTGATAAAAAAGCGTATCAAACACCACCCTGGGCACGTGGTTGATGGCAGTGGCTGCCTCATCTACGGTGACGGGCAATATCCAGGCACGCAGCACGACATAAAGGCCAAAAGCGACAGCGATGCCGCCCAACACCCATTTTTCAATTTTCTGATTCATGGCGCGAAGATACACCTGTCAAATTATCGCAGCACCGACATTTTCATGGTTTTTGATTGGCCATGCTCCGCACGTAAAAGGTAGCTGTAAACACCTGGCATCAGTTTTTTGGTATCTATATTAATGCTCTTTTGGGTACGAAGGTTCACGGAATGCTCTACAACCAACTCGCCCAAGGAATTGAATACCAACAAATTAGCATTGGATCCCATTGATTCATTTTGGCTTTCCCACTGAATGAGCGTATGACTTGAGCTGGGGTTTGGCTCATTTTGCAAAAGCTGAAAATTTGACAAACCAATTGTGTGTGTACCGGAAGTTGCCGAGGTATATTCTATCCGAATATCATCGAAGTAAAAGCCATCGCCTTGAACCTCGCCATCAGCGCCTAAATGAAAACTGATGATGGGCGTTTGCCCAATAAACGCTGAAATATCCATGCATTCCTCCACCCAGTCACCTTGAACCCCGTCGAAAATGGGGCCATCCGCTTGTACGTTAATGCCCGTATTGGTATACAGGCCGCAGAGCGGCGCTGAAAAATTGTTTTGACCCGTGCCGATTACTTGAACATAATCCCAGTTTGGTTCGATATCCCATTTGGCAAAAAAGCGCAAGTTGGCGTTGATGGCGTTGGCCGGAATAATGGCACCAGATGTTAAGAGACAGCTGGTATAGGTATTCGGCAGGTAATCTGTATCAGGTGAGTCGGTCATGCAGGTTGAAGGGGAATGAAAGGTTTCGCCCGTGATCGCCCATTCACCGCTCCAATTGGCAAAGTTGTTCAGTTCGTCTTGAAAAGCAATGCCGGGTGTTAGCACAAAATTGCCGCCGAATGTTTTGCGCAGGGTATCTGTTTTTACCCACAATCCATTGTCTGTCTTCAATAAAAACACCACAGATTCACCCGTTTGCGTATTCGCATCAAGTTGGTATGAGAAGGCTTGAACTGATTTCTCTAGGTTTGCCAAGTTAAAGGCTGTCGATTGCGCTACCGAGCTGATATTACTTGAAAAAGGGCTCAATGAAACATTTACAGGGCCATCCAACAGGCCATAGCGCATAAATTCAATCTCGATATTGCCATTTTTGCCATATAGTTTTTCAGCACCGATGTCTTTGGAAGTGCCATAGCGAAGCGCCGAATAGGCCATTGTAAGGTTCTGCCAAAGATTTTCTTTGTTCAACATGTCTATTTCACCTGGCGTCGGCCAAAATCCCGTTTTACCTACTTCCGGGGTAAAGGAATAGGCCCCAGTTTCCGCGTACATCCAATCGTCGGAGCTGCCGTTTACATTGTAGCCCACCGTTTCCGTCGTGGTGCCATAGCGGTAATGGTTTTCCTGGGTAAAATGCGCTCCATACTTGATAAATGCCGAATCGGCCGGACTATCGCTGTAGGCCCAGGGATAGATCAGCAGGTTACCATGTGTATGGTAATTATAGACAAAAAGAAAATCGTGTTTCCGACAGAAATCGCGCATGGTGCGGGATTCCGGTTCTGAAAATGCCGAGGGGCCGCGGTAAATCGCCGAGGTAGAATCCGGAGAAGAGCCTCCAAAATCGCCCCAAAAGTGACCGTAGTTGCGGTTTAAATCGACACCAAAAACACCGCCACCATTGTTGCGGCGGTTCTTACGCCAGAACCCGCCCCCGTTTGGATTGGTCAATTCATTGTATTTGTAGCCATCCACGTTGATGCAAGGCACGAAGTACAGCTCCAGATTATTCACAATTGCCTGAATATCAGGGCGTGTGTCATAATTCTCCAGTAGATACCACATGTAAAAAATCAATTGGGAGGCGCTGTTGGGCTCGCGTGCGTGGTGCAGCGCGGTGTACAGCACCTTGCGCTCGGCTTCGTCCACATCCGGGTTGTCGGAAATTTTCACATTGTAAATCGGGTTGCCATCCCAAGATAAAATGGTATCGCTGGTGACATTCCTGACAGCAATCAGGTTGGGATACAGGTTGCGCATCTTGTCCAATTCCGCCATCATCTGGTCGTAGGTAAGATAGCCGCCCATGGTGCCGTAAGAATAATTGGCCGGTGTGACATAA
>JBBRWA010000213.1:0-10904 GCA_038246345.1 Chitinophagales bacterium
GGCTTTTGTAAATGATACCCCCGTAAACAACCAGGTGCTGCAGCGCCTCACCGAATCACTGATTGACCTGCACCAGCAGTTTGACTTACTCGATATCCACAACGTCAATTTTCAATTGCGGATGATTGATGCGTTGGCAGACAACAGTACCTTGCTAAAAGAATACCAAATCGGGTACAAAACCTATGCGGCCGATCGAAAAAAGCTTGCCGAACTCATTTCCCGCAGTGAAAACGGCGCCAAAGAGATGGAGTTTTTGCGTTTTCAATTGGATGAATTGCTGCTGGCGGCACCAGTGGCAGGCGAGCAAGAAATGCTTGAATCCGAACTTTCCCGCTTGAGCAATGCAGAGGAGATCAAGCGCTCCTATACTATGGCCTATTCCTATATCGCTGACGCAGAACAAAACATTACAGGCCAGTTGCAGGAAATTGCGCGCAGCCTGGCACCTACGCGCAAACTGACACCAGAGCTCGCGTCTATGAGCGAGCGCATGGATTCCTTGATCGTTGATTTACAGGAGATTGCCAAGGATTTTGATCGTATTTCAGAATTAACAGAGCATGACCCGGAACGCATCAACGAAGTGCAGGAACGTTTGAATGTATTGTACAAGCTACAGAAAAAGCACGGCGTGGTTTCCATACCGGAACTGCTGCAAGTTCAAGCAAGCTTAGCGGCACAGACAGCAGGATTCACGGATCTGGGTGGCGAAATCGCCCGCCTGGAAAAAGCCCTCACAGCACAAGAGAAACAGCTCAGAAGCCTTGCTGCTACCTTGAGCAAGCGCCGCCGCAGCATTCCGGCAGCATTTGAGGAAAAAGTGCATGGAATGCTGCACCAGCTTTCCATGACCCATGCCCGCTTGCGGGTCGATATTGCGGACCTCCCCAACCTCTCCCCTACTGGCACCGATGATGTGCAATTCCTTTTTGCCAGCAACATCGGTTCGCGCTATTTGCCCATCAAAGATGTCGCTTCAGGGGGCGAACTCTCGCGACTCACGCTCTGCACCAAGAGCCTGGTAGCCGATGCCATTCCGCTGCCCACCCTCATTTTTGACGAAATCGACTCCGGTATCAGCGGCGACGTTTCTTTAAAAATGGGTTTGATTCTCAAAGAATTGAGTGCACGTCACCAAGTGGTCAGTATTACCCATACCCCGCAAATTGCCGCCCGGGCAGATGCGCATTACTTTGTTTACAAAAAAGTGGCCGACAACCGGACCATCACCAATATCCGTTTGTTGGAACCCGAAGACAGGATTCGATCCATTGCGGTGATGCTGAGCGGGAATCCACCGAGTGATTCGGCATTGGCGACGGCAAGAGAACTCGTTGGATAGTGATGAGTTATGAGTGATGAGTTATGAGCGCTGAGAATTTCGACGCTCAATATTTCCAAAGCCCTGGAATCTCTTTGTTGAATTTAGTACGTTTGCTGTAAGACAATCCTATCAAATATGCCTAATAATAAAAGAGTTGAAGAAGCCATAAAAAACGTAGTTTCGACTATGATGGACAGGGTTATGAACAAAGTACTCTTATCTGACCCATTTATAAAAGAGAAACACCACGCTTCAAAACCCCTTTATGCTGCATTAGTTCCCGATGAAATATTCAAAGGTTCCCATTTTGAAAGAAGATTTGTAACGCCATTCGGTGGCGTTTGGGAAAAATTGGCACAGGTTGTCGCACAAGAAACGCACGGATATTGCTCAATGAGAAAAAGCGTTACTGGCACAGTTGGTACGGAGAGTTTAAGAAGGATTCAAGAAACTTTGAACAATTTGGAACATAATACAAAAGATGCCGAGAAGGTGAAACCTAATTGGGCAAAAGAACTTGAATACATACTTAATGGTGGAGGAGAACCGATTCCTGTCAGCGTCACCTGTGATATCTTCATTCAGAACAAAGAAACCAATACAAAATATGCTTTCGAATTAAAGGGGCCATTACCGAATAGCGATCAAACCAAAGTAAGCAAAGAAAAAATGTTTAAATTATTGGCTATGAATCCAAAACAGGTAGATTTCGCATACTATGCACTTCCTTACAATCCATACGGGAAGAAAGAAGACTATCAGTGGGCTTTCCCAATGCGGTGGTTCAATATGCACAAAGACGAATCAGTTTTAATTGGCAATGAATTTTGGGATATAATTGGCGGAGAAGGAACTTACAAAACGTTCATAACCGAAGTGAACAAACTCGGCAATGAGTATAGAGAAAGAATTTATAGAGAGTTTTTGGAAATTGAGCCGCCACAAAGCTTCGACAAATCACCATTAAAATAAGCTACAATGGAAAAAAAATTTACATTTATTGACCTTTTTTCAGGCATTGGTGGTTTCAGGATGGCCCTAGAAAACAATGGTGGGGAATGCCTGCATTTCAGCGAGATAAGCTCTGATGCCATAAAGACATATTGTATAAATTCCAATGAGCCAATTGAAAAAAACATTGGAGATATTACAAAAGTTAAGGAGCTGCCGAGCCACAACCTTTTGACGGCAGGAGTGCCTTGCCAAAGCTGGTCTATTGCGGGCAGGAACCTAGGTTTTGACGATGACAGAGGACAACTTTGGAACGACACCATTTTCCTGTTAAACCAGTCAAAGCCAGACGCTTTTATTTTTGAAAATGTAAAGGGCTTGGTTGACCCTAGAAATAAAAATGCCCTAAATTATATTTTAGAACGAATCAAAGAAGCAGGATATCATGCCAGCTACTACGTATTAAATTCATTTGATTACGGTGTTCCTCAAAACAGAATTAGAATTTACATTGTAGGTTTCCTCAATAAAAAATTTGCGGACAAATTCAGTATCCCCAAGCCACTTGACAAAAAAACGAAGTTAGCAGACATTTTATCTGACTTTCATGAGACGCTTATTTCTACTGATAATGAAATGCCCCGAGATTTGTTTGGCGAAATCATAACTCAAAAAAGCATGAGTTTATCGACAAGTAACGGCCTAAATGATTATTTCCTTTTCAATGATTTGCGAAATGGGCATTCTACAATTCATTCTTGGGACATTCTGGAAACAACTGAAAGGCAAAAGAAAATTTGCCTTTTATTGTTAAAAAATAGGCGAAAAAGCGCCTATGGCAGCTTGGACGGCAACCCCTTGTCATTGAAACATTTTCAAGGCTTAGACAACACTATTACCAAACTTGAACTTGATAAGTTAGTGACATTATCGATTTTAAAGAAAGACTACTACTCGTTCAAAATCAATAAATTTGAAGACGAAGAATTATCTGAAGACGAACGCCTGATATTAAACCTTTGTGAGAATAATTTATTGATAATAGACAAATTGAAAATCAATAGAGATATAAAGATAAAAAAGGTGTCTATTTCAAAAACCATTACCCCGCTTGTTGAAAAAGGCATTTTGACAACAAATGAAGAAAGATATGACTTCAAAAACGGAAAAATAAGTACCGGTCTGTTTGGCGTGAACAGGATTTTTTTACCAACTTCTAATATTTTTCCGACCCTAGTTGCAAGTGATACGAATGATTTCGTATCGCCAATAGTTATTAATGCCAAAAATGAAGCTGAACACAAAAAACAATTCGTCGAAAAAATTTATAAAAAAGAAAACTACCGAAGAATTACAAAGGAAGAAGCCTGTCTGATCCAAGGATTTCCTAAGGATTATATTTTACCCGAAAGCAGGGCAAGGTGGATGAAATTAGTCGGCAATAGTGTGTCTGTTCCAGTCATTGAAATGTTGGGTAAAGCAATATTGGACACAGGCGTTTTTGACACCGAGGCTCAAATCAAGTTTGACAAGCCAAAAAACCGCAAAATGGCGGTATTAGATTCTCAGTAGCAAGGAAACCCTGACCCTGAAAAACATCATCAGTTAACCCCGCCCGATCAAACAAAGGCCACTCTTCCGATCATTTAGACCAAGACCATCTCGCCGTTGTGGCGTTGTGTGCGTTTTTTTTGTCGTGTTCGTTGTGTGGTTGGTCAGACGAAGAAAAATCGTCAGACCACGTGGCCCTCGTCCGACCACTTTTCGTGGTCTCGACGAATAAGCAAAGACGAATTAAACTGGCGTTTGCACCTTTCTTCTCACTGGCAGGCAGCACCACCTCTAATTATATTGACTGCCAAGCAGTTATGTCATTTCGAGCGAAGCTAGGAACCTGAACTACAATATTGAATCGGATTCCTCGCTTCGCTCGGAATGACACAACTGCTCAGTTTTCAGTATGGAAATAAATTGGTAGGAATTGCTTTGCCATTTGATAGTAGGTAAGCTTTGGTTTGTGAAAACCCTACATTTTTTGGGAACTTATTAACTTGTATGAAAATTTGATTTCCTAGTTTCACGCAGGTTTTCTACATTGGACGCGCAAACAATAAACTTGATTCAGCCTGCCCTTGCTGCTGACTCAATTTTTCGTTTCTCTAAACACACAAAAAAATTACCTGAATGAGCACAGTTACCCGTTTCCTACTCGCTATTTGTTGCAGCCTTCTTTGTTTTACAAGCAGTATTTCAGCACAAAATCTGGCATTATCCACCCAAAACCCATCAGGGCTATACGTATGTGGCGTAGAACAACTGACCGTGACCATTCAAAATGCCGGAGGTAGTCCCGCTGCCACTACCCTGCGCCTGGGTGCCGTTTTACCCAACGGCATTACCTACGTGCCCGGTACCGTATCCGGTGCCACGGAGTTCAATATTACGAATTTAGGGGCACCAGTTTTTACCCTCAGCGATCTGGCGGGTGGCGCATCTGCTACGGTTACCTTCAGCGTTACCGCTGGCTGTTCCCTGGTGGATGCGATCAACGCTGGACAACAATTTTCCAACAGTTTCGCGGCAACGTATACAGGCGGTACAAAACAGCTGACCAGCAACAACTACATCGTAGAAACGGGCCTGGCCAATATCATTTCCGTGACACCTGCCACGATAACGGGCATGAAAGGGGATGTGATCATGCGGACCATCAAATTAAGAAATACCCGCCAAGGGCCCATTCAGTCCTTGAAATATCGCGACCAGCACCAGGCTGGCATCTCGATTGAATTGGTGGGGGCCATTAATCAGGTCGATAACGCAACCCTTTTCAGCGGAGACGTTCCTGGCGGTTTTTTCAATGCCTTTGGTGATGGCGACAACCTGCTTGAATTTGGCGATGGTGAAATCACCCTGATAGAAAAGGTAACCATCACCGATTGCGGGGTTCCTTCCTATACTGTAACTTCCGACATCATCATTGGCTGGGGGTGTGGCCCAACAACCTGCCGCACTGACAGCATTCAAGCATTTATCACCATTTTGCCTTCCAATCAAAACCCCAACCTCAGTTTTGAGCCCATTTACAACAGACCGGTCAGCAACTGCGGCCAAGTAGGTACTGTGCAAGAGATCAGGATCACCAACAATGGTCAATTGCCCGCATTAAACGTGTTGACCGACCTATTTACACTAGACACGACCTACATGGGGTTTGATGTCAACTCTTTCGAGTGGAGCATTGACGGTATTTCCTGGCTACCCGCTACAATTGTAGGTTCTGTACCAACAACGTTAACCAGTTGTGGCCTGACACAATATAAGTTGGAAGTAATTTCCATTGTACCGGAGGTGCCTGCTGGCGCTACGGTCAGACTGAGATTCAAGTCCTATTTTTGCCAACCAACTTGCCTGGGGCTGTTTCCGAGGATGCGCTTTGGCTTCAGTTATAACAAGGCATGTCCAGCAAACGTGTCCACTACTGGCCTGCTCAATTATTTCCCCGATACCAGCTTCCTTAAAGTCACGTCGCAAATTAATTATGACATTGGACAGTGCCTAGAAGACGACTCTACTTATCAGCTTATTTATTGGGTAAAATCCCAGCGCCTTTTGGTGGATACCGGGGTATTGAAAGTGCTTATCCAACTGCCTTACGGTTTCGACTGGGATCCGAGCTGTGGCCTGAACCTTGGCGGACAAACGCCCCTGAGCTTTTCTACAAACATAGAAGCGAATGGCAGCACAACGGTCCAGGCGGTATTCAACCTGCCTTTTGCGCAGGATTCTGTCGGGGATGAAATTTGTATAAAATACCATTGTGAGGCTGGATTGCCTTGCGAAGCCAGTGTTCCCAATGTGCCGCCTCGGGGCATGGACTTCACCGTGTACCCGCCTCCGGCCGACTGCAAGGGCTGCGAGCTCAAAATCCGAACTTATTCCACCATTGCCTTGGATGCAAGCGTCACACCAGATTGCGGCATCACGGCATGTGATGAATTCACCTTTGTCGTGGACGATGTCTGCAATGGCGGCGGCGGCGGCGGTGGTGGTGGTGGTGGTGTTTGCGGCGGCAGTGCCGACTTGTTGATCACCATTGATTTTGACTCCTGGCGCGTCAATCGGGATTTTGAAGACAACAACAACGACCGGAAAGCCGATAGCGCCAACAAAGCCAATGCACCTGGAATACGGCTCGACCGCTTTATTACGGGCGACACCATGCGGAACCAATTGCAGGTAACCGTTATTGCAGGCTCCTTAAATGGGGTAAATTACCGCTTGTTTACGGAGTCCTTGATGTCGGATTTCACGAAATTAGGTGGCGATGCTTATGATATCCTGGAAGCCAAAAAGCTTTTTGTCAATTACGATACAACGGAATTTGCCGGGGGAAGGGTTATCATAAAAAAAGCAGGTGGACAAACGTTCACTTGCCCGATCAATACGCCAACCATTCGCTCCGACCAACATATCATCAATGTAGCACAACCCAATATTCGGCCGCCGGCCATTGTGGATCAATTGGCCAGTATGTTTGACCAATTTAAGTTTAGTGTGCCAGATCAAATTGTGCTCGGATGCCTGCCTCCAGATTTCACCATTACCGCTGGCGACTCTATTTTCCTGCAAACCGACTATAAATTCACCCACAATTTCACCCCTGCGGGTGCTGCCGAGCCGCCATTGGTCAATTTCAAAACATCGGTATGCGATCTGAGCAAGAACTACTCCTGGGAGTTAGAGAATTTCTGCACGGAAAAACCCATCCGGCAGTTCTCAGGCTTTTTAGAAGAAATCATCCCGGCGGCCCAACGGATTGAACCCTGCGATGTCTCCACAGAGATCACACCTTTTAGCTACAAAATTCGAATCGCCCGGGAGAACATGTTCCCCTTTGAGGTACGGCCTTTGTCTACCATTTTCGGGTATTCCTACAGCTTGCCTAATGCTGTCAATTTGTTGGAAACGAAATTGAACTACCTCCGGCTTCAGGAGAACGTGCCTTTATTTACCAATGAAGTGCTCACGCCTATATATGGCGGCGACTCCATTCGCCTGGACCTCTCTAGCTATTTTGGCAGTCCGATGGACGAAGGTTACGCCTTTGAAATCAGCACCAAGTTTGATACCACTTGTGGCTACGATGGCACCCAATTTGGCCGCACCAACTTGAGCGTACGGTATGCCAATGAGTGCATACACAAACCACAGAGCATCAACTATTTCATTGCCAACCCAAATGGGTACCAGAACGGCAGCCCACAGATTGACTTTTTCAACATTGGCTCCAACGTTTATTCGATACCCACCAATAATGTTTTACTGAATTTTACCCTGCGCAACAATTCGCCCTTATCTGCGCCCAATTCCTGGCTTGTTATAGAATCTGGAAACAACCTGACAGATGTAGAGCTTTTCTATGTCAATCCGCCGAATTTAATTCCCGTGACACTGGTTGGGGGAGTATACCAACTGGGAGATCTGGGCGCATTTGATCAGCCCTTTTTCAGGGTAAAAGCCAAAAGTGTCAGCTGTAGTAATTTCAAGGTAAAATACAGATTTGGCTGGGGATGTACACCTACTTATAACGATCAATCAAAGGCTTGTGGAGAGTTCTCTGGAACCATTGAAATTAGGCCGCAGCCACCTGAATTAGAATTGGTTATCATAAAAGAGCAAACATCCATCCCGTTCTGCGCACCTTCAGACGATTTTGAATTTGAAATCGCCAATGCCAATGATGGATCGGCGTACAATGTGGTGCCAACGGTAAAACTTCCCACCGGCATTAGGATAGAACCTGGCAGTTCAAGGTTGTCCTTCCCTGCTGGTGTCGGGGCGCTGGTGCCGATGCCTGACCCAGTTCAGCTGCCGGGCAATGTTTGGCAATTTAATCCGCAGGCAGTTTCTCCCTTACTGACACAAAACGGTTTGGTTTCCTTCGACCAGGAACCCCTAAATGCCATGCGTATACTGTTTAAAGTGCGTGCAGATTGTGGCGCTGTGGCCAATGCCCAACCTGTTTACGGGGCTGAGGCGGTGCAACCATGCGGTATTTCTTCTAATAAACTGCGCAAGCCAGGTATGCCCATTGGCATCAATGGCGTGAACGCCGTCAATTCCGCCGTATCAAACCTAAACTTTGCCAACCCGCCCGGCGTGACGGGTTGCGGGCAAACGGTCGTGCTTACAGCCAGTATTTTGTTGGAAGGCACCCCTGGAGCAGGCGACAGTATTTACATCTCTTTGCCAGCCGGCACCTCTTATGTGGGTGGTTCTTACACCCCTGGTGCAAATGCTCCAGCAGGACCACCAAAAGTGAGTGGACTCAATTTGCAATTGCCACTGCCCACCAACCTGGGCGCCAATACAATTCTAAATTTCACCTTCAGTATACGCTACGACAGCCCTGCTGGTTGCGCCGACAAGTTTGTCACCTTGCAGACCAGGGAAAAATCACAGGCGCTTTGCGGCAACACCCCTTGCCCCGTGTACATCGCTACCAGTGAAGCCCTGTTGAATTTGAACGTTCAAAACCCGGAGCTTCAATTGAACAACTTCCTGTTGCAGACACCAACGGGTGGACAAACAACCTTCTCTGCCAACCTCGAAAACGCCGGAACTGCCACCGCCACGAATCCTGTGGTGCAGCTCTACCATGATGTAAATGGCAATGGTGTAATTGATCCAACAGATCCCTTGGTAGCTACGGTCAATCAAAATGGCACGATCTCTCCGGGAGCCACTGTTGGTATTGGTGGCAATTTAACCCTGCCTGCCTCTGCGTATTGCGACCTCATCGCGTTGATACCCGCTGCTGAAAACTGCGCCTGCGCCGACAGGATATTCCCCTTGGGCGGCAATCAGGTGGTGACAAAAGGCATCGGCTTGTGCGACCTGCAAACCGTTGCCGTTGGAACAGACAGCATTGCCGGCAATACCTACACCTGGCAAACGCCGAATGGCATAAACTGCATCAATTGTGCAAACGTGACGTACACACCCGGTCCGGGTGTTGCACAAGGCGATTTGGTGACCTTAATACTGCTCGAAAAATCGGGCGATTGCACCATTGAACGGCGCTTCGACATACAATTCGGCGGCAATTTCGGCCTCGAAAGCAGCGAACAAACCGTTTGTAAGGGCCAATCTGCCACGCTTGAAAGCACCCCTGGTGGTGTTAGCTACAATTGGACTGGTCCAGGCATTACCAACCCCAACCAGCAAACCCAGATCATTACGCCAACCGTTACGGGCTTGTATCAAGTGACGGTCACCTTTGCGGGCGGCTGTACAGGCACCGGAACAACAACGGTTTTTGTCACGCCCTCTGCTGTTACAGCATTCAACAAAATGACTTGCTCTGGCATTCCAATTGATGTTTTTGTAGACTTGAGTACGGATGTCCCGGGTGTTTATACTCGAAAATATACCGCATTCAACGGCTGCGACAGCGTGGTGACCGTCACCCTCCAGGTGCCTCCGGTGCAGACCGAGGAGACAAAATTTATATGCCAGGGCGACAGTATCGTGGTATTTGGGGAAACCTTTAAAACAGCAGGCGAGAAATGTGCGAACCTGGCATCTTCAACGGGTTGTGACAGCACCCACTGTGTGACCATACAAGTGAATCCCAATCCAAATATCCCGATGCAGGATTCGGTGATTGTACAGGCGGGTTCAGAAATTACCCTTGATGGCCCGAGTGGATTTGCCACCTACAATTGGTCGCCACCGGGAAGCCATCTTTCCTGCACCAATTGTGAGGATCCAATCGCTACACCGGATTCCACCACTGTTTTTGTGTTGGCAGTGACGGACGGAAATGGATGCCGGGACACGGTAGGTTACCGGGTTGTCACCTGCGATATTGACAAGTACATCAATGAAATACCCAATGCCTTCACCCCCAACGGCGATGGTGCCAACGATACGTTCAGCGCCATTGCGCGAGAAGGTGCTGAAATGGTGGTTTCCCTGGAAGTGTACAACCGTTGGGGTATAAAAGTGTACGAAGGTTTTGGGAAGGATGCCGCCTGGGATGGGCGTATTAAGGGACAGGCAGCCAGCTCTGATGTGTATGTGTACATCCTGGTGGCAGAGTGCAACGGCCTTTTAAGGAAGAAAAACGGTGAAATAAACTTACTGCGATAAAATATGCGAATCATTGGCAACATAGAACACGCCGCCTTGAAAATTTCGGTTTTTAAGGCGGATAACCGTATCAGTGTAAAATTTGAAAATGCGCTGTACGAACAAACCTTCAAGCTGGGCGACGATGAGCGGTTCAACAACCTGGAAGCGGTGCAAAAACTCGTGGATGAAACGATGATTGCCGATGTACTGGCGGGGTTTCAGCAGATGCACGCGACGCGGATGGCAGTTTTGGGGCGGGCGTTTCCGGTGAATGAGACGGAAGTGTTTGAGGAGATTATTTGAAGGATGTAGCCTAGTGCCGCGTCTAATGGTGGTGCCGCATCCCGCGATTTCGGTATTGGGTATCTTGCATGAAGCAGGAGCGTAATGCCAAACTTAAGTTGTCCTACCAAACGAGCGTGTGAATAACCGCGTAGCGGGGAACAAGATAAACCCAAACCCCACGGTGAACGCCGAGCGGGGGAAA
>JBBRWA010000214.1:0-10845 GCA_038246345.1 Chitinophagales bacterium
CGGTTGTACCGAGCGGCCGTTTTTGCATACCCGCAGCACGATTTCGCCTTCGTAATGGATGTTTTCGCTGTAATCCGGGTGGTAGAAAGGCTTGTTGTTTACCAACAGCGCCGTGGAAGGCTTCATAAAAATCAGCGGCTCAGAAGGCACCGGGTTGTTCAGTTCCTTGGCGTGATCAATGTAATTGCGGCCTATGCAGAATATCTTCATTTATCCGATGGATTTCAATATTAGGGTAGACGGTTGACGGTGGAAGGTGGATGGTTGCACAGCAATTGTGATAACTTGAGATATTGTGTTTCAGCACCCAGGCTGATATTTTGGAAAAATTGTGAATGTTCAATCAGGTGCTGAAACACCAATGCCAAACCATTAAACAACGCTGTCCAAACCGTCCACCGTCCACCGTCAACCGTCAACCGTTAATATAATAATCCTGCGAGCGTTGCCGACAAATACGAAGCCAGTGTACCCGCAATAAGTGCTCGAAAACCGAGCTTTGTCAAGTCTTCACGGCGGCTAGGCTCCAGTGCTGAAATGCCGCCGATTTGGATGCCGACTGAGCTAAAGTTGGCAAAACCACAAAGGGCGAAGCTGACGATGGCCACAGATTTAGCCGACATCATATCACTTGCAATAATGTCCTTGAGCTGTAGGTAGGCTACAAATTCATTGGCCACCAACTTCGTACCCATGAGCGCGCCTGCCTGTGGTGCTTCGTGCCAGGGAATGCCCATTGTCCAGGCAAAAACAGAGAACACAGAACCCAAAATAGTATTCAGGCTTAAAGTGCAGGGATCCCAGCCCCAGAGCACGTCTTTG
Source organism: Chitinophagales bacterium (assembly GCA_038246345.1). GTDB lineage: Bacteria > Bacteroidota > Bacteroidia > Chitinophagales > Saprospiraceae > M3007. Next base: position 823 of record JBBRWA010000214.1, read on the forward strand.
GTCAGGCCTACGTAATTGATGGTGCCACCTACTTTCAGGAACAAGAAATTTACCAGCGCGATCAAGGCAAGAAAACCCACCAACATGGCCAGTACATTCATGCCCACGCGCAGTCCCTCGGAGCAACCCGCAGAAATGGCATCCAGAATATTGGAGTGCTCTTTGCCAACTTCCAGTTCTACCTTGCCCTGGGTCTGTGGCTTTTCTGTCTCCGGGTACATAATTTTCGCAATGGCCAAAGCACCCGGCGCTGCCATGATACTGGCAGCAATCAGGTATTCGGCTTTAACACCAAAGAGGATGTAGGTGGCCATTACGCCACCCGCTATACAAGCAAAACTGCCCGTCATAGATGCCATCAGCTCCGACATGGTCATGCCTTTCAAATAGGGTTTGATCATGATTTGGGCTTCCACCTGCCCCACAAATGCGCTTGAAATATTGCTTAAGGCTTCGGCACCGCTCACTTTCATAAAGTAATTCATGCCTTTGGCCAGCCATTCCACCAGTTTTTGAATCACACCGAGGTGGTAGAAAATATTCACCAGGCAGGCCACAAAAATGATGGTGGGGATAATTTTAAAGAAGAAAATAAAGCCGCCAAAAAAGATGGGGTTTCCCAGGCTATCGATGCTCCAAGGCTGCGCACCTATCGCTTCGTTTCCCGCAGCAGCATTGATTACGTGCCCAAAGGCTGTTTGGTCGGCCAGAATTCCAAATACAAATCTTGCTCCCTCATCGCTAAAACTGAGTACTTTCGTCACAGCATGTCCCAGCCATTCGAACATTTTTTTCCCAACGGGAGTCTTCAAAATAAATACGGCCAGCAAAGCCTGAAGCAGCAGGCCCATACCAACACTGCGGTAATTGATCGCTTTGCGGTTGTTGGAAAGGAGAAACGCAATGCCGAGAATGAGAACGATGCCCAGAATACCGATCATTAGTGATGAGAGATGAGTGATGAGAGATGAGTGGCTGTTGGCCATTAGCCGTTGGCTGCACAGCATTTGTACTTTGTTTTGTATTACTTTTCAGCACTTACAGCAAATCAATTGGTCAGTTTCATCAAAAGTGCTGAAACTCAAAGCTAAATAAAATAAACTACGTTTTGCTGCCAACAGCCAATGGCCAAAAGCCAACAGCTTTTTTCCAGCCGAAAAGGTACGCTTAGGGATTGGTTCACAAAAAAAAATCGCCAGAGAAGCTACTTTCGCACCTGAAAAGCTGTTGGCTGTTGGCTGTTAGCTGTTGGCGTACAGCATTTAAATTTGCTTATTACATGGCATTTCAACACTTCAACCCTATATTTTGGCGTAATTTGGATAGTGTGCTGAAACTCAATGCCAAGAAAAACGAACTTTAATGTGCTGCCAACAGCCAACGGCCAACAGCCAACAGCCAACAGCCAACAGCCAATGGCCAACAGCCAACAGCCAACAGCCAACAGCCAACGGCCAACAGCCAATGACCAACAGCCAAAAGCTTAAAAAAAATGAACAAACCTTATATTATCGGTATTTGTGGTGGAAGTGGCAGCGGAAAAACCAGCTTTATCCGGGATTTGCGCCAGTTGTTCACAGAGGAGCAGGTGTGTATCGTTTCTCAAGACGACTACTACTTGCCCCGCGAAAACCAGTTTCGCGACAAAAACGGAGAGTTCAATTTTGATTTGCCAAAGTCGTTCGACAAGAAGAAGTTTCGGCATGATGTGCAGCAATTGATCGCCGGACATTCCGTTACCATTCAAGAATACACCTTCAACAACCCAGATGCGGCACCAAAATTCATCACGTTTAAGCCCGCGCCGATCCTGGTTGTCGAAGGTCTTTTCGTCTTCCATTTCAAAAAAGTGTCTCCCCTTTTCGACCTGAAAATATTTATCAATACCAAAGAAAACCTGAAAGTTATCCGGCGCATTCACCGCGATCAGGTGGAGCGAGGATACCCCATCGAAGACGTGCTGTACAAATATGAGCACCATGTTTTGCCCTCTTTTGAGCGTTACATATTGCCCTACAAAGACGAAGCCGACATTGTGATCAATAACAACAATGATTATAAACGTGGAATGGCGGTACTGGAAGGCTTCCTGAATAGTAGGCTCGATGAGAATGCCTAGTTTAAGGGTTGAACCCGGGGCAGACGCATGAATATTGCGATGCAAAGCCATAAAAACCATCGAAATATTTCAAAAAAGCTTCGGTTGCTACGCTGCGTTCATGCGTCTGTCCTAGGGGACGAACTGGCTTCAAGGCTGAAATAACAAACACTATGAAAAAACGAATATCCCCACTCATATTCCCCTGTATCCTTGCCATACTATGTGGCACTGGAATGAGCACTAATCCAAAGCCAAAAGAAAGCGAACTTCAGCAAAGAGAAAGCGAACAGGATTCTCTCCTATTCCTTGAAAAACAACAACTAGCCGCTGCAGACACCAGCACCATTGCCCGAACCATGGCCATCGCCCGCTCATTTTTAGGCGCTCCCTATGTGCATGGGTGCCTGGAATGTGTCAAAGACGAGGCGCTAACGGTGAATTTGCGGGAAATGGACTGCTGGACTTTTGTGGAAAACAGTGTGGCCATTGCCTTGACTCATGACGGTAGTTATGGTTTTTATAAATCGTTCCTGCAACAACTTCGATACTGGGGCGGACATGTTGACGGCTATGGCTCCCGGATTCATTATTTCACTGGCTGGCTCCTCCAAGCCGAAAAATGTGGTATTATTGAAGATTTATCAGCCTCAATGGGCGGTGTTCCTTACGATAAAAAGGTGGGTTACATCACGGCCCGGCCTGCCAAATACCCAAAAATCAACCATGAAAAAGTGTTTCTTGAGCTTAAAAAGGCCGAAAAACGCATCAATGCACATAAATGGTACTTCATCCCGCAGTCCCGCATCGCAAAAATGGAGCACCTGATCCAGGAAGGAGACCTCGTATGCCTGACCTCCGCTAAAGCCGACTTGGATATTGCCCATCAAGGTTTTGCCGTTAAACAGAACGGGCGTGTTTACCTCATGCATGCCTCATCGCTTTCAAAAAAAGTAATCATTGCCCGTCAACCGTTGGCCCAATATGTCGTCGCCCAGCGTGGTCAAACGGGCATTATGGTCGCACGACTGAAGCAATAGCCTGAACTTCATTTCATAAATATTCAACATGACCAATCGTCAAACATCAAGCTCCATAACCCTCCTGCTGTTATTGGCAATCGGATTTGCCTCCTGCGGTGACAATTTTATTTTTAAATCGGAAAAAAAAATCCCGAACGGACAATGGGCATACGCCGATACCCTCGAATTTAAAGTGCCGGTAAGTGATACGGCTCAATTGTACAATTTATACATCCAATTCACCCATGCCGACACTTTTCCCACCCAGAACATTTACCTGAAACTTCATACACGATTTCCCGATGGGAAAAGAGTAAGCCGTATCCGCTCTTTTGATTTTTACGACATTGAGGGAAAACCTACGGGCAAATGCTCCGGCTCAAGTTGCCAGACAAAAATCCTGCTTCAAGACAAGCTATATTTCAACCAGCTCGGCGAATACGGCATTACACTGGAACAGTATACCCGGAACAGTCCCTTAAATGGTGTTACCGAAGTGGGTATTGTTATGGAAAAAGCGGCTAAAAAAAGATAAAACTATGCGTATTGCCACAATATTACTGGTTTGTACCAGCTTTTTTGCTGCCTGCGAAAGCACGCAAAAAATGGTTTCTAACGACAGTTGGATGTTCGGCGATTTTGTCCGCTCCGACGACCACAACCCCATCATGGAACCTGATGTAAAGCTGGATTTTAAGTGCCCTATGCGGCAAAAAAAACTGCAATGGGCCGAAAAAAATGTCTTTAACCCGGCGGCAATCGTGCGCGATGACCGCGTTTGGTTGCTTTTCAGGGCGCAAGATGTATCCGGAACTTCTCGGATTGGCTTGGCCGACAGCCGCGATGGTTTTGATTTCCAGAAAAGAGAGGAGCCTGTACTGTATCCCGACAGAGATGCGATGACGCAGTTCGAATGGGATGGCGGTTGTGAAGACCCCCGTATCGTGCGCCGACCCGATGGGCTGTACATCATGACTTACACGGCTTATGACCAACATACGGCACGACTCTGTGTCGCATCTTCAAAAGACTTGAAACGCTGGGAAAAGCACGGCTTGGTGATGTCGGAGTACAAATACCGGGACCTCTGGTCGAAATCTGGCGCCATTGTCTGCGAACGACAAGGCAGTAAAATTGAGGCCAAAAAGATTAAAGGCAAATACCGGATGTATTGGGGCGACACCGACCTCTTTATGGCCACTTCAGACGACTTAATCAGCTGGCGGCCATTGGAAGACAAAAATGGCAACCTCATTCGGGTGATGCAGCCGCGTCCGGGCATGTTCGACAGCCAATTGGTGGAGCCGGGGCCTTTTGCACTGCTCCGCAAACAGGGCATCGTATTGATTTACAACAGCGCCAACAGCGCCAGCAACGGTGATAAAACTTTAGGCGCAGATGTCTATTCCGTAGGACAGGCGCTGTTTTCCAGCTCAAAACCAGAGAAGCTGATTGGCCGTTCAGACAAGTACCTACTTACACCAACCCGTTATTTTGAAAAGGAAGGGTCTGTGGTCAATGTCTGTTTTGTAGAAGGTATGGTTTGGTACAAAGACCATTGGTTTATTTATTATGGAGGCGGCGATTCCAGGATAGCCGTGGCCGAATGTTGGGAAAAGTAACTAGTGCCGCCAGGCCAAGCCACCGAACAGCTTTGACAACTTTTTTTTTAAAGTTGGCAAAGCTCGCCCAGGGCCCAAGTAAAACGGTGGACAACCAATTCCCACGATACATTTTTGTAGAAAACGACACTTGCTCAGTAAGCATTCAGTCAATTTCGCCGGATGAATGTAGCACACTGTAACTCGGATCTTACCCGACAATTTACACTTGCAGGCCCACTAGTTAACTGGCTTGAACGGCGAATTTTCCAAATGTTCCCGCACCAGGGTGCCGCAATAGAAAAGGCAGATGTATACCGAAATGGAGCCCAAAACGCTGAGCCAGGCCGACAATTCCTGCAAAATGAGAAAATCATACACTCCATGCATGACAATGGAAAGCCCTAAACCCAGGAGAATTAGTTGGATGCGGCGCTCAGGCTGGAATTTGGCGCGCCCGATAAAATAACCCTGTACAATGGCACAAACAAAATGGGCGGGCACCGCTGTAAAAGCACGAGCCACGGTAGTATTCATACCAAAATTATAGGCATAGATTAGGTTCTCGATGGTCGCAAAACCCATCCCGATCAACACCGCATACACGATGCCATCTACGGGCTCATTGAAAAATTTACGGGGAAAAGCGCCAATCAACAAGGCTGCACATTTGGCAATTTCTTCACTTGCAGCAACTACGCCAAAGGATGCAATAAAGGTGATCGCGGCACTTTGGGTTTTAAAACCCGATATGACACCTGACCAATACTGAAATCCAATTGCCGGAATCGTCGCCAGCATTCCTAAAAAAAAGCACATTGCCAAGGCCCAAAGCGGCTCGCGCTCGTATTTGTCTATCCTAAAAATGAGATAGCAAATGGCAAGGCCAGGAATAATGGCTAAAATGAAGAGAAGTGAGGACAATTGCTGCTGTTGTAGGGCAAATATCTTAAAGCCCGCGCAAATAGCCAAGCACATCCCATACATCTTGTTTTTCAAGCTGCAAAGGCAAGGCAGAATTGGTGCCTGTTTCTGTTGTTTTATCACCGAGCCAGTATTGGGGGCCAAGTTTGGCAACCGACACGATTCTTACTGGAAATCCAGCGGGCACATTGGGAAAGCAGAAAGTATGCGTCGAATCATCGAATTCCAGCGGTACTAATACCAGAACGTTTTCAAATACCAGGTAAGCCTGCGTGTTCAAGCCCGTATAGCCTGGCGGGAGGTTGGTGCAAAAGGACGATACATCGGCATGGGTCAAGATTCTCGCACAGTTGCTCCAGCCAAGTTGAGACACAATCAATTCATAGCCTTTTACCGCACCGGGAGTACTTATTGCCGGCCAATCCGCTTTAAACACCTCTTGTCCTGTATTTTCCCAGCCCAAAAAACCGTTAGGGTCGCTTTTGGCGGCGAAAACAAACATGTTTTCCTTGGCATCAGGTGCTGGAAATTGGATTTTTATGGTCCGCCCAGGCAAAAGTTTCAACTCCGTATTGCCGCAGAACACTTTCAAGGAAACCATGCCGCCACTTTCTAACAATTGCTTGTCGGTGGTGGTGGGTGGAAGTTCTCGTGCCAAAATATCGCCCCTGCTGGTAGCTGTGGTTATTTCAATTTTCAAATCAGCACAGGTGCTACAAGCAAACGGGGTTGGCGTGTTGGTGGTAGAAAACAACTGATCTACATCCGTGAAAAAAAGGCGCATTCCACCGGGTGTTTCAAATATCTTATCTTGATTTAGGGCATTTACGTTAAAGGTTACGGTGCTTGCAGGGTCAGGTACTTCTTTCAAAAATGCTGAAAGCTCTTGTTTTGACACAGGATAAGGGCGGACTTCCACCACGTCTTTTCGGCAGTTCCAGCCGAGCAGCGCAAATGCCCAAAACAGCGTGAAAGTGGTGATATGTTTCATCGTTAATTTTAACATAGTTCGATGGTTTTTAGGTACTTAAGGTCATCAATTTGGGTACTGGCTAAAAGATGCTGCAAGGAGAATTTTCGCTGCTTTTATCAATTTAAAATCTTTGAAACTCCAAGGCGCAAGCCTCCAAGCCCGTAGCGTTGTTCCACCGGATGTTTGTTCAGCGTAACGGGTCGCAAGATTTTTTTGTAATACGGCTCTACAAAAACCCGCAGGCGCGGCGTAACGTGGTAGAACCACTGAATACTAGCCGTTGCGCTCAACCCTGTTCGTGGCCTGAAAACTTCCAATGTCCCGTCAGTTGGCGTAAACCAGGCGGGCTCTCCCGTGCTGGGAGAAATAATGGCGCCACGTTTCCAAAACAACATATTGAAAGAAACTCCTGCATTGATGTTGAAGCCGGAACGACCTTTACGCATTTCGATGCCCGCTGCTAAAGGAATATCCAACATGCCATAGCGATTATACGTCTTCTGATACCTTTCACCGTAATCAACATTTACGGTATCGATGGTTGTCATGCCATTCTGCGTCGTAATTTCAACATGGTATTTCACATAATCCGGGTCGATGAATTCAAAGACTTCGGTCATTTGTTCATACTGTACCCCTCCCCGAAGCAGGAAATTGCCTTTCAGCATCAGCGTCGCGCGAACGCCGGCATTGAATGCCAGGTCGCGTGCTTCGGTACTGAGGCGCTTGACGAGATAAGGTTTGTCGTCGGGATTCGAGGTCAGTTCGCGCTGCGCCAAGGAAGGGCCGGCATGCACGTCAATGATCCAGGCACTTGGTTGCCTGCTAAAGTCGTAACAGTTTTTGACCGCTTTTTTTGCTTTTGCCTTACTTGTCACAGGCGTCAGCAAAGTCGGCCATGATTGTCGCAAAGTGATGCTTTCCAGCGTCGCCGTTTTGAAATGTACCAGTGACAACCCTTGGTATTGGGGAAGTGTAGCAAATGAAAAGCCTGCCACGGCTTGCTTTCCCTCAAAAACAGTTTTTTGGGGTTTGGCTTCCAGGGGCACGGGTGTAGTCTCTTTCGGTGTATTGGGTGTTGTGTTTAAGTTTGAAACGCTCTTTTGGGTCGTTAAAGCAACGTGGGCTTGCTGTGTCGGCGTTGGTGTTTTTAGAGCCTTCGAACCAGGTGTGAGCAGGGCTGTATTAAGTTGCTTGGAATTTTCTGTTGCGGCATTATCCGTTACAGGTTGGCTATTTGAAGGCTGCAAAGAGGTTTCTGTTGCTGTGTTATTCGTTACAGGTTGGCTATTTGAAGGCTGCAAAGTGGTTTCAGCGCTTGAAAAATTGTCAGCTGCTTGGGATGGCAAGATCGTCTGCTTCGACTCAATGTTCATAGCGTTTTGCGCTGGTCCGGTTTCAGCAGCGAACCAAATTCCCAAAATAGCAGCTCCAGCGATTCCGATGGGAAACAGCCAAAAGAGCAACTTTCTCCGGTTTCGTTTCCCGAGTTCGCGTGCTACATTATCCCAAACGAAGGCAGGCGGCGGCGGCGCAGCATCGTACAGTCGTTCGCGGAGTAGGTCGTCAATATTTTTTGGTGTGCGTTCCATTTTTATTATCAATATGATTCCTGAGGGGTCGGGATTCGTTGTTCGTTGTTCGTTCGCGTTGCTTTTGGCGATCCGGTTAAAACCGCCTTTCAGCCATTGTCGTTGACTGAGGACCTCGTAGAGGTCCAACATTTGTAGCATTGGTCGCCATGATTACCAGACCTCGGAGAGGTCTAACATTTAAACGGCTGCCATTTTGTTCATTTCTCAACCTCAACCGCCACCCTATTTATCAATTCAATTTGCTCGCAGAGCCAACGTCGTGCCTTGGTTAATTGTGATCGGGAGGTACTTTCCTGGATGCCCAGCATATCGGCCGCCTCTGCGTGTGAAAATCCCTCAATGGCCACCATGTTGAAAACGGTTCGGTATCCATCGGGTAATTTGCGAATCACGGCGAGCAGTTCAGCTTCTGAAAGCGCCGCAATAGCATCTGGGTCGACGGGCGATTCTGGCAGCCGCTCATAGCCGCAGGATTCTTGATCAAAGCGTTGTTTCTGATACGCCCGCAGGGCAGTATTCACCATAATCCGCCGTATCCATCCTTCAAAAGAACCCTGATGCCCAAATTGCCCCAACTTCGTATACACCTTAATAAATCCTTCCTGTAGAATGTCGGCCGCGTCCGATGTATTCCGCGCATAGCGCAGACATACCCCGTACATCTTGCCAGCAAACTGCTCGTACAAGGCGCGTTGGCACTGCACAGAACCGCGCAGGCATCCTCGGATAAGTTCTTCTTCGTTCAAGGAATCGATTATATTATGGGACAAAAAGGTGGCTTTTTGACAGTTAGTTCCCCGAAGGTACGCGCTTTTGAAGATGCGCGCAAGTGGTTTATTGCTGCTTTGTCGGGAAAAGAAAAAATTGAGGCAAAAATGATGGCATGTTTGCTGTGTATGTAATTATAGATTCTCGCACATTGTTAATGCCTTTTCCACCAAAGCCTGCCTTTTTTTGAAATCCATTCTTTTTATGTTAAAATCTATTCTAATTGGATTTTTTCGACTAGCTTGTACCATCAAAATTCTATTAATCATTTAAACGCTTCGTTTTATGTCTAAACTATTCTATCAAATCTCGGTTCTCCTAGCCTTAATTTTCTCTTTCACGTTAAACCCTATTAATGCCCCGAATGACAACTGTGGCACACCAGACTTACCTTGGCCTCAATACCAAAACCTTCCCACTCATGCGCGTCATCTACATTTTTATACTACTCTTTTACACCCTTAACCTTTTTGCATAAACAACCATCTTCGTCAACCAAAATGTAGCAGGTGGCCTACAAAATGGCAGCAGTTGGGTCAATGCTTTTCCCGATTTGCAACAGGCCTTGAGCCAAGCTACAGACGGCAATGATATTTGGGTCGCTGCGGGCACCTACTATCCGACAAATGACAATGACCGAAGTATTTCTTTTATACTGAAACAAGGCGTAAAAATGCTGGGAGGATTTGTCGGAAACGAATCAATAGAAACCCTTCGCGATTTCATGTTAAATGAAAATTGGATTTAGCCAAATCAACTTGACTGTTGATATTTATGATTGCAAATTTATTGGAAATGAAACAAAGTCATACGGCATAACATATATTTTAGGTAAGCAAGATAGCAATGTGAAAATCCATGTAAAAAACTGTACATACTTCGACAACAGGCGCTATGACAACCCTGATGAATTCACATTTCCTCTGCTCATTGGCCTTGGGGGCTCAAGGGGCACCCTAAACGCAACCATCGAAAACTGTCTGTTTACTGGAAATGCCGGTGGTATTTCTTCCGTCTGTGGTAGCGCTGGCAAAATAAATAC
>JBBRWA010000215.1:0-10786 GCA_038246345.1 Chitinophagales bacterium
AGCAAGTCTCTTATTTTTTTGGGCTTAAAACCTGCAGAATCACTTCATCCCTTCATTCTTCAAGGTTCAACCTCAACTCCGCCACATAAAACCCGCCCTCCCGCACCGTACTAAGCGAATACCGCTCCGCATACAGCAAATCCAGCTGCCGCTTCACATTCCGAAGCCCAATGCCCCCATTGGCACCATTGGTATTGGCATCGCTGTCTACCGTATTTTTCACGGTGAAGGCAAGCTGGTTGTCGCGCAGGAAAATCCGGATCGAAATAAGCACATCTCCTGTGGTACCACTGGCCCCATGCTTGAAACTGTTTTCCACAAAAGGCAGCAATAGCAGGGGAGCGATTGACGCATCGGGGTTGTCTGTATCTGCTTGATAATCAACAGTCAATCGGGCGTTGTAGCGCAGTTTTTCCAATGCAATATAGTCTTGAATCACTTTGGCCTCTTCGGTGAGCGCAATGCGCGGTTGCCGGCATTCATACAGCACAAAACGCATGATTTTCGAGAGCATCATGATGGCATCTGCCGTGTGGTCTGATTTTTTTCGGGCCAGTACAAACAGGTTGTTCAAGGTATTGAAAAGAAAATGCGGATTGGTTTGTGCCCGCAAAAAGCTGAGCTCTGATTGCAGTTTTTCCCGGATCAGTTCCTGCTCAAATTCGATGCTTTTATAGCGCATCCGAATCATTTTGATCGTGGTGGCAGCTGCAACGGTGATGAATAAGTCAAATAAGGTGAGGACAATCCCGTTGGGGTTGAAAAGTTCGAATGCTCGCTCGGGATAATAGTTATGGATGTAGACGTAGACAATAATTACCCGATAAAATAGGGTAGCGATGGTAAAAGCTGCTACTATCAGCAACACCAGTTTGCCTACCTTGCTTCGATCCAGGTAAAGCGGAATGATGTAATAGAAAATGAAATAAACCAGCGCGATTTTGGGCGGCATACTGAACAGCTCACCAAATATGGCCTTGGGCAGGTTGTCGACAACAGGCACCCTGTCGTAAATGCAGGTGAGGATACCATTCAGCACCAGGTATACCAGCCAAAAGAGGATGTGCTTGCCAATTCTACTCCAATTTAACTTTGCCATTCTATTGTCTGAAAGTTTGGACTGATGTTTAAAGTGTACAGCGAGCGGTCGCGCAAACGGATTTCTTTGATGGGGATTTCCACGCCATCCACGGCGCATCTTTTTACGAAAGTGGGAAACCCTACCAGGTAAATTTTTACTTTCTCATAGCCTGGAATGAATTCTCCTTCCGTCCGTTGCCGAAGGGTAAAAGTCCCGTTTTGGCCTTCTGTTTCAAATATTTTCAAACAAAATTCGCCTGTTGTATAATCATAGCCTTCTCCCGCATCTTCATATAAGTGACTTGTTTCCAACCCGTTTTTATAATACACATACAAGGTCAGCTCCTCAATTTTTTCACCCGTATGCTGCCGTGTTGGGTACACCGGCAACACGGCACCCTCCCGTACAAAAAACGGCACCTGTTCGGGCATCACATTCGCAAATACTTCGCCATTTCCCTGCTGGCCCGTCCAGAAATAATACCAGTTCCCTTTGGGCAAATACACCGCTTGCCGCTGGATTTTTGGCTGTATGACCGGACTGACCAATATATGCTCCCCAAACAAAAAATCGCGCTCCTGATCCCATAATCTCGGGTCAATGGCATCGGCAAAAAGCAGGTGGCGAATGACAGGGGTGCCGTCCAGCGTATGCAGCCACATCGCCGTGTACAGACAAGGTAAAAGGCAATACCGCAGCTCAATGGCTTTTTTCGCCCAATCGGTGTATTTCTCCCCGAAAGACCAGGGTTCCTGGTCTGAAATGTGCAAAGCGGGATCGCTCAGCATGGCTTCGTCGGCAGGCAATGCGTCGCCGCTGGCGTGTTGCCCCATGCTGTGCACGCGCATCAAGGGATGAAAAACAGACAGTTGCAGCCAACGCAAAAAAAGTTCGCCATCGGCATTGCCCGCGAAGCCGCCAACATCGGTGCCACAAAAAGAGAAGCCGGAAATGGAAAGCCGTTGGCATTGAATATTGGCGATTTGAAGGTGCTCCCAGGTAGAGAAATTATCGCCCGTCCACACGGCGCCAAAACGCTGGCTACCACTGAAAGCAGCCCTGGTGAGCAAATAAGGGCGCTTTTTGGGTTTTAGTTTTTTAAAGCCGTCCCAGGAAGCACGGCACATCTGCTGCCCATAAATATTGTGCGCTTTCCGGTGGCTGCAAGGATGGCCGTCGTGATGGTGCATCACCGAATCGGGCAGTGTCTTATGGTTTACGTGAAATACAGCAGGCTCGTTCATGTCGTTCCAGAAACCGCTTAGGCCAATTTCCTGGTAAATATCCGTGTATAAATCGCCCCACCATTCCCGCACCTTCGGATCAGTGTAGTCTGGAAAAGCGCAGAATCCGGGCCAAACAGGACCTTTGGCAACTTCGCCATCAGCGGTCTTCACAAACATGTCTTTGGCCAAGCCATCTTGATACACATGGTATTCCGGGTCTTCTTTTATGCCCGGGTCGATCATGGCGACAGCTTGGAATCCTTGTTCCCGAAGCGAATCGACGAGCCGTTTGGGGTCGGGGAAATGCCGCTTGTCCCAGGTGAAACAACGGTAGCCATCCATATAATCGATGTCGAGGTAAATCGCGTCACAGGGTATTTGGCGGCGGCGAAACTCTCCGGCAAGCTCCTGTACCCTGCTTTCAGGGTAGTAGCTCCAGCGGCATTGGTGGTAGCCCAGCGCCCATATTGGGGGCAGCTCGCAAGCGCCAGTAAGTTGCGCGTAAGCACTGGCTACATTCAACAGTCTTGGGCCATAAATGAAATAGTAGTTCATTTCCCCACCTTCAACGGAGAAACGTGTCACCCCTTTTTCTTCTGAATTAAAATCAAAATGAGATTTATAGCTGTTGTCGAGGAAAATACCGTAGGCAAGGTCTTGATGGAGGGCATAGTAAAAGGGAATGGCGCGGTACATCGCATCGCTTTCGCGGCCAAACCCGTAAGAATCGGTACACCAATTGGAGAATTTTTCTCCAGCCAGGTTTGTACCACATGCTTTGTCGCCCAAACCAAGAAACAACTCTTTTTTGTGGCACTTTTTCTCCACCTGGATATCGCACCAGCCGCGCATGATGGTTCGTTTGGCACTATAGCCACCGGCATCTTCACAAATAACCCGATCGGATTGATCGTAAAATTTCACCCGCAAGTCGGCTTTTGCAATGACAATTTGCAGCAGCTCCGATTCGAGCAGGTACTCCAGGTCGTTTTCATTGAGGGTTACCGCTACTTTTTCTGTGACAAATTCCGGGTTGAGGGCGTAAGAAAAATCGGGGCTGTAAATGCCGTCAGGGGTATAACGCAAGCGCACAATCCCGGAAGCCAGTACCTGTATCCTAAGGGTGACGCCGTTGGCGCAGATGAACTCATAAGCGCCTTCGCGCCAACGAACGGTGGCTATGACATCTGGCGTAACTACCTGATATACATCGTCATACCGTTCGCTCACACTGGCTTCGGCAAATGAGATGGCTGCGGGTTTGACGATTTCCGGTTCGATTTTTTTTTGCTTGGTACTAGTTTTGGGCTCCTTATCCATACGGCGCTGTTTGAGCGTCAAAAGTCCGCTGAATTTCTTAGCTATCCAACATTTGCTTGTTGAATGCTGAATAGAAGGAGAAATTCAATAAAATTGCGGCACGAAGTGGCAGTTTAATAAGTCAGGTAAATGATTGGAGGTAGGTGTTTGTGTATACTTATTGGTCGGACGAAGAAAAATCGTCAGACCAAATCGCCCTCAGGGTTGTGTCAGAGGGGTTGAGCCGGGATAGTCAACAAAATTTAATTTTATTCGAGCATTAGACCTTCCAGGTTTTAAAACCTGAAAGGTCTTCGCCAAGAAATTTGAAATAAAGTTTGGCAACATTTTCAATAGTAGGACTTTTGAAACAACTCCAAATAAGTACAAACAAATTCAGCCATTCACCTAGCCCCTCCAAAAAATTGAAAATCATACCCATGTCAAAACGAAAAAATCAACCGCCCCCCCTAAAAGCGCCACAAACAGCTACCAGCGCTGCCAACAATGGGCCCAACAAACAACTGTGGTGGCTGCTAGGTGCCGCCCTGCTCATCATCATAGCTACACGCATTGCGTACCAGCCAGCCCTCGAAAACCAATTTGTGGAATGGGACGATCAATTATACGTCACGGAAAACCCCATGGTATTCAACGCCGGCAAACCGGGAACGCCCCCCGTCTGGAAAACGCCCATCGCCTTGAACTACCACCCGCTTACCATGGAGACCTTGGTGATGAACGCGAAAAGTGCCCAAATAAAACCTGGGCAACTGTCGCCACGCCCTTTTATCGCGACAAATGTCAACCTGCACGCCATCAACGGCGTTTTGGTCTTCTTTTTGGTTTGGTTTCTCACGAAGGGCAACTTCTTCGCATCGTTTTTTTCAGGATTGATTTTTGCGCTCCATCCCATGCACGTGGAGTCGGTGGCTTGGGTGTCGGGCCGGAAGGATGTGTTGTACACCGCATTTTTCCTGATGGCTTGCATCACTTACCTGCGCTACCTCGATCAACGCAAACTTGTCTGGCTGGCGGTTACATTTGGCCTATTTATACTCTCTTGCTTGTCCAAGGCCATGGCGGTTTCCTTGGTGCCCGTTTTGTTGCTGTTGGATTGGTGGCGGGATCGCCCCATGAAAGCTGCTGCTGTTTGGCTGGAAAAGATCCCTTTTATCGCAGCAGCCATATTCTTTGGCTTGCTGGCCATTGACATACAAAGTGGCGGGAATTTTCACGGCATGTTCCAGGGTATTGAAGGAGTGAAAACTGCCACTGCTGGGGATAAATTCTCAATATTTGAAAGCGGGCAGTTTGCGGCGTATGGCATGGTGCAGTATTTGCTCAAGTTCATTGCACCAACAAACCTGTCACCTTTTTATCCATATCCTGTCGAAAGCTTGCTGCACCAAACATTACCGGCTATTTTCCCTGCTTCGGCACTGATTTTTATCCTGTTGGCGGGTGTGGCTATCTGGAGCGCCCGACGTACCAAAATTGCGGTTTTTGGCTTTGCTTTCTTCTTTTTCACGGTGGTGCTGGTATCGCAATTTGCTTCCGTCGGCATTGTCATTATGGCCGACCGATACACCTATATTCCATACATCGGGCTCGGCATTGCGCTGCTATTGGGTGTGCATCAGTTAATGAAAAACGACACGATGAAGTACGGCGTCTGGGCGGTACTGGGTGTCGCCTGTCTTGTCTTAGGCTTTAAAACGGCCGCTCAGGTCGATATTTGGGACAATTCAGAAGTACTTTGGCAAACTGCCGCCAAATATGCCCCCGACGACGGCTACATAATGGCCAACCTGGGCAATTATTACGGAAAAACGGGGAAATTAGACGAGGCCGCAGCCTGTTTTGAAAAGGCAATCCATAGTAAAAAAGCCAATGCCAACGTTTTTGAAGGCATGGGCAACGTGTATGGCTCACGCAACGAACACCAAAAAGCCGCTGAAATGTTCACAGAAGCGATAAAATTAGACCCGAGAAAAGGCAACTACTATTTCAATCGCGGCACGGCCTACACGAATTTCGATCCGGCCAAAGGCATTGAAGATTTTAATACGGCGCTTCCCCTGCTTCCCCCCGCCAAAAGGGTGGAGGTTTTTTCGAACCGGGCATATTGTTACCTGAAAATGGAGCAATATGACAAGGCGCTGGCCGATTATTCCGCAGTTATTGATGCTGGAAGCCCCAGGGAAAAGGATTATTTTGACCGAGGGGTGGTGCGGTCAAAGCTCAACGACATACCGGGCGCCATAAAAGATTTGGAAGCAGCACTGCGCATTAATCCTAATTATGATTTGGCCAAAAACGGTTTGGTTCAATTGCGCTCAATGGTAGACGGTGGACGGTAGACGGTGGACGGTTTACACAACATCTAATTAATCCTTGGCTTTGGTGTTTCAGCACCTAAGCCAATGTTTTCTGAGTTATTTCTGGATTAAAGTGCTGAAAAACCTAATCTAAGAAAAGGCCCAGATGTTGTGCAAACGTCCACCGTCGACCGTCCACCGTTATTTTTTTCGTCTTCCATATTACATTTGGAAAACTTGGCATACTTTTGCGGCATCAGTTGGGTAATTTGGAAGTTTTCCTAACGTTCAACAGATCATAATTCCTCGCTTAGGATAATTCCTATACTTGCTTTAATCCGGTTTTTAAGTATGGCAAAACCGGCAGTTTCGTTTGCGCGAACTGCCGGTTTTTGTTTTTTGTGCTAGAACACTTGAGTCATCCCGAATTTTCTTCGTCCGACCAATAAGTATACACAAATGCCCGACTTTACACCTGTTTTTCCTCCAAAAAAATCCGGGATGACTCATGTTGTCACGCAAAAAAATTAGCCACCCCGATATTTTCGGGATGGCTAATCAAAACAATTGACTCAAAAACCGCTCAGGTATTGAGTACTAATCAATTAAACAATAATTCAAACTCCACCCTGCGGTTCAACTCACGCCCTGCATTTGTATCATTCGTCGCAATTGGACGCGCCTCACCAAATCCAGCATGGCGCAAGCGATCCTGCTTGATGCCTCGGAATACCAAATAATCATAACAAGCCTTGGCACGATCTTGTGACAATGCAAGGTTGCGTTCATCGCTGCCTACATCGTCTGTATAGCCACTGATGGCAAGCGTGTAGTCGGGATTGTCGCGCATTATGACGACTATTTCATCCAAAATGGAGTATGATTCGTTTTTCAGGATAGCCTTCGCCGTTTCAAACTGCACCGCTTTGGCGGCATACGCAAGGCGCTCCGTCACTTCTTTTTTTACTTCCGGGCAGCCATTGTTCGCGACAGTTCCCGGTGTTGCCGGGCATTTGTCTTTATTGTCTGCCACGCCGTCGCCGTCTGTGTCTGGGCAACCACCAAAGGTTCCTGCTTTGTTCGGGCATGGGTCGATGCTGTCCGGAACACCATCGCCGTCTTTGTCAGGCTCTGTTACACCTTCTGGACAACCGCTGTTTTTAGCCGTTCCTGCCGCATCGGGACATTTGTCATCTTTATCGGCGACGCCATCGTTGTCCCTGTCTGGGCAGCCCTTCACTGGGCCAGCAGTATCGGCGCACATATCAACATCGTCGGTAAAGCCGTCGCCATCGGTATCTTTCTTGGCTTCAGGACAGCCGTTATTGCTGGCGAGGCCTGCAACTTCCGGGCATTTGTCGTCCATGTCAGCGACCCCATCGTTGTCCCTGTCTGGGCAACCGCTCACCGGTCCGGCAGTATTGGGGCACATATCGACATCATCGGCAAAACCATCGCCGTCAGTATCCTTTTTGGCTTCAGGACAACCGCCATTGGTGGACAAACCTGCTACATCTGGGCATTTGTCATCTTTATCGGCGACACCGTCGTTATCCCTGTCTGGGCAACCGTTCAGGATGCCGGCAGTATTGGGGCACATATCAACATCATCGGTATAGCCGTCGCCGTCGGTATCCTGTTTCATTTCAGGACATCCACTGTTGCTCGCTACACCGGCAACATCTGGGCATTTGTCATCATTGTCAGCAACACCGTCATTGTCTTTGTCAGGGCAGCCTTTAAGCGTTCCTGCCACGTTCGGGCACATATCAACATCGTCGGCGAAGCCGTCGCCATCGGTGTCTATTGCTTCTGGGCAGCCGAAATTGGTGGCTAAACCAGCTTCTGTGGGGCATTTATCGTCCTTGTCGGGCACGCCATCGTAATCAGTGTCAGGGCAGCCATTCCAGCCACCAGCTTCTGTTGGACACGCATCATCCTTGTCGGCAACACCGTCGCCATCGTAGTCAGGGCAGCCGCCAGTTTCCAGTGCACCGGGGTCGTCTGGACAAAGGTCGTCCACATCCGCAACGCCGTCATTGTCGCGGTCGGGGCAGCCAAGTGCAGCTGCGGTGCCAGCTTCCGTTGGGCATTTGTCGAGGTCATTGGGTATGCCGTCAAGGTCGTCGTCGTTCGACGGCATAGGTTGTTTCTGTGCCGGCACTTCTGACTTGTTGAGCATGTACACATAGCCCAGTCCAATTTGTAGGTTGTCCCGGTCGGCTACCAGCGCTTTTCTAAATTCCGCTTGAAAGGTGATAAAGGCGAACCTGGAAACCCTGAAATTGACCCCTGCGCCAAAAGGTAATTGCGCGTGTCCATCCTTGAAACCAGACAGGACATACCCGGCACCAGCAAAAGCAAATGGAATGATTTTCTTTTCGCTTTTGATGTTTTCAAGCCTGCATACGAGGTCGAAACTGCTGGTCACCGTATTGCCCGTAGTACCAGGCAATTTTGCCAGGCCCATCCGAATCGGCACGCCCACATTTAGGGCTGGCGCTACATTTCGGAAGTAGGCAAACTCAAAGCCTTGCCCGGCTTTAAGCTCATTGTTGAACAAGAGCCCGTAGTCATTGACATTCAGTTTTGCGTGGATCGCGTTAGGAAAAGCTTGGTTTTGGGAAAATGTTGGGGTAAAAAGGAGGCAAAATGCCAGAAGAAGGAGTAAAGTAACGTTTCTCATTGCGTTTCAATAAAATGTTTCATAACCAGAAACAAAAGAAGTGCCAATAACTAAAAAAGGGTAGATGGATTCCTTTTTAGCATCCCTGCGACGTTTTTAAAGCTTGCTCAATTCTTCAAAAGAATCGGCGTTATCGGCTGTAGAGCCATGTTTGCAGGGGAAATCTTTTTCGATCAAAATTTCCAGCATTTTTTTTTTCACCGTGGTGGGCAAACTTCCATAGATGCCTACATTTTCAGAATTTATCCATTCGGCAGCTTTATCAGCAGGGATTAGAACGGTAATGTTGTGCGCATTGATTTCAGCTGAAAGCGCATCCGTGTGCAGCACTGTTTCAAGCCTGTAAACCAATATTCCTTGCGGGAAATGCACGTTTTCCTCAATAAAGCCATCCTTGGATAGTCTTTCGATATCCGATTTTTTAACGCGCAGCCGCAGTGATTGGTGGTCGAATCGTAGTTTCATGCCTCAAAAATACGGGATACACCGCAATATAAATTGAATCCTTCCGGACGGACAAACCCGCAAACAGTCATACCGTACGCTTCGGCTAATTCCAGCGCCGCGCTGGAGGGGGCACCAATGGAACAAATGATTTGTATTCCTCCGGCAAGCGATTTTTGAGCTAGTTCGTAGCCCAATCGGCCACTGAACACGGCAATATGTTGATGCAGTGGCATGTTGCCTTCCCGGAGCATAGCACCCAACAGTTTGTCCATGGCATTGTGACGACCCACATCTTCACAGCGTTGCACCAATTGTCCAGAAGCATCCACGAGCGCAATGGCATGAGCACCACCCGTTGCGCTGAACAATCCTTGCCCTTCGCGCAATACGGCGGGTAAACGGCAAATCAGGTCGCTCGACACCCGCAACGAATGCGGCAAAATGTTGGGACTTTCGCCCGTGTTCGCATCGCGGCCACACCAGCCACAAGCGGAACTGATGGGGAAACGCCGTTGGTTTTCCTCAGGGTTGAAGACAACGCTCGGTGCTAATTCCACCAGCACGGTGTCAGTATTACCCAGATATTTTACCTGCAATAAATCCGCAGGCTGGTGGATGACGCCTTCGGCGAACAGCCAGCCGGCAACCAGGTTGAAATCATCGCCAGGAGTGCGCATGGTGGCGGCGATCGGTACACGATGCCGTTTCCCTTGCGCCGAATAGCCGATAACGATTTCCAGCGGGACTTCCACGATGATGGTATCATTAAGGGTCTGGGTGGGCTGGTGGTTTTTGAAGCGTTGTATGGGAAGGGTGGTGGTGGCAGACATGGGCGATAATTTTTCTGTGGACAAAGGTTGCTTTTTTTGAAAAACTCCTGTAATTTCGATAGCGACATTCATCCCTTAATGGGATAAACCAATCAATAATATGATTATACCCTGATTTTTCATCAATTAAAACACCTTCAACATGCCGAACACGTACACTCAACTCTACATCCACCTTGTTTTTGCAGTAAAGCGCCGCAAATCGCTCATAAAACCTAAATTTCGGGAACAAATTGAACGCTACATGACGGGAATTTTGCAAAATAAAAAACACAAACTACTTGCCATTTACCTGATGCCCGACCATGCACACATCCTCATTGGCTTGAATCCTGCCATTTCAATATCAGAAACAGTAAAGGTTTTGAAAGCTGAATCGACTAATTTTATCAATGAAAACAAGCTCACCGATGTTGAGTTTAATTGGCAGGAAGGATATGGCGCCTTTTCACATTCCCGGAGAGAAATTGATCGGGTGATTAAATACATCATGAACCAACCTGAACACCATAAGAAAAGGACATTCCGCATTGAGTACCTAGCCCTGCTGAAGCGATACGAAATCGAATTTAAGGCCAATTATCTATTTGAGTTTTTTGACGATCTGGATTATTACAAAGATACCGCTCCGCTGGAACGGTTGTGATGTGGTTAGTGCCTGTTACAAAGGTGCCGTTCCGCTGGAACGGGCGCGTAATGCTTGGCCTTGTTTGTTACAAAGGTACCGTTCCGCTGGAACGGGCGCGTATGCATATCCCTCGTATGTTACAAAGGTGCCGTTCCGCTGGAACGGGCGCGTATGCATGTCCCACGTATGTTACAAAGGTGCCGTTCCGCTGGAACGGGCGCGTATGCATGTCCCACGTATGCTACAAAGGTGCCGTTCCGCTGGAACG
>JBBRWA010000216.1:0-10711 GCA_038246345.1 Chitinophagales bacterium
CGGCAAAAGATGCCGGCAACTGCCAGGTCGACCTGATTTTCACAGGCGATATTCAAGATGGCTGGTACACCTATTCCCAATTCCTTGAAAGCGAAGACGGACCGGTGGCGACTACCCTTACATTCAGCCCAGGGGCCAATTACAAACTGGTGGGTAAGGCCAAAGAGTCAGGCGGTATCATGAAGGTACACGACAAGGTGTTCGACATGAACCTTACCAAATTCAAGCACTCAGCCATCCTGACCCAGCGCATTGAAGTGAGTGATCCTTCCAAGCCGATTACGGGATACATGAATTTTATGGTGTGCAATGAAGAGATGTGTCTACCACCCCGCGACGTTGATTTTTCCTTTAAAATACCGGCGTTGAGTAATTGTGGCGGCGGTGGTACACCAGCACCCACACCCAATAGCAACGGACAAACCCCTTCACCAGATAAAACAGCTGGCGCAGCAACGCCTGCGGAAGGCATCCCCACGGTGGAAACAGGCAGCACAGGCCCTGCAAGCCAAGTACCCACACCAGATGGCCTAGTGGCCCCGGAGGATCCAAACTTTAAAGGTTTTTTTTTATCCAAGCGCCCTGAAATAAACGCGGCGCAGTTTGTTGGCAACTGTAATGCGGAAGTATCGAGCGGCACGAGCGATGGCGCCTCCTGGGTTTCCATCTTTATTCTCTGCTTCCTGGGCGGCCTTATCGCGCTGCTCACGCCCTGCGTGTTCCCGATGATCCCGATGACGGTCAGCTTTTTCGTAAAGCGCTCCAAAGACCGCAAAGCGGGCCTGCGCAACGCCTTTATATATGCCTTCAGCATTGTCTTCATTTTTGTGGCACTTGGTTCAGCGGTCACCGCAGCACTCGGGCCAACAGCCTTGAACGACATGAGCACCAACAAGTGGTTTAACCTTGGTGTATTCGCCTTGCTTGTCGTGTTTGCTTTTTCCTTTTTCGGTTTTTATGAAATTACGCTGCCCTCTTCCTGGGTCAGCAAAAGTGATAAAATGGCCGACCGCGGTGGCCTGATCGGCACCTTCTTTATGGCCTTCACTTTGGTATTGGTATCATTTTCCTGCACGGGCCCTATTGTGGGCACTTTGCTGGTAGAAGCGGCGCGCAGCAATGGTGGCGCTTCCTTACTCGGCATCATTCCCTTGAAACCCGCTATTGGCATGTTCGGTTTTGGTTTGGGACTGGCACTGCCTTTTGGCTTGTTTGCCATGTTCCCAGGTTGGTTGAATTCGCTGCCAAAATCAGGTGGTTGGATGGACAACGTAAAAATGACCCTTGGTCTGGTAGAACTCGGATTAGCCTTCAAGTTTTTCAGCACGGCAGATATGGCGGAACAATGGGGCATCCTGAAATTCGAGCCATTCCTTATTATATGGTTCATCATCGCGCTCATCCTTGGCTTGTACCAATTTGGCGTGTTGGGCTGGAAAGGCGCCAAAGGAAAACCGGGGACTGTCCGCGCAGTGGTAGGCTTCTCCTCCATCGCATTCGCTTTGTACGTCGGCTGGGGCTTGATAAACTACCAATCCTTATCGCTTCTGAGCGGTTTGGCACCGCCCGTACACTACAGTTTTAAACACAATGAAGCACCCGGGGCCAAGCATCACGACGGCCCAGGCTGCCCCCACGGCCTTGATTGTTACCACGACTTCGACGAAGCCCTTGCCGAAGGAAAACGCCAAAACAAACCGGTTTTTATTGATTTCACGGGACATGGCTGCGTAAACTGCCGCAAAATGGAAGAAAACGTATGGCCTTTGCCTGGCATTATTGAGCGCCTGCGCAACGACTACATCGTGGTTTCCCTCTATGTAGATGAAAAAGTGCGCTTGTTCCCCGACAATGATTTCGCCTACCTGCTCGATCCAAAAACGGATCAAAAATTGCGCACGGTAGGCTCAAAATGGAGCGCTTTCCAAGTCAATAATTTTGATGTGAGCGCCCAACCCTACTACGTACTAATGCACCACGACGGCAAAACCCTGCTGAACAAACCCACCGACTACCCCAATGGCCACGACCCAAAAGTGTACAAAGCTTTTCTGGATTGCGGGTTGGAGAATTTTAAACGGATGAACGAGGGGAAATTTGAGGAGCGGATTGGGGAGCGCTAATGTGATAATTTGATAATTTGATAATTGGCAATGTGCTTGGGAATCTGCTGTAATTTACCTTCATGAAATAGGTATTCAATGCGACTATTGTTCACGGTACTCTTGTGCTGGATGTGGTCATCATGCCACAACCTGGAGAAGCTCCCGTCGTAAGTAGGATCAGGGTTTCGGCTTCTTCAGCCATTACCGCGGCGTATTGGAAATTGTATAATTTGACGGTGCAGTCAGAGGCAACAGGCATGAATGCTAACCCTTCCTACACCTTGGTTGAAATATATCCGCATGCGACCAATATACACCATCAGCCATTGCACCATCACCTCAAACCTGAACACCTCTGGCTGGACCAGAGACGACTGGCGCAATCGATGTAACAGCGGTTTGTCGACCCGCGGTATTGCAAAGTACTGCTGATAGAATAAATATTAGCGAACCGATATTTTCTCCCTGATTTGTCATTTCGAGCCCCAAGCGAGAAATGACAAATCTTTATTAAAAAAACAAGGGGCGAGGCACTAGTGCCGAGTCAGTTTCGACGGGTGGATGCTTGCTGGGCAAGTGTCGTTTTCTAAAAAAATGTATCGTGGGAATTGGTTGTCCACAGTTTTACTTGGGCCCTGGGCGAGCTTTGACAACTTCAAAAAAAAGTTGTCAAAGCTGTTCGGTGGCTTGGCCTGGCGGCGGAGTGAGAATTTGTCAACTTTTTTTTGTTGACAAATTTGGGCGCATGTTCATATCCTTTCCTCAGATAGATGGTATTCGCGCCACTAGTGCCGCGTACCACTACCGTACCAACTCAAAAGCCGCCGACTTCACATCCCTCGAGTTCCCACCTACAAACACCTCAAAACGCCCTGGATCGGCTTTGAACTCAGGTGTGTTATTCCAGTAAGCCAGGTCTTTGTCTGTAAGTTTCAACGTAACGGTACGCCGCTCGCCTTTGGCCAACTTTACCTTTTCAAAGCCTTTTAGCTCTTTCACCGGGCGGGCGATGTCAGCCGCAATATCGTGAATGTACAGCTGTACCACCTCTTCGCCTGCGACATCACCAGTATTGGTAACGGTGACCGACACCTCAAGTGTTTCCCCAAACTTTAGCTGCTGTTTGTTGAGTGAAACATCGGAATAAGAAAAGCTGGCATAGCTCAATCCGAAGCCAAACGGATACGCTGGTGTTACGGGTGAATCAAGGTAGCCGCTGGTCCACATAGTACCCTGCTGCTCCTGTGGTCGGCCGGTATTGAGCTGGTTGTAGTGCATCGGGACTTGCCCCACATTGCGGGGGAAAGTCATGGGCAATTTCCCACCGGGGTTTACTTTTCCAGTTAACACATCCGCAAGCGCGTTGCCTGCTTCAAAACCTGGCTGCCAGGCGACGAGTATGGCCTGGGCACGCTCACTCGCCTTGCTGAAGACCAGCGGGCGGCTGTTAAAGAGCACCATTACCGTCGGTTTATCAGTGGGGTAGATGTATTTAAGAATTCGCTCCTGGTCATTATTGAGTTCAAGACTGCTTACCGAACGGCTTTCACCACAGTCGTAGCCGCGTTCGCCGAGACAAACGATCACCAGGTCAGCATCACGGGACGCATTTCGCGCGGCGGAATACTCTACCTCGGTGCAAGTTGCATTGAGGCATACAGCCGTTACCGTTACACTGAATCCCATTTTTTCCAAGCTTGGTTTCAGGGCCTGCGCAGGCGTTACCACTTTGGTGGAATCGTAGTCCCGCATGCCCAGTCCCAGTGTCCAAAAACTCATATAATCCTTGTTGCCCTTGCTGTCGGCATAAGGGCCGATGATGGCAATTTTTTTGAAAGGCGTATTGGGGCTGAGCGGCAACAACCCACCATCGTTTTTCAGCAATACCATACTTTTTGCAGCCGCTTCGCGGGCAACTTCGCGGTATTCTGGTTTTTCAAGTGTTGCTTCTCTAAGCTTTGGATCAAGTTGCAGGAAGGGATTGTCAAATAAGCCGAGGGCATATTTCAGGCGCAGCACCCGGCGCACGGCCTCGTCTATTTGCGCTTGCGTTACCCGACCGGCTTCCAAGGCTTTTTTCAGCCCTTTTTGGAAGGTGCCGCCGACCATATCCATATCGCTGCCTGCACTGAGGCATTTTGCGGCAGCATCCATGTCATTCTCCGCGGCGCCGTGTATGATGGTTTCACCAAAAGAATTCCAATCACTGACGACCATGCCTTTCCAGCCCCATTCGCCGCGCAAAATATCGGTTATCAGGTGTTTGTTCATGCTGGCAGGAACGCCATTCAAGGTGTTGAAAGCGTTCATGAAGGTGGCACTTCCAGCATTTGCAGCGGCGGCAAAAGGGGGCAATACCATTTCGCGCAAGCGTTGCTCACTCATGTCCACACTGTTGTAATCGCGACCACCTTCCGTAAAACCATAAGCGGCAAAGTGTTTGGTACATGCTGCCAGGGTAGTTTTATCAGCCAGGTCATTGCCTTGAATGCCACGAATACGGGCGGCTGCTACCAGGCTTCCGAGAAAAGGATCTTCCCCGGCGCCTTCCATTACGCGGCCCCAGCGGGCATCCCAGGAGACATCCACCATGGGGGAGAAAGTCCAGTTTTGGCCATCAGCGGCGGCTTCAGTGGCCGCAATGCGTTCGATGCGTTCAATAAGACCCATATCCCAGGTGGCCGCTTGGGCCAACGGAATCGGGAAAATTGTTTTATAGCCGTGAATAACATCAAAGCCGAAAATCAACGGAATACCAAGCCTGCTGTCAATAGCAATCCGTTGCAGGGTGATTTTATTGTTAAAATTGGTATGGCTCAATACGGAGCCAATGCTGCCTGTGCGCACCTGATTGAGCAAGTCGTCTTTTTTAACATCGGTGCCGGTGCTGATATCACCTGCGACTTGATTGAGTTGGCCGATCTTTTCGTCCAGGGTCATTTTGGCCAGCAAGGCTTCTACCCGTGGTTCGATGTTTTGGACGGAAGTTTTTTGAGCGAGCATATTACCTGAAAAAGAAAGTGCCAGTGCGATGGCAAGGAAACGTAGAGATGGCATGTTGTTCATGGAATGAGAAAATTTTGGCAAAACTACTGAAAAGCCCATGAAAGACAGTCGCCCTTACGCAACGATTCCGTAACCTTGCCGCCAACAATACAGAATCCATGGACAAACGTATTATCGACCCCAATGAATCCGTCTGGCTGAACGGCCCGAACGAGCGGCGCTTTGAGCTGGTTTTTGCGCTCAAGGTTTTTTGGGAATTTATTCGCGGCTTCCGAGCCCTGCATTTTATTGGCCCATCGGTCACCGTTTTTGGTTCGGCACGTTTCAAGGAAGGACACCGTTATTACGAAGCTGCGCGGGAAATGGGTCGCCATATCGCTACTGAATTGGGCTTTACGGTGCTCACTGGCGGTGGGCCCGGCATTATGGAGGCTGCCAACCGGGGTGCCCATGAAGCAGGAGGCCGTTCGGTTGGCTGCAACATCGTATTGCCACACGAACAAGCAGAAAATCCTTATGTCGACAAATTCGTCACCATCCGCTATTTTTTCGTACGCAAGGTGTTGTTGGTGAAATACTCTTACGCCTTTGTCATTTTTCCTGGCGGCTTTGGCACCATGGACGAGCTTTTCGAGACCCTCACCCTGATACAGACCGCCAAAATTCATAATTTTCCCGTGGTGGTCATGGGATCTGAATTTTTTCAGCCATTAAAAGACTACATAAAATTCATGGCGGAACAGGGTACTATTTCTCCGACCGACCTTGACCTGCTTTTGTTTACCGATGACCCAAATGAGGCCATAGCACATATCAGACACTATATTTCCAGCAATTACAAGGTGCAAAAACGCAAGTATCCAAGCTCGTGGTTGTTTGAAAAAGCCTAAAGGAATACGGCACTTCTCCGTCATTTCCCTGTTAACATTTTCAAAAGCAAGCCCCTTTCGGCTTGGTTTGCCAATGCTTTTCTAATTTTGCACGCTTATTTAGGCTGTTGGCTGTTTGCCATTGGCTGTTGGCAGCTCAGTTTAGGCTGTTGGCCGTTGGCAGCGCAACAATAGAGGTTTGGCAGAGCAATCCTTTTCAGCAGGCTAAGCCAGCATCTGAAACTATTGGTATAGGTGCTTAAACTCAATACCAATTATCTGAACCAATAATGTGCCGCCAACAGCCAATGGCCAATAGCTAACAGCCTATAGCCAACAGCCAACAGCTTTTTCTTCACAAAAACACCTTACCAATATTCACTTACCCATGATATTCAAAAGCCTTATGACTGCCGCTTGTGCAGTTCTGTTCCTCCAAGTAGCCGTCTCACAAACCGACCCCGTGCTTTTCACGGTAAAAGGTAATCCTGTAAAGGTGTCTGAGTTCAAGTACATTTATTCGAAAGCCAACCAGGAGAAAGCCGATTTTTCGGAAAAGAGCCTGCGCGAATACCTTGAGCTCTACACCAATTTTAAACTGAAGGTGCAAAAGGCGCGCGACATGCAGCTCGACACCATTACTTCCCTGATGTCGGAGTTGGATGGTTACAAGCGCCAATTGGCCAAATCCTACCTGGAAGACCGCGAAGTGTCGGACAAGCTTGTGAAAGACGTGTTTGACCGGATGCAGCAAGATGTGGATGTGTCGCACATTTTCATCGCATGCGACCTGACGAAAAGCCCTGTCGATACCCTGGCGGCTTTTAACCGCGCCCTGCATTTGATGAAAATGATCCAAAAAGGTGGCGATTTCGGTAAAATTGCGGTGGACAGCTCCGAGGACAAATCGGCCAAGGAAAACCGGGGCAACCTGGGTTTTGTGACTGCTATGTTGCCCGACGGCTATTACAATTTTGAAAAAGCCGTTTACGCTGCCAAAGCCGGTTCCGTTGTCGGACCGATTCGCTCCAATTCCGGCTACCATGTTATCAAGGTAAACGGCTTCCGCCCTGCCCGTGGCGAAGTGGAAGTGAGTCAAATCCTTATTCGCAAAGGCGACACCGAAGAGCGCCAGGCTGCTGCCCGCATGAAAGCCGACAGTGCTTACAAAGCCCTGGTTGTTGGTGGCAAATGGGAAGAAGTTTGCACCAAGTACAGCGAAGACAAAGCGACATCTGCAAAAGGGGGTTACATCGGGTTCTTTGGCATCAACCGATATCAAAAACTGTTTGAAGACACGGCTTTCGGCCTGGAAAAAGACGGCGACTATTCTAAAGTCATCGAAACCAGCGTCGGCTTCCACATCATCAAACGCAACAGCCGCAAGTCGTTGGGCAACTTCGATGAAGTGAAACGCCCGCTGACCGACCGTGTAAAACGCGACAGCCGCAGCGAAATCGCCCGGCAGAGCATGATCGGGCGGATCCGCAAAGACGCAGGTTACCAGGAATACCCCGCTGTACTGAAGGCATGGACGGCCAAGCAGGTCGATTCTATTTTCCTGACGTTCAAATGGAAGCCTGAAGCACAGAAATCCAACGAAGTGCTCAACCGCTATGGCAAAGAGAAATCTTACACCGTCGCTGATTTTGAAGAGTTCTGCGCGCGCTCCAGCCGCGAGCGCATGCGTGGCGTGGGCATGCCCATGTCCGAAACCATCGACAAACTGTACGACACCTGGACGGATGAAACTACTATTCAGTTCGAGGAAAGCCATTTGGATGCCAAATACCCTGAATTCAAGTCGCTCATGCGCGAATACGAAGAAGGCATCCTGTTGTTCGAAGCACTCAAGCAAAACGTTTGGGATCGCGCCAACTCCGACTCTGTCGGACTGGAGAACTACTACCGCGTCAACCTGAGCCAAAGATACAAGTGGGATGAGCGCGCCCGTGTGAGCATCTATACCATCAAAACGGACGATGCCAAAATCGTCGGTGAAATCGAGGCTTATGCTGTTAAAAATCCCTCGGCGGATGTGCTCAAGAAGTTCAATGCCAAGGAAGAGATGCTTACCGTGATTGAAAAAAACTACGAGCGCAACAAGAACAAAGAGCTGGGCGCGCTGTGGAATGCGGGCGACCATACGCCGGTAAAATTTGATGCTGGCACCAAAACAGCTTCTTTCCAAAAGATCGAAGAAATTCTACCGCCGCAGGCCAAGACCCTTGCCGATGCACGCGGCTATGCTGTGGCCGATTATCAGGACTACCTGGAGAAAAAATGGATAGATGACTTGCACAAGGAATATGAGGTGAAGTTGAATGAGGATGTGTTGAAGACCTTGGTGAAAAAATAAGTAAAAAGACAAAATTACAAAAGGCAAAAAGGCAATGAAAATCAATACGTTAGGCAAAAATTAGTTCAAACTAACTTCTGCCAGCTACTTAGATTTCCTTTTTTAACCCTTTTGGGTTTGTAACGCGTGGCTATTATGGGGGAACCTGTAATAGCCACGTGTTGTTTTGGGAGAAGGGGGCAGGGGGATTGTTATTGCGCCTGCATTTCGTTCGCTGTTGAACTTCCCGAAAGTTTCAAACTTTCGGGAAGTGCGCTTTGGTTGGGTGCTTGCCGAAAGGCGGAAACCTCGTTTCAAGATAGGAGCGCAACAGCATATCAAACATTCATTCTACCAAACCCTCACCACGCCACCAAAATCTTTCCACCACCAACGCTCCCTGTGTCCATCAGCACTTGGTAAGTGTACAGCCCAGGCGATAAGCCCATCAGGTCTACCCGTACAGCTTGCTGGGGCTCAGTGCTAAAAGCCAGTTCTCGCGCAAGGCTGCCCTTTTGGTTAAACAGCATGACTTTCCCTGACCTCCCCTGCATATTTTTGTCTGGCACAAGCAAGGTGTACGTTTTGGCAGGATTGGGAAACACTTCCCAGGTTGAATACGATGGGCCATGCGCAGTGCCTGGCTCATGGGTAGGCACTGTGGCGCAGTCGCTTGGCTCGGTACAGCCATCCGGGGAAATTTTTAGCAACCAGGCTTCCTGGTGCAGGTCGCCGCCCTCCATAGACAGCACCCAGCCCCCTGCGATGATACTCCCTGAGGATAGGTGAGCGATGCCCCGCAGATGATTTTCATTGATATTGATCAATGGAGACGTATAAGCAGTGTCCTTTCTGAGCCAGATGGTGCTGCCATTGTCGGGGTTGACGTGGGCTGTGATGCCACTCATAACAAAAGCATTTGGGTAGTGTTGACTGGTACCAACAGCATCCCAGGCACCATCAGCAGGATTCTGCTCCAGATTCCGCCAACCAGCGCTATAGGTCATGTCTGGCCCTGTTTGAGAAGTTTGCCATACGGTTTGCCAATCGTTGACATCTAATTTTAGCATAACAAGCTCGCTCAAAGCAGGCAAACTTGGATCATTTGGAGTTGGATGGATTTTTAAGGTGATAATTAGCAACGTATTTCCCCCTGATTGTCTGATAAGGCCTCCACTAAGTTGTTCGGCAATTTCCGAGCGCCATTCTGACATCAATGTGCCCGTCGAATCTATTTCAAAAACCCAACTGCGAGACCAGAATCCAGGGGCATCACTATCTGTAAAAGTGTTTTGACCACCTGATACAAAGAATTTGTTGTCGTCCTTTTTAAGAATATTGAATCTGCGCAAGGTAAATTTCCAATCAAATGCACAACCACGGGGATAATTTTTTGTCCAGTCGCCAAATTGTTGCTCCAATTGGTACTAAATGGGACACCCCCAGGAGCTCCTGCGGGCGAGGGACAGCTTAGGCTCTGGGCAGAAGAATTAGCAGTCCAGAGGTTCAGCATGGAGAAAAAGAGCAGGAAGGTGAACAGGCGTAAAGAAGCTATTGCCCCCCAGATGCAAAAGGGTGGATTTTAGTGGCCTCCGAGCGCTTAATCTTGAATAATTGAGAATTAAGTATGTTTTTCATGTTTAATACTGTGGTTAATGAAGAAAGAAAGAATACACTGTCAGCTAGAGTCGGCTGACAAAACTTTCCATGTTATTGCAGTATGTAAGGGAATTGGTTGAAGCGATTCGGGAGCCTAAAAAATGGACTTTCTACATTTATAGCTCGGAACGGATTATTAAAAAAGTAGGCCTACTTGCGCTATCGCCCTGCAAATGTGCCATTGCCTTTTGCTCATCCCGCTACACAAACCCCATCACCCCAAACCTCCCGCCCAACACCTTTTCTGCACTTGCCCCCAGCCACTTTTCCAACAACGTCGCATACACTTGCCGAAAATCCACCTGGAATTTCAAATCGCCCGCATCCAAATCAGCAATATCCGGCATGGCATTGAGCAAGCCTTTTTGACGCAGGCCACCGCCCAGGAACAGCATGTTGTTGGCCGTGCCGTGGTCTGTGCCGCCCGAGGCGTTTTGCGCTACGCGCCGGCCAAATTCTGAAAATGTAGCCACCAGCGTTTCGTTCCATTTTCCGTTGCTTTTTAAGTCGCTGGCGAAGGCTGCTACGGCGTCGTTGACTTCCGTGAAGAGGCGTTTTTGCTGTCCGGCTTGATTGATATGGGTATCGAAACTGCCTAGCGAAACATAATACACGGAAGTGTCGGTATCGGCCAGTATGAGCGAGGCGATGGTTTTGAGGTCTTTGCCCAGACCCGTGCTGGGGTAGCTGGCGCTGCTGGGTTTTCGGCGGCTTTGCTCAAAAAGATAGTTTGC
>JBBRWA010000217.1:0-10705 GCA_038246345.1 Chitinophagales bacterium
CTGCCTTTTGTGGAAAACAGTTTCAAGCATGGGGCCAGTGGTACCACAGGAGATGTGCTTATTTCGATCCGGATTTTCCTGCGCGACAACCAGCTTGCCTTCACCGTAAAAAATACGGTAGACAGCGATGCCAATACGAATGGTGCCAATGGGGGCATTGGGCTTCGGAATGTGAAGCGGCAACTGGATTTGCTGTATGCAGAGCGGTATTCGCTTAGTACGGTGCGGGAGGGCGGGTTTTATGTGGCGGAGTTGAGGTTGAACCTTGAAGAATGAAGGGATGAAGTGATTCTGCAGGTTTTAAGCCCAAAAAAATAAGAGACTTGCTACTTTTCCGCTTCTGGATCGTCAAGTTGTTGCTCCAACTCCCGTTGAATATCTTCGAAGCTAGTGCCACCATGGAATTTGCCCAGCAAGTTGCTGGACAAATTTAGGAGCATGGCGATAGAAGATGCAAAACTGCCGCCGCCATAGCGACCTGGTTTGACTGCCAAACCAATGGCATTGGTGGTTTCAATCCATTTTCCCGGAGATATGAGGAAGCGATTTTTGCCGAGGTCTTTTTTAACCTCTTTCAAATACACGAGGTTAAAATTGGGGTTGCGGACTTTTTCCCAGACTTCGAGAAATTCCTTGCCTACATCAGAGACTTGCAAACGGCACACTTCGAGGTGCCTTCCCCAAAACCAGAATGCCTACACGCGCCCACAGACTTTCCAGGTTTTAAAAACCTGGAAAGTCTCGCCCCGGAAGAAGCCGGGAGCAGGGCCATCCATCTGTTCCGCAGCAGCGATCTAGCTTTACTTATGCGTTACGGGGCGAAGGCCTTTTTCAAAACTAATTTCGACCGCCGACGCTGCCGAGTACGGGCTTTAAACAACACCTATCATATTGGAACCCCTCGTTGTAACTATCCAGCCGCCTTCACGATCACCTGCTTCCCTTACCCTGAGTTGTCCTGCTGTAAGCATCCGTCCACATAAAGTGCGCTGGATGTACTAATACAGCGACATCCTACTTTACTCTTCCACTTTTAGCGAGGACAGATGCTTACAGCAGGACAACTCAGGGTAAGGGAAACGGGCGATGGTTTGGGCGGCTGGATAGTTGCTATGTTTTCTTATCGGACAAAAATAGCGGTAAAAAAATTGTTATTTACCATAATGGCTTATTTTACAGCATAGACGCCGGAAGGTTACTTTTTCGATTTTACCATTTCCCCCCTTTCCATGTAGCTACGGCCTAAAGCCGCCTGGTTGGCACAAATCATATAATCGTCCTTGTTTTCCTGGGCAAGCCCAAGTGCTTTTTGCTGGTATCCAAGCCGTTTTTCCGGGAGCTGCATTGCCCGGTACAACCTCCCCAAAGTGGTATAGATATAGGCAAGGTGGAGGTTGTTGCCCGATTTTTTGAGCATGGCTTCTCCTTTGAAAGCTGCTGCCTCTGCCTCCGGGTACTTTTTTTGATTGAGCAGGGTTTCGGAAATGTTTACGTAGCAGGCGCCTATGCCGGCGGCAAACCCAAGTTTTTCAAATGCCGCTAACGAAGTTTGAAAATAGACCATGGCTTCATCGTAGCGTTTCAGGTCCATGTACGTCAAGCCCAGGTTGAGGCTTGCCACACCCGTAACCTCTGGTTTGTTGAGTTTTTCTGCTACCCGCTGAACTTCCAGTTGACATACCAACGCTTCGTCAAACTTGCCATGGCGGTAATGGATGGTGCCCAAGCGGGTCAGTGCCCCGAGCAGGCTTTTTTTATTGGGGATAATCCGGGCATACAACAATTCTTCCTGAGTAATCTTTTCGGCTTGTTCGTAATCGCCAAAGTTGAGCCAGGTTTCTGCAATGCTGTTGAGCGCACTGGCCAAGGCGGTGGTATCCTTTAGCTCCTTTGCCAACTTCAAGCCCTCTTCGCCATATTGAAGCGCTTTTTCTTTATCGGAAAAACGGTACTCCCAACCGATCATGTACAAAGCTTCTGCCCGCAAATTACCTGTGGCAGTGGTTAATACATTTTCCAGGCTGTCAATTTTTGATTGAGCAAAGGCGCTGCTTGATATAAGTAGCAGGAGTGTAGTTAGTCGAGTAAGGGACATAGGGATAGCTTTCATGCACAAATTTGTGTCTTTTTCTTCAAAAACCAGCACCCATTGGCATAAAATTGAAGTCACCTCAAAAAACCGAGCCTATCTACCGCCACCAAACCCGTACATGGTTCACCCCGTGAAGTACAGCATTATTCCAATTACTGTCAGCATCACAAACACCGAAATGGCTATGCCCATTTGCCTCATATAGTTCTGCATTCTTTCGGTAAAATGGCTTCGATGCACCAGCATTCGGTCAAACAAACCGGTTGACAATATTTTCAAAAAGCTCCTGCTTTCCGCTGCGCTGTGTAGGCTCTCCAGCTTCATTGGCCAATTTTGACAAATCTTCCAACGTCAATTTTCCCTGCTCAAAAGCCTGGCCGTTTTTGGAATTGAAGGAAGCATACCGCTCCTCGCGCAAACGACTGTAATCGCTGTTTTCCAATATGTTGTGCGCGGCCAATAAAGCCCTTGCAAAACAATCCATACCGCCAATATGCGCATAAAAAATGTCTTCCAGATCCGTGGAATTGCGCCGGGTCTTGGCATCGAAATTAATACCGCCATGGGGCAATCCGCCAGCTTCCAAAATGACCAACATAGCTTCGGTCAGTTCGCCTACATTGTTGGGAAACTGGTCGGTATCCCAGCCGTTCTGGTAGTCGCCACGGTTGGCATCGATGGAGCCGAGCATGTGGGCATCGGCGGAAACTTGCAATTCGTGTTGGAAAGTATGCAATGCCAGGGTGGCGTGGTTGACTTCAATGTTCAGCTTGAAATCGTCGGCCAGGCTGTATTCACGCAGGAAATTGATGCAGGTGGCGGCATCGAAATCATACTGATGCTTGGAAGGCTCCATCGGTTTTGGCTCTATGAAAAACGTGCCTTTGAAGCCGTTCTTCCGGGCGTAATCTTTTGCCAAATGCAGGAATCGCGCCAGGTGGTCGAGCTCCTTTTTCATTTTTGTGTTCAATAAAGTAAGGTAGCCCTCACGGCCGCCCCAAAATACGTAACCCGCTCCGCCGAGTTCAATAGTCGCATCAAGCGCGTTTTTCACTTGGGCGCCCGCGTAAGCCAGCACCTCAAAATCGGGGTTGGTGGCAGCGCCGTTCATGTAGCGTGGGTTGGAGAAGAGGTTGGCGGTGCCCCAAAGCAATTTCATGCCAGATGCCGCCTGCTTGGATTTTGCGTAGTTGGTCATCGCTTGGAGTCGGCGCTCGCTTTCAGCCAGTGAGTCTCCTTCTGCAACCAGGTCGAAATCGTGGAAACAATAGTATTGAATGCCCATTTTGGTGCTGAACTCGAAAGCTGCATCCATTTTATCCTTTGCTTGCTGGATGGGGTCTGCGGCGGCCAGCCAGGGAAAATTTTTGGTCGGCGCGCCAAAGGGGTCGCCGCCCGTGCCGCAGAAGGTATGCCAGTAGGCCACGGCAAAGCGCAGGTGTTCGCGCATGGTTTTTGTTCCTACCACCTGGTTTTCATCGTAAAAACGGAATGCCAGTGGGTTGTCGGAGCCTTCGCCTTCGAATTTTATTTGGGGGATGCCGGGGAAGAATTCGCGGTCACCGATGGATAGATTTAGCATGAGATGTTGTTTTGTAAAATCTGTTATTACTTATTCGGGGTTGTCATAAGGTTTGGCAACAAAAAACGAGCAGATTATAATTTCGTTCGAGCGTTAGACCTTCCAGGTTTTAAAAACCTGGAAGGTCTTCGCCAAGAAAATCGAAATGAAATTTGGCGACATTTTCAATGCCGACCCTTTTGACACGAACCCCAAGGGCCATTTGGTCTGACGATTTTTCATCGTCCGACCAATAAGTATAAACAAACGCCTGCCCCTTCCTTATTCCTCTACACCGATAAGGGACGGCCCATGTCAAGTCAAAATTTTCTCCAAACAAGCTAGCCATTGCCTATAAGCCGACAAGTACTGCTCCCTGGATTCCGAAGGTGAAAAAGTTTGTTCAACCGTTAACCCCTGCAACGCTTCCTCCAAAGTTGCATAAAACCCCATAGAAAAGCCGCCTGCTATAGCCGCTCCCGTCGCACCATTAGTCTTCAACACCTCAATATTGCACCCGATTGTACTGGCAATTGTATGGGCAAAAACAGCCGACTGGAACAGGTTGTCATTGCCCACGCGCATAACATTAGCGTTCAATCCCATGCCTTTCAAAATCTCCATGCCATACACAAAGGAAAATGCAATGCCCTCGAGGGCTGCCCGGTACAAATGCGCTTTTGAATGGAGGTTGTGTTGCAGATTGCACAACTGCGCACCAAGCTCGCGATTGCCCAACATCCGTTCTGCGCCGTTGCCAAAAGGTAGCATACATAGGCCCGCTGAACCGATCGGCACGGAAGCGGCCAACTGCTCCATGTCATTGTAGGAGACACCATCGCCTGCAATATGGCGACGCATCCAACTGTATTGAATGCCTGCGCCGTTGATGCACAGCAAGACCCCGATGCGCGGCGCGGCGGCGCTGTGGTTCACGTGTGCGAAACTATTTACCCGGTTTTGAGGATCCGAAACGAGGCTGTCGACCACCCCGTAAACCACCCCGGAAGTGCCGCCAGTAGCAGCGACTTCACCGGGAGCCAGCACGTTGAGGGATAGGGCGTTGTTGGGCTGGTCGCCTGCGCGGTAGGCAACGGGCGTGCCTGTTTTGAGACCAGTTTCAGCGGCGGCGGCGTTGGTCACCCTACCTTGCTCGCCAAAGGTATTCAGCACTTTTGGCAATATAGATTTATCAAATCCGAAGTGATCCAGCAGCGCAGTGGCAGGTTCGTTATGTTTAAAATCCCAGAATATACCCTCCGAGAGGCCCGTAACAGTGGTTCCAATTTCGCCCGTCAACCTGTAGGCGATGTAATCACCTGGCAACATGATTTTATGGATGCGGCGGTAAATGTCGGGTTCATTGTCCTTTACCCATTTCAGCTTGGAGGCCGTGAAATTGCCGGGAGAATTGAGGTAATGCTCCTGGCAATAATCCTGACCCAGGGCACTGAACGCCTGGTTGCCAATGGCTACTGCCCGACTGTCGCACCAAATAATGGCAGGCCGCAACACTTGTCCATCTTTGTCGAGCAATACCAGCCCGTGCATTTGATAGGCGATGCCGATGGATTTTATGTCGCCATTGTCAATGCCCGATTTTTGGAGCAACCTACGGGTAAGCACACACAAATTTTCCCACCAAACATCGGGCGACTGTTCTGCCCAGCCAGGTTGCGCCGAGACAATTTCCATTTCTGTTTCAGGGAAAGATTCACTGAGCACTACTTTGCGCGTAGCGGCCTCCACAATAGCCGCTTTTATAGAAGAAGATCCGATGTCATATCCGAGAAGGTACATGTGGCAAATGTAGGCTATGCCCGTAAATTATTCCTTTAATCCGGTGTGCAATTCGCTTGAAAAAACGCGACCAATAAGATCGTTACCATGGGGTTGGGTCAAAAGAGATGGCTTAAAAAATCGAACAAATTATAATTTCGTTCCAGCGTTAAACCTCGTAGGTTTTTAAAACCTACGAGGTTTAGGCCAAGAAAAATGAAATAAAGTTTGGCGACATTTTCAACTCTGATCCTTTTGACACAACCACGCCACCATTTCAGCAACAGACATCTCCGTTTCTATCCGCAGCACCGGACAACTCAATGCCTCCAGCCATTCCAGCTCTTTGGCCCGGCTGCGCACATTGTCGGAAGCTTCATCGTACGCGGCTGCCCAGGTCAGGAATTTTTCAAAAACCCCATTTAAATCACCGCCAGGCCCAATGCGCTCGGCTCCGTAGCGCAGGCGCTCCCGCTCGCGTATACGTGCGAGACGTGTCTCCACCGGAAGCCACAAGTATATCACCCGGTCGAACTGCGGGGTAAACACATCGCCCCAGCCGCAGAGCGCTCCGGAAAGCACCCAGCTTTCATTTTCTGAAAAGTCCTTGGTCATCAATTGCCGCCGGTGGTCGGGATTGCGGCGACGGCGGTAGGGCAAGGCATCATCGGTGAACCAATGGTAATCGTCGGTATCGAAATGGGGGATTTGGAGGTGGGTGGCCAAGGCTTTACCGAGGGTGGTGATGCCGGCGCCGGGGGCACCCAATATATGCCATCTTAAGGGTTTCATGGTTTCAAAGTTACAGGGTTTCAGGGTTTACGCTGTTTGTTGTCTAATTTGAAATAGTTTTTCAAAGCCACGAATGTATCGCGTTAACCATGAAACCATGTAACTTTGAAACCTTGAAACCATTTTTATCATGTAACTTTGAAACCATGAAACCGTTTTAAATATGAAATACTACTTTTTACGCGCATTTCCCTTCTTGATCATGTTGCTTTTGGTTACGCCTGCTTGGGGTCAAAACTGCCGCCTGGTGGAAGACATCCGCACAGACATTGTGAACAACAACGAATTGGATTTTATAGGGCCGTTGCATATCGTCGGCGATCAGATTCTCTTTGCTGGTGGGGAGTGCAACCAAACGCCGGAGCTTTACACTGTCGCCAAGGGAGGCGATAAGGTGTCCATGCTCATAAATTTGAATGACGATGGCACTGGCACCTATTGCGGCACCGACCCTATCTGGTACTTCTACAATTTGAATGTGTTTGCAAGCAATCAGGAATTGGCGTATTTCACAGTGCCAAACACAACTTTTGGCAGCGAACTATGGGCAACAGATGGTACCTATAATGGAACACGGTTGCTGAAAGACATTTGTCCCGGTACTTGTGGTAGTTTAATTCACGACATGCTTCCCTGGGGCTCAGACATGCTCTTTTTTGCACAAGATTCGCTTCCGGGGGGTGGCTTGTGGCGTACTGATGGAACATCTGCCGGCACCACCCTGATCAAAAGGTTTGATGCGCCCACCCCATTCTATGACCTAAAAAAACTTACGCTGATCAACGACAGCACTGCTTGTTTCATCGCAGTATCTTCCCAGGGTATTTATTCTATTTGGAAAACAGATGGCACCGAAAGCGGCACAGCAATCGTCCATACATTTCCCGGCAACCTCTCCCCGGTGAATATCATGCCAACGAGTTTAGGCCTGTTCATTCCTGTTTACGACCAAATTGTAAAAAATTACCCGCTATGGTTTTCAGACGGCAGCAACGTCGATGCGCAGTGGCTGCACGATTTCGATAAGTTCACGCAGTGGAGTTTCAGCTCCATTGGTGGGAAAGCGTTGTTTGCGGCCAATACGCTTTCTGAGGGCTTCGAGCTTTGGCAAAGCGATGGTACACCGGCAGGCACTACCTTATTCAAAGAATTTGTGGCCGGAGCAAGCGCTGGAAACCCCAATAATTTAACAGCATTTAACGGAAAAATCGTGTTCTATGCCAATAACCATGCGGGGCAATGGGTCGTTTGGGAAAGCGATGGCACCCTTGCTGGTACTAAGATTTTGGCTGATATCAAACCTTATCCAAACTTTAACCCCATCCTTTATAATGGGAAACTCTACTTTTTTGCCACTTTGGACTTCGGATCAACCAACTACCAACTTTGGGAAAGCAATGGCACCCAAAATGGCACGACAGTTCTCAGTAACAGCCTTAATAACATTCAAAGCATAGCTCAACAGGGCGATCTATTTGCTGTTTCACAATATAATGCAACTAGTGAAATTTCGGTCTGGCAATTTGATCTGAGCAGCGGAAGCATAACGATTTCTGAACCCTTGTACGGGAACAATGGAACTTCCAATTCCTACGGTGTCAGGGCCGAATTGGGCAATGAACTATTCTTTTTGGCCAATGATGGCAACAGCCGGCAAATATGGAAAACGGATGTTTCTAATCCAGGCGCAACAAAAGTTACACAATTCCAATACCCCGATTGGTACGACAATACCCCTTCGCAGCCAACTACCGCAGGCGACCGAATCGTATTCAGCCATCGAACTGAAAACGAGGGCGGTGAAATCTGGCAAACAAAAGGGGACTGGGCAACAACTGCCTTGCTGGGCGATTTTACGCCTGGCCCTGCCCTTACCTCTGCCTATCCCATTGCGCCAGCGGTCAGCGACGGCTTTTTCTTTGTCACCTATTTGGGCAATAATCGAAAATTGTGGAAATACAATTTGCAGGCAGAAACAGCCATAACACTTGGCCAACTGGTAAATAACCAGCACCATTTCATTTTTGGCGATCATCTTTTTTTTCAAGACCGGCCTAATTCGGGCACGGAATTCGAGCTCTGGCATTCCAATGGCACACCCGGTACAACGGGGAAATTCATGGACATAAATCCCGGCCCAGGTTCCTCCAACCCGCATTATTTTACGAATGGAGGTGGCACCCAATTTTTCTTTTCTGCCAACGATGGCCAGCACGATTTCGAGCTTTGGCGCTCCGATGGCACCACAAGCGGCACGGCAATGGTCGCCGATATTAACCCAAACGGAGGTTCCAAGCCCTTTGGCCTGACCTGGTTTCAAAACCAGCTCTACTTTTTCGCCAATAACGGAATTTCTGGCATAGACCTTTGGAAATCTGATGGGACAACGGCTGGCACACAATTAGTGGTGGATATGCCCGCGATTCCCGCAACTGGTTATTTCACGTCCTATACCGCCATCATTGGCGACAACATGATCTTCAACTTTCAAACCAGCCTGGACGGGGATGAACTGTGGGTCACAGACGGCACCGCTGATGGCACGAAACTATTAATGGATATTAGACCTGGGCCAGCTTCCTCAAATCCCAAGGAGCTGTCAGTTACTGACACACTGGTATTTTTTACAGCCTTCTCAGAATCCCTTGGCCGCGAACTCTGGCAAACCGACGGCACCCCAGCTGGTACAAAACTCGTCCAAGACCTAAATCCAGGGCCAGCCAGCAGTACCCCATCTGAATTAGGTGTTCATTTTGGCCGCTTGTATTTCAATGCCTTCACGCCAGAAATAGGCCGAGAACTCTGGTCATATTCTCCCAACTGGGCCACAGTGCCAACCCTTTCGCCGCCTTCAAAAGAAAACAATTGCCGCGTCTATCCCAATCCATTGTCGCTAAATGCGGGAAGCTTGAAGGTCGATTGCGGAGACCAATCCCTGAACGCTGCAAACCTGTACGACGCGACAGGTCGGCTATTGCAAACCTGGCAACTTGAAGGAAAGTCCGCACCGTTTGAATTAAACCTTTCCAGCAAGGCGCTAATACCAGGAGTATATTTTTTGCACTTGAGGGGTCTGGATGCTGCGGAATCTGGCTGGGAACGGGTAATACTAAAGTAGGGTTTCAGGTTGACAAGGTTTCAGGTTTCAAGGTTTCAGGTTTCAGGGTTTACGCGATCTGTTCGTGGCTTTGAAAAGCTGTTTCAAATTTAACAACAAATCGTGTAAACCTGAAACCTGAAACCTTGAAACCTGAAACCTTGTCAACCTGAAACCCCTTTTTTCAATAAATGACCTGCATCTTCATATTGAACAACATAAACGACAGGATATCCGCCGCCTCGTCGATCTGCTTGGTCGTGGGTTTGCCGGCGCCATGGCCGGCACTGGTTTCAATACGTACCAATACCGGGTTGCCGCCTTGCTGGTACTCCTGCAACGTAGCGCCGAACTTGAAAGAGTGCGCAGGCACCACGCGGTCGTCATGGTCGGCAGTGGTGACCATGGTGGCGGGATAAGCCATCTTTTTCACGTTGTGTAGCGGCGAGTATTTTATCAGGCAGGGGTATTCTTCGGCGTTGTCGCTGCGGCCGTAATCGGTGGCCCAGGCGTAGCCGATGGTGAACTGGTGGTAGCGCAGCATATCCAAAACGCCTACTGCCGGGAAGCAAACGCCGAACAATTCGGGGCGCTGGGTCATGCAAGCGCCGATGAGGAGGCCGCCGTTGGAGCCGCCTTGAATTGCAAGGCGTGGCGGGGAGGTGTACTTTTTCGCGATCAGGTATTCCGCTGCTGCGATGAAATCGTCAAACACATTTTGCTTGAGGCATTTGGTGCCGGCCAAGTGCCATTTTTCACCAAATTCGCCGCCACCGCGGATGTTGGCCACGCAGTAGATGCCGTTATTTTCCAGCAAAGCTGCCCTGGAAGGACTGAAGGAAGGTGTGAGGGAAATGTTGAAACCACCGTAGCCGTACAGCAGTGTCGGGTTCTGACCGTCGTAAGCGATGTTCTTTTTGCGGGTGATAAACATGGGCACTTTGGTGCCGTCTTTGCTTTCGTACCACACTTGCTCGGTGGTGAACAGGTCGGGATTGAAGTCGAGCTTGGGTGCTTTAAATACCTTTGTTTCAAGGCTTTTCATGTCGAGCGAATAAATGGTATTGGGGCGCAGGAAAGAGGTGAAAGCAAAGAATGCCTGCTCTTCGCCGGGCTTTCCGCTCACAGCGCCCACGCTGCCGATTTCCGGGAGTTTCACCTCCTGGATGGGCTTGCCATCCAAATCGAATACCTTGAGGCTGCTGGAAGCATCGTGCAGGTAGGTGCACACGATTTTGCCGCCACAAATTGCCGCGCCTTGCAGCACGTCTTTGGAGTCTTCAGGAATAAGGGTTTGCCAGTTGGCGGCTTCCGGTTTTGCGGGGCTCACCAGCATCAGGCGTTGGTTTGGGGCATTGTTGTTGGTGAGTATGAGCAGTTTGTC
>JBBRWA010000218.1:0-10645 GCA_038246345.1 Chitinophagales bacterium
ATCATCCCCAAAGCCACCCTTTTCCATTTTGGTGTACTGCATTCAGAAATGCACATGGCTTGGGTGAGAGCAGTTTGTGGGAGGCTGGAGAGCCGCTATCGCTACTCGAAAGACATCGTGTACAATAACTTCCCTTTTCCTATTGATGCTACCCAGGAGCAGCAAAAGGCTGTAACGGCGGCGGCAGAAACAGTGCTGGCGGTACGCCAAAATTATTTGGACAAAGGGGATTCGCTGGCGACGCTTTACGACCCGGAAAAAATGCCGGATGACTTGCTTGTAGCGCACCAGTCTTTGGATAAGGCCGTTGATGATAGCTATGGGGTAAAGGAGCCGTTCAAGACAGAGGCTGGCAGGGTGGCATGGTTGTTTAGCTTGTATGAAGTACTGTTGGCGAAGTGGGAAAAATAGCAGCCAGCGGGGCATGGCCATAAACCCTATTGTAAATTCTGATTTTTACCTATACTTTTGCAATCCTTTCATTTCAAGTAAACTCCCTGTTTTGCAAACACCCAGAAAAATAACACCTGACAATTTGAAAGATGCACTCGTTGTATTCAAAATTGTTTCTGATGCTCCTGATGAAGCATTGCCAGGATTGTTCTACTCCTTACTAAAATCAAACTTTAGAGAAATCCCGCGAGAATCTAATCCAGACTTTTGGTCATTTGGCGGTTCGGATGGCGTACATTTTGAAAAGCGAGA
The DNA here is from genome assembly GCA_038246345.1 of Chitinophagales bacterium. GTDB lineage: Bacteria > Bacteroidota > Bacteroidia > Chitinophagales > Saprospiraceae > M3007. Next base: position 706 of record JBBRWA010000218.1, read on the forward strand.
AATAGTTCAATTTACCAGTGGGAATGTAAAGATTCAGGTAATCGACAATGTATTATCTTTCAACCTTATTGGCCCATATCCTGGGTGGAATGCTTATTTCCCTTGTATCAAGGAGGTGTTAAAGCATGGATTTGAGGCTGGGTATATTCAGGGAGTGGAACGCATAGGTTTACGGTATATTAGTGAATTAGCAGGATTAAGTATTTTTTCAAGTTTGAAACAACCTTTGGTTTTTTTATTTCCAGGGGGAGAAGGATTGAATAACACCTTTAAAAGCGAGTTGTTTGGTACTGATTATACTGTGGTGCTTAATTTGGCAGACAACATCGTACGTCGATCCGTAGAATTAGGTGCTGAAAATTTTTCGTTAGTTGACGTGGATGTGTTTCATCAATATTCATCGCCCCTGCAAAATATTGATTTGGTATTAGCCGAAACTAATCGGTTGCATATTATTGAAAAGGATGTGTTTTTTGGAATCCTTGCCCCTAAATTTGTCCAATCACGCCAACCAGAATATTAATTATTATGCCAGCGAATGCCACAACAAGTCTTCCGCCAAGTATGATTCGTCCAGAGACGGAAGTATATCGTCAAGTCTATTCTGATTCTGGAAAAAGGAATAGACAAAGAGAAGAGATATTTATCAATTCTGAATTGCACCATGAGCTTCTCCAAAATCGGGAAGCTGATGCGATTGTTGAATATTTTAGTCGCCGACTACAAGCTCGTTTAGAAAATTTTCGAATTGCTTTTGATCGAAAATTTTTAACCCATAAGCAGATATTTGAATCTATTGATTTGAAGGTTTTATTTAAATCTACGGCATTGGTAGCAACTTATGCAGCTGCAACAAACCCTTCAAAAATTACTGCTGATCTTACGGAAGATATGTCCGTAATTTTCACCTTGGTGTATGATGATGGCCGTGAAGCCTATTTGGAGCTATTTTTTGAGTCAAATGCTCAAGAGCCTGTACAACATAATTTTAATGTTTATAAAAATTCAACGCCTGTACTTTCTTATGCTGGCGGGTTTATTCAAACGCTTAAATATTTTCTATCGCAATTTCCTGTGGTTTTTTAATTGCCATAATAATCTTAGAAATGCAATATCCCAAACACCTTCTGCCACATAAAGACAATAAAACTATCGTTTTTGAGGATTGGCTTCAGTCCTTTTTTTTGTTAAGGCATACTCCTGACCAAGACTTGATAGATCCCGATACGGGCAAACTGAAATTTAATTATATCGTCACTCAAAGTGATCATTTGCGTGATTTTTCGACTAATCTTCTTGGCACTTATTTGCGCGCTGATTCAAAGATTGTGATTCGTAGCTCCAAAGAGCGAATGTTGTATTTCAATGGCTTATGGCAGGAAAATGAAGTAGTTGAGGCTCCGAAATTCCAAGAGGATTTTGAAATTAATGAAAGTAGAGGTTGCTTTTTTCTATGTATAGGGGAACTGGAAGGCCAAAAGGTGCCTATCTCTATAGCTGATAAATATACGGGAGATGCAATCTGTAAAATTTTGCATACGCCGACCAGATCAAATTTTTGGCATTTTTCAATTCGATGGTTTACAGAAAGTGGCGATGCTGGTTCGCAAAAAGGAGCTTGGGTTGACAGGTTATTCAAGACCCAAGTGAAGACCTTGATCCATCAAAAAGCACTTTATGAAGTGCCAGATTGCCATCAGGTTGAGGAATCATATTATACATGAATGCCTTTTAGATTTGCCAAATTGGACGGTAGCCATTAAATTGCAACGCTTTCCCCCTCCCTTGATCTAATCACACACACACAAAACCTACTCATGAAAAAAACACAACTACTTACTGCTTTCCTTTTGGCGGCCTTTGCGGCTACTTCCCAAAACATCGTTCACGTTACCGTTTGCACAAAATTCTGGAAAACAGATGCGCCGATTACCGGCACCCTGATTATGGCGCCAGGCTATTCCGTCCAGTTGGATTCTACCCAAAGCTGTGCCGAATTCGATTTTGATTTGAGCCTGTTGCCAGCAGATGCGACCTTTTCCTTTCATGCGAGCAAAGAACAGGATGACCCGCTTAATGGCGTGACTACCGTGGATATGATTAAATTAAGCAAACACATTATAGGTGTCATGCCCATCGCCTCGCCATTTGGAATGATCGCTGCGGATGCAAACAAAACCAACTCGCTCACGACGCAGGATATAGTAAAAATTCGGAACCTTATTTTAGGCGTCGACACGAGTTGGGGTACAACGGCCATGTGGCGTTTTATCCCGGAATACTGGCTACCATTCCCCAACCCGGCCAATCCATTTCAAGGCTGGGGCCTTAATTCTTTGAGCCTGAACGTAGACCAGCTTCAAGCCTTTCACAATGGCACCATTTTTCTTATTGGAGCAAAAACAGGCGATGTGGACGGAGATGCCAATCCAAAGAGTCCGCTTTTTGTGCCGGGAACCGATTCCTTAGACCTTGTAATGCCTGATATTGTGCTCCAGGCCGGCGTGCCGACCGTGGTTCCGGTGCGGCTTGCTGTTAATTTGGACATTAGCAGCATTCAACTTGAGTTGCGGGGCTTGCCCGGCATTGTGTCCTTTGATAGCATCACTCCCGGGCAGTTGAGCGGCTCCTCGCTTTCTTATATGCCGGACCCTAATCAGCCCAATATTATCCGTTCGGTGTACAGTGATTATGTAGCACATCAAACAACCAGCACGATGCCGCTATTTTACCTGCACCTGAGGGCGAACATTGCGATTGCCCTGAAAGATGCCATACAAATACAACAATCAGGTTTTCATTCCCTTGTTTCTGACGGCAATTGCGATACTTATCGGCTGACTTTAGACGTATCGGATGTGGTTGCAACGAATACCCCTGCTGCACCTGGATTGCGCATTTTGGCCGCTAGCCCCAACCCGTTTCAAGATCGGGCACAGGTGCAAATCGAGCTGGAACGAGCCGAAACGCTGCTGTTTGAAGTGATGGATTTGACGGGAAAAATTTTGTTGCAGCAGCGCAGGGAGTTGAATGCGGGTATTCATTTTCTGGAAATACCGGGTGCCGTGGTGCCAGAAGGAGGGATGGTTTTGTATCATGTACAAGCTGGAAACGTGCAGGCTTCAGGCAAATTGATTAGAAGCAAGTAAAGTCATTCCTGTACCAGCGACAAATACACATACCGCTCCCTTAATAGTTTGTCTCCAAAGTAATAACTCGTGGAAGAATACATGGAGTCCAGGACACCATCTCCAGGATAAATAGCATAGCTGTTATAAATTTCACTAGTAGGCGATGCCTGCTCGAATTTATTTTCTATTTCATGTAGGTTTGATGCTTCTGAAAAGAGGCCCGTAAGCAGTGATATGGCGGCTTCATCCTCAATGGTAACATAGTTGCGCAGTTGGAGCAGTCCATTCCAGTCTTCTGGCATGCTGGCAGTCACCTGATTTACCAGGGTCAATGTGTCTTCCGGGTTAAGCGGGTTGATGATTTGGTATAACAGTATACCCATACTATCCTGTGCAAACTGGTAGCCGTAAAATTTGTGTAAAGTCCTTATTTCTTGCAAAAACAAAGCTTCAAAATAGGCTTTAGACTTCAACTTGGCCAGCGTGTTCGCCATTTTAGTTTGTTCTGCTTCCGTTTCATGTTTTTGAGCAACGATGCTATCAAAAAGCATGGTATAGGCACGATAGAACTTGTCGATGTTGTTAAATCTCAACAATGCGCCCATTTCATCGGTCACATATTCCAGTTGGGCAAACTCGGGAATTACCATTGCTTTGAGCACATCTCTACCGGTTAGCCCGGCATCCAGAATTGTTTTTACCGGATTGCTATGGTACAAAACCCGAATTATATAGGTGGTGTCCGTAGACGCTGCAACAACTAAAGCGAGCTTGTCCTTGGATTCAGTGCTGTCTTTCACCACGCCGTTTTCGTAGATTTTCTCTCCTTTTGTGCGCTCATAACGCAAGGTGTCACCTAATTTCCAGGAGGCAATGATAGGGTAGTAAATGGGTTTTGGAATGCTGTCTTGTGCCTTTGCTGAAAATGCGTAAAAGCAAAGGGCGGCTATGACGAAGCAGTTTCTCATGGCTGTTTTTTTGACAAAAATAGCCAAAAATTTAATGAAAAAATTTGTCAAGCCTAAAAAACTCAATTCTATTAATTCAGGTTATTGAACTTTTAAACTGCGTAGGCTGAATTCAAAAACCGCGACGCTTGAGGCCCTTCACCGCAAAATCAACAGCTTGAGTAACGATTGACATTGATACATATTCAACCTTCAAAAGTTAAATATTTGCCCTAGAAGGATTCTGTGCATACCGTTCTGCCCATTAACAAAACACCCATTGCTTTTATCATCTGTTTGCCTGTACCTTCGCTAGGCACTATCGCACTGAGGATTCCTTTTCCACGCGCACAGGGCGATAGCGCAAGTAGGCCTATTTTTTAAATAATCTATTAAGAGTTCTAATTTTAGAAAGTCCATTTTTAGGCTCCCTAATCGCTTCAACCAATTCCCTTATATGCTATAAAAACATGCCAAATTTTGTCAGATGACACTAGCTGACAGTGTATTCTTTTTTTCTTCATCAACCATAGTATTAAACATGAAAAATATACTTAATTCCCAATTATTCAACATTAAGCGCTCTGGAGCCACTAAAATCCGCCCTTATGCATCTGGGGGGGGGGGCAATAGCTTCTTTACGCCTGTTTACATTTCTGCTCTTTTTCTCCATGCTGAATCTCTGGACATCTAATTCTTCTGCCCAGAGCCTAAGCTGTCCCTCGCCCGCAGGAGCTTCTGGGGGTGTTCCATTTAGTACCAATTGGAGCAACAATTTGGCGACTGGACAAAAAATTATCCCGGTGGTAGTGCATTTGATTGGAAATTTACCTTGTGCTTTGACCAAAGCACAAGTTGAAATAGCCATACATCATCTTAACGCGGACTTTGATTCTCAAAATCTTGATTGGGACATAGAATTTCGTTTGGCAAAATTTGCACCGGATGGTCGATGTACAAATGGCATTTCGGTTCACTGCGAATTATACCAAACCTCTGATTTTAAGACGCTTACGCGGTGGCCCAACCAAAATTATTTTAATATTTGGGTTGTGGCGGCTGTGAATAATGATCCTGGTTTTTTGGGAGCGGTTTCTGTCCTTCCTACGCTTTTTGCAGAAAATTCTACCTGCGATGGGCTAGACCGTACAGATAGAATAGCAGGCCAAACGCCAGGTTTCGATGGTGAAGATGGAGTTGTTATCAAATTGGATGAATTCTATCCCAACAATGCTGGAAGGCATACCTTGGCACATGAAACAGGCCATTGGTTGAACCTGATGCATATTTTCCAAAGCGACCCTCAAGTGAATGGCTGTAGTTTTTGGACTAATTGCCACCCGCTCTCGGAACTGGCTACCAATGGCGATCTCATTGATGACACCAATCCCCAAATGGAAGTAAACACTTTCAACCCTGTTACTTGTACTTCCAGTGCTGGTCAATGCTCTGGGATACCCACCAACTTGGACAACTTCATGGGCTATGCCCATCCTTGCCAAACTTCATTTACCCAACGGCAGCGGGAATGGATGTTTGCCTGCTTGATGTTGAACCGGCCTTTCATTTGGTCAGCACAAAATTTACGCTGCACAGGAGTGATATCAGCACCTGGCAATATCAGTGGCAACGTGATTTGGAACTTGACTACGATGCCAACCGGGTTTGTTCAAGTACCACAGGAAATTCATATTTTAGCTAATTCTACGCTAACTATTGCCCCGGGCATCACAGTACAGTTTTGCGAGAATGCAAAATTGGTAGTTGATCCTGGCGGGCACCTAATTCTTGACGGCACTTTGACCAATACATGCTATGGTAGAATGTGGGCTGGCGTAGAAGTTAGAGGCAACGCAAGCTCAAATACCCAATTTCCCAGCATGGGAGTGTATACACAAAGGCGCTTGACAGCCAATGCAGGATCAATTATCCAAAATGCGATTACTGGAATTTTTGTGGGCGCAGCTGGAGGTGGTATTGTAAAATGTACCGGGACAACCTTTTTAAACAACCGAAAGGCCGTTCAATTTGAGCCATTCGAAAACCATATCCCGGTACCGAGTGCGCCCGTTGCCTCTAACTTCAGCAATTTTGCTAACTGTGATTTTACAACTGATGCGGGATATTTAGGCGACAATTTGGCATTTTATGCTCCAAACGAGGTGAAAAAATTTGCTGTCTTTGCTGATTTACGCGGGATCAGGGGTATTTCTTTTCTGGGTTGCGATTTTGTCAACTTGAGGACCGACCTTTTCTCCCATGTCAACTTACCAGAAAGTGATTTCCGGAATTCTGCTTCTAACAACATCCGTTACATTTATCATTTTGGCGTACCTGAAACACCACAAACCTTTACGCTGGCCAGTGTGTTTCCTGAAATCACCGATTTTGAAAAGCGATGCGAATCCATTTATTGTGACCCACCTTGCCGCTCAGACGAGCAGATCAACCAGGCCAAACAAGCTATTATAACTGCCAAAACGGATTACAATGCGGTGTATGCCAGTTATTTGCAACAACCGAACGGCACCAATGCAGCGGCGCAAAAAAGCAGCATGAGTGGGCAGCAAGCTATCATGCAAGACAATGCCTTCGATGTATTGCAGCACATTGTCGCCACGGAAGGCAGCCTGACTGATTATCGCTACTGGCTTGGTTATTTGGATGCTTACGAAACTGACCTAGCCTTGGCAAAAAGCTACATAGGCACTGGAGAGTATGCGCAAGCCAGTACTTTGCTAAATGCCATGCCTACCAAACATACACTTAGCGGCAGCAAGTTGGACGAGTTCAATGCTTACCGTTCTGTGTTGAACATCCTTCAGGCACATTTGCAAGTCGGGGGCAATAAATTCGATTTGCCGAGTGCTGGTATTGATGCACTAAAAAACTACGCAGAGAATAGCGGCTTTGCACGGGTGCGGGGGCAAGCCAAAGCGATGTTGGCCATGTACGGGATATTGTACCCTCCGGAAGCGGCAACAGAAACTGCGCTTCGTAACGCGGAAATGCAATCAAGCGCTTCTGCTCAGACTTACACCCTGATGCCCAATCCTGCCAATGAATCAGTGTGGCTTGGCTTAAAGGCAGATGTCGTCAAAATGGAACTGACGGGCCAAGTGAGCTTGTACAACTTACAAGGGCGGTTGTTGCTCCAGCAAACCATCTCTGCTGGAGATGTTAGGGTGAATATTCCCTTGGCTGGACAACCCAATGGTTATTATTTTGTAAAAGTGCGGCTGAGCAACGGCGATTTTTCCACCTTACCGCTTGTAATTACCCACTAAATTTTTTCTCCTTGCATAGGGCAGTCGAATTTATTCGGCTGCCCTATGCTCATTTGACTAATGCTCATGCGCACAATCATACTCATTTCCCTGCTGCTGCCCGTAGCCTTGCACAGCCAAACAGGCTTAAACAAACTATTCACCCTCCCGGGCATGGTCACCACGACCATAAACCCCGTATTGGTAGACCAAGACACCATTGTTGCTTTTGGGGGCGTGATAGATGTCCCCGGACACTATGGCGTACATATCTCTAAGTACGACTCCTTGGGCAATCTCCTAAGTTACAATACCTATTTTCACCCGGATGGCAAATCATATTTTTTGGCGGAAGCGACCGGATTTATCAAAACTTCAGATGGTGGCTACCTTGCTGTAGGAGATGTGAACATTGGCCAGGCAATGGTCGTTTTCAAATTTTCGCATACAGGAGATTTGGAATGGACAAAGGAGATAAGTGACAATAGTTTAAGGGTGTTGTACGGTTTTTTACCTGTAGAATGTAATGGAGGCTATATGATACCGGGAGCCCTTCAATATAATAATTATGACGTAAATGGATTTATATACAAAATAGACAATAATGGGAATGTCGTATGGAGAAAAGATTATGGTGTGAATGGTCTAAGTGATTTGGCATTAATGGTTCTTAAAAAGGACGATAATACATTCTTTGTATCAGGTGGACAAAATACTTTTATAGATATTGATGCACCGGGGTTCTGGTCGCGCAGTTGGGTGTTTGAAATAGATTCGACGGGTACATTGATGTCAGAATGGCGCTCCGAAATTGCCGAACAACTTAGTGGGGGGGGGATACGGCAATCAGGGGGAAATGCGCTGGTAGTTTTCACATTAAAAACCCACCCAACTCCGAATGATCCAAGTTTGCCTGCATTGATCGAACTTGTTATGCTAAAATTAGATGTCAACGATTGGCACACCGTATGGAAAACTTCTCAAACGGGGCCAGACATGACCTACAATGCCAACTGGCAGTATCTGCAACAAAACCCTATTGATGGTGCCTTGGATGCCGTAGGCACCTGTCAGCACTACCCAAATGCTTTTGTCATGAGTGGCATCACCGCCCATGTAAACCCCGACAATGGCAGCACCATCTGGCTCAGAAAGGACACTGCTTATACGTCTCCATTGATCAATATCAATGAAAACCATCTGCGGGGCATCGCCCACTTGTCCTCAGGGAGTATCATCGCCGGAGGCTGGGTGTTGTCTAAGGAGGGCGGCGACCTGCACCAGGAAGCCTGGCTACTCAAGATTTCTCCGGATGGCTGTACTGAGCCAAGCAACTGCGCCACAGTACCTACCCATGAGCCAGGCACCAAGCATGGCCCATCGTATTCAAACTGGGAAGTGTTTCCCAATCCTGCCAAAACGTACACCTTGCTTGTGCCAGACAAGGACATGCAGGGGAAGTCGGGTAAAGTCATGCTGTTCAACCAAAAGGGCAGCCTTGCCCGGGAGATGGCTTTTAGCATTGAACCAGCGCAAGCTGTGCGGGTAGACCTAATGGGCTTATCGCCTGGGCTGTACACCTATCAAGTGCTGATGGATACTGGGAGCGTTGGTGGTGGAAAAATTATGGTGGCTTGGTGAGTTTTGCATTGCGAATGCTTGCCAGTGCGCACAAAAATTAAAGCCCGTCCCACAACTGTAGAACGGGCTTTAAAAGTCCCAAAGTCAAGATTTCTTTTTCACGAACACCATAGGCAACGCGAACCTGAAACCCTGAAACCTTGAAACCCTGAAACCTTTTATAACACCTCTACCCACTTGCCCGGCACACTCGCCCTAATCCGATCATCATACATCGCCTCACAAGCCACCGTCGGCAGGAAGTAACGTCCCGAATAGGCGGCGTTGAGCTGGATGCGGTACGTCCGCGACTGTTTCACATTGCTATTTTTGTTCCAGTTGTAAGGCAGATCGAAATAGGTCATCACCCGATCATCGCGCACGTCCTGGTAATCCATCGGATCGGAGGTGCCGCCACCGATGAGGTTCATGCGGGTGTTGAGGATTTCCCAACCGGAAGGGAAAATCTGGGTGAGGGCCAATTCGTTGAAATCAAACTTCATGTCTCCCGTGCGGGTCACCGTCACTTCGGCCATGAAATCAGTGCCTTGTTTTAGTTTCGACACGTCCACTACCTGGCCTTTCACGTCGGTGTAGCGAATTTCAAGGCTGATATTTTTGGCCTCGGTGCCTTGATTGGTGTTGGCTGGCCGGCCTGTGAATACGGCTCGGGCGAATAGCCGCTGCTTGCTCGTGTTTTTCACGGAAAGGCTGCCCATGGCATCTTCGGTGAAAGTATGGAGATAGTACGGAGCGCTGGTGTTCACGGGCGTTTCGCGGCCGCCTGTATTGATTACAAAGTCGGATTTGTCGCCGAATGTGGCTTTGTTGGCGAACTTGGCCAAGGCACGCAGACAAGTTGCGACCTCCTGCGTGGAATACCAGCGGGCTGCATTGCCGATGTTTGTTGCCACCAATAATGCCACGTCCATGCCGCGTTTGTTGTCGCCAATGGCTGTCAAGGTTTCCAGGCGCA
>JBBRWA010000219.1:0-10565 GCA_038246345.1 Chitinophagales bacterium
CGGTGCCGTTGGTGGTTTTAGCATAGTTAGGCAAATTTTTGAATGTGCTTTCCTCTTCTATATTGACCAGCGACAAAATAATCTGGTCATTTAAGTCTTCAGTTTCCCCGCCAGTTCCAGACTCCAATGCTGCGACATTTCCTAATTTTACATAAGAATCATCCGGGTGATTGGGCAATGATTTGAAAAATGCATTTAGTTCAAGTCGAAGTAGATCAAGCGCATGTTGAATCATAAGTAATTTTACATTTGACTTTAAACTGGAAAAAAACCTTAGATCATCTTCTTATTAGCTCATCATCCTAATATTATGTTTTTGGAAGTAGAACAAAATCTCAATCCTTGTTGGGTTGAAGTAAACATTTGCATTAAAACCATAGAATTAGAAATATCAAAGAGTTTTATGGATCCCTTGTTGTAGGGACAAAATAGGGTTTCGACTAAACAAGTGAACTTTAAGATAGAAACAACATTTTAGTTTACTTTATCTAAAAGTGTTGTTAACTAAAGAATCATTCGCAGTTGCTGTGCAAAATTACTCTTGATAAGAATATTAAATATCCCTATATCCATTGATCCAAAAAATATCCATGTTTTCATGGATGCCTCCCCCCCACCCTAACCCACATACAACTGCCGCTGCACCGCCTCCCGTACCAAACCTGCCACATTCCGCACCCCCAACTTCTGAATCAACTTTATCCGGTGCGTCTCCACCGTGCATTGGCCGATAAACAGCTTTTTCGCAATCTCACAAGTCGTAAATTCGTCCACGATCAATTGCAAAATTTCCCGCTCGCGCTGTGTCAGTTTACAATCCGGTTTTTTTTTGCGGACGGTGTTTGTAAGCCAGCTGGCGAATGCCTTGTTTAATGATTCAGGAAGATAAGATTCCCCAGATTCAAGACAATCCAATGCCGATATTATTTCCTCAGCGTCAGCCGTTTTTAGCAAATAGCCACTAACACCCAGCTTGAAATATTTTCGAATTTCAGGCACTGTTTCACCGATCCCAAAAAGCAGTATTTTCAAATCAGGATTTTGTTTGTGAATTGCATGAAATGCACTGCCATTTTGCACTTCCGGCATGGTGGCATCCAGCCAAAGAATATCTGGCTGCAACGTTAAAATTTTGTGCTCCAGGTTTTGGAGGTTCGGCGCATGGCAACAAACCCTGTATTCAGGGTTGGATTCAATGGCGAGCCGAATGGCCCGAAGAAGCAAAGGGATTGCTTCGATAATAACAAAGTTCATTGGTCATCTTGGTTGATGCTTACATTGGTGGGTGACTGGAACGCTGAATAAAGGACAAACGGTTTTCAAATTCGCAGGCTACAAAAAAACAGCCTAATAGGTCATGGAACAATCAATAGCAGGCGCTAAGGATACACACAGGTGAGACGGGTTAAATGGGTCTCTAAAAACAGGGGTACTATGGTCGGGTAATCACAGGATTAGTAGGGCGGCGTGTTCCAACATGACAAAATTAGCACAAGCATCAATTCTGACCAAATTTTTCACCACTATTTTTTCAACCTTTCCGACGAATTAACCTTTTAACCTTTCCAATACCATACTATACCATGAAAAATGTATAAAAATCAAAAAATACTACTGTTAATTATCCCTCCCCCGACCAATCATCGTCACCAACCTTGATGACAAAGATCACCTTCCCGTGAACACCCCCGCCCTTATTTTTGCCCAAATTCCACCTCCCATGCCCTCACCCACCCTACTCCAACCCAACCCCACCACCCAAAACCTCTCCTGCTTCCATTGCCACGAAGCCTGCCCCGACACGCGCCTGCGCCTCGGCGAAAAACGCTTCTGCTGTGAAGGTTGCAAAATGGTGTACGAAATCCTCAACGAGCACGGGCTTTGCGATTTTTACAAACTGGATGAAAAAGCGGGTATCAGCCTGAAAAACCCAAAGAATTCCAAGGCTTACGCTTACCTGGATGATGCGGAGGTGCAGGAAAAACTCCTGGAATTCAGCAGTGCCGATAAAAGTCAGGTCACGTTTTATTTGCCGCAAATGCACTGTATTAGCTGTATATGGTTGTTGGAAAACCTGTACAAACTGGATGCGGGCGTGTCTCATTCACGGGTCAATTTTTTGAAAAAGACGGCCACCATTATTTTTGACCCAAGCCAGACTTCGCTGCGCAAAATCGCGGCGATGCTGAGTTCTATTGGCTATGCGCCGGAAATAAACCTGGGCGACGTGGACAAAACGGAAGCGCCGAAAATCAGCCGAAAGCTCGCCTACCAGCTTGGGGTGGCGGGCTTTGCTTTTGGCAATATCATGCTGTTCAGCTTTCCAGACTATGTGGGCATGGACGCAGAAACATACAGTTGGTACTCCCATATTTTTGGCTACATGAGCATTGCGCTAGCGTTGCCCGTGCTGCTTTTTAGCGCGAAAGACTATTTCATTTCCGCCTGGCAGGGACTGCGCACCCGGCAATTGAACATTGACATTCCACTTTGCCTGGCACTGACATCCTTGTTTGGGCGCAGTGTTTGGGAAATTCTCACCCATACTGGCGCGGGTTACCTGGATTCCTTTGCGGGTCTGACCTTCCTGCTGCTCATCGGGCGCTGGTTCCAGCAGCATACCTGGCACCAGTTATCGTTCGAGCGCGATTACAAATCCTATTTCCCGGTGGCTGCCACGGTGAAAATGGGCGATGAAGAAAAACCCGTCTCCATTCACCGACTGGTGCCGGGCGACATCATTCTGGTGCGCAACCAGGAGATCATTCCGGCGGATGGCATACTGTTGAAGGGTTCTGCCCAGGTGGACTACAGTTTTGTGACGGGAGAAGCGAATCCGGTGCAGGTACACAGCGGGGAGCGCATTTTTGCCGGCGGCAAACAAATGGGCGAAAGCATCGAAATATCCCTGGTGCGCCGGGTATCGCAGAGCAGCCTCACACGTTTGTGGAACGATAATGCTTTCAAAACCGAGCAAAAGGGAAATACCAGCAAACTGGCCGACCAGGCGGGGCGTGTCTTTTCATGGCTCATTTTGACGGTTGGCGGCGGCGCATTTTTGTATTGGAGCATTTTGGAGCAGAATATGGCCACAGCCTTGAACGCCTTTACCGCCGTCATGATCATTGCCTGCCCTTGCACGGTAGCATTGTCCATACCCTTCACCCTCGGCAACATCCAGCGCATCCTCGGTAGGCATCGTTTTTATCTCAAGAACATCAACGTCGTAGAAGCATTTTCGGCCATCAATTCCGTGGTGTTCGACAAAACGGGCACGATCACCAACATTGCCCAGCAGTCGTTTCAATTTCACGGCAAACAACCCAATGCGCTGGAAAAAATCGCGATCCGTTCCCTGGTGCGCCATTCCGCGCACCCCCTGAGCCGCTGGATATATGATTCCATGGCACAGGTGCCGGTTGAAAAACCGGACTGGTTTGAAGAAATGCCCGGACTGGGTATTCAGGGTCGGGTACATGGTTTGGAGGTAAAGATTGGCTCGGCAGATTTCGTTTACGATGCCGCAAAAAGCACCGATAACATCAATCCAAATAGCGGAAAAGCAGGCGTTTTTATTTCCATAAACGACACCATATTAGGATACTACGAAGTGCAAAGCCGCTACCGCGATGGATTGGCAGAGGTGCTGGATTATTTCCAAACACCCGCCAATGCCAAGGCTACCCGAACACCCGCCTTCTCCAAGGCTATGGCGGGCAAACCGTCCACCGTCCACCGTCTACCGTCTACCGCAGTATGGCTGGTATCTGGCGATCAAAACCAGGAAGCCGCCCGCCTCGCCCCCTTTTTCCCCGACCCCGACACCATGCTGTTCAACAAAAACCCTCAAGACAAGCTCGATTTCATCAAAAACCTCCAACGCAACAGCCAACATGTGATGATGATCGGCGATGGCTTGAACGATGCTGGCGCGCTGCGCCAAAGCGACTTGGGTATCGTCGTCGCCGAAAACACCAACAATTTCACCCCGGCCTGCGATGCCATCCTGCATGCTGATGAATTCCAGAACCTGCCAAAATTCGTCGAGCTGGCACGCTCCGGCGTCAAAATCGTGCATTGGTCTTACGTCATTGCATTTGCCTACAATGTCATTGGTTTGAGCATTGCTGTCAGCGGCCAGTTGTCGCCATTGGTAGCCGCGATTTTGATGCCAATCAGTTCTATTTCAATCGTGCTGTTTGGGGTAGGGATGGGAAACTTAAAAGCGCGGCTGTTGGCTGTTGGCCGTTAGCTGTTGGCTGTTAACTATTGGCTGTTAACTATTGGCTGTTAACTATTGGCTGTTAACTATTGGCTGTTAGCTGTTGGCCTTTGGCTGTTGGCTATACAACATCCCAGACAAATCCCAGTTTTGTTTTTCAGCACGCTAAACAAAAAATTGGAGTATATTGAATTTGGTGCTGGAACTTAATACCAATTAAAAGAACCAACTATGCGCAGCCAACGGCCAATAGCCAATAGCCAATAGCTAACAGCCAATAGCCAATAGCCTTACATTTGCTCCATGATTTTCTCCAAACACAACAAAGGCTTTGCCCGCTTGGTCTGGCTCGTAGTGCCCGTCATTTTTTTGGCTGACCTGCTGCTGCCCCGCCAATACGATGTGGTTTTCGCCTATTTATTGGCACATTTTCTGGCCATTTCTTTCAAGGAAAAAAGCGATGTGCTGTTGCTTGCAGTTGTCACCTCTGTGCTGACCATTATTGGATTGGCCTTTAAGCCGCATGAGGCACCTTTTCAGGAAATGATGTTGGAACGTTTGCCCGCGATAATAACTTTTTGGGCTGCTGCATTTTTTGTGCTCAAGTTTATACAAATGCGCGATGAGGAAGCGCTTCAGGAAGGACGATTTGGAGCGCTGTTCGAACATGCTACCAATGGTATCCTCATGGCCAACCGACAAGGGACAATTATTATGGCCAACCCAGCATTGGAAACGTTGTTTGGATATGAGAAAACAGAAATAACGGGCAAAAAGGTAGAAACGCTTATTCCAAATCGCTTTTCAAAAAATCATGATGAACACCGGAGGCATTACCATCAGTTGCCCAAACCCAGAAGCATGGGTAATGACCTGAATTTGTTTGGGCTGAAAAAAGATGGCTCAGAGTTTCCGGTTGAAGTAAGCCTGAGCCCTTTCAAAAACCAGGAAGGCGAATTTGTCGTGGCTTTTGTTTTAGACAACACCTTCCGCAAGAATTACGAAAAATCGATCCTTAAACAAAAGCAGGAACTAGCCAGTTTGTCCGATGCGCTGCGAGAACTCAATGATGGGCTTGAAAACAAGGTGCATGAACGAACCAAGGAACTTGAAATCGCCAAAAATGAGCTCTCCGCCGCCCTCGACAAAGAACGCGATTTAGGCGAACTAAAAAGCCGCTTCGTGAGCATGGCCTCCCACGAATTTCGCACACCACTCACCTCCATGCTTTCCTCCGCTGGATTGGTGCTCCAATATGCTGAACGCCAGGATATTAAGAACATAAAAAAGCACGCTGAACGCATAAAAAACGCGGTAAAAAGCTTGGACACCATCCTTGGGGAGTTCCTTTCTCTCGGTCGATTGGAAGAAGGCCGAATTTCGGTGAACAGGGAAAATGCCGTCATCGAGGAATGCGTAAAAGAAGTATTTGAAGGTTTGGTAAACCTCTTAAAACCTGGCCAATACCTGGAACATCAGCACGAAGGGAAAGCCGCTGTTTCCCTCGATTGCAACCTCACAAAGAATATCCTCATTAATTTAATTACAAATGCCGTAAAATATTCACCAGAAGGAGCACTTGTTCTGGTAAAAACCAGCGTTGATGACAAAAAAATCAAAATCAGCGTGCACGACAAAGGCATGGGAATTCCGGCATCAGAGCAAAAACACCTGTTCGACCGGTTTTTCAGGGCCAGCAATGCCGTGAATAACACCCAAGGAACTGGCCTCGGCTTGCACATCGTACAGCGCTACGCGGAAATGATGGGCGGGACGGTTGGGTTTGAAAGTGAAGTGGAGGTGGGGAGTGTGTTTTGGGTGGAGTTTGATGCCGCATAACAAAACAGGCCAGCCTGTTGGCTGACCTGAAACGATGTAATTAACGGAAGAAAGTTTGTAAAACGGTTGTTTGAAAGCGGACCTGCGCTTAATTTTTTTGGGCACTGCCGCCTTTAATTCGCCATTTTGAACCTATGCTTTGATGTCGTCCTCTTTGAAGCTGGATTATGCCACAAAGTTAGCGCCCGATACTGGTCAAAATGGTGATGTGGCTTACTGTGATGGGTGACTCCCATCGGGTTTTCGTCAAACTTGACAAGGGTTTGTTAGACCAATGATGGAGGTCATATTGCAGCCTGCTTAAATGATTCACCTTTGTCCAAATCAACAATAATTCAATTACCATGGACAAGAAAATCACGCACTTCGAATACAGCGTAGCAGCCACCCAACGCGAAAACCGCATCAGCCAAATTATTACCCCTGAAGTATCGGTGACGCTTGAATGCGCCACCCCGCCAGAATTTCCCAATGGCATCCCGGGCGTTTGGTCGCCCGAAACATATTTTTTAGCGGCCATCGCTGGTTGCTTCGTGAATACCTATCAGGTTTTGGCAGATAAATTCGGGTTCAAACCCGCAGGTTTCGGCTGCGAAGCCAGTGGCAAAGTAGCGTTTGTGGACGGGAAATACGGATTCACGGAAATAACGATCACGCCGAAAATCACGCTTGAATCGGCGGAGCAGGAAGCCACAGCGGTTAAGGTTGCCGAGAAGGCGCATAAGTACTGTTTGATTTCTAATTCGGTGAAATGCCCGGTGTTGATGGCGGAGAAGATGGTGTTTCAAGTGTTGGAAACGGCTTGAGATGGGGCAAAACAATCATTCCGATGAAAACAGTTGCCTTGGTTTCACTATTAATGATGCTCTTGGGGACGGGATGCCTGCCCGCTATTTCCACCAACTTTGATACTGCGCGTATGTTGGCACCTAAAGCCCTTGAAGTACAGTAGACGGTTCAGTATATGCTGGTTTTCAAAGCAGAAGGCAGGGTTCTGAATGGGAAGCTGCATTCCTGGCTCAATGGATTACCGTCTTATCCATGGATGTCCTTTGGCTTTGGGCTTGGTCTTAGTGAAAATTTGAACCGGTGGCCCCTTCGCCCGAAAATTGGGTTCGACATGTTTAATTTAAGTTTGGGACTTGGGTTTAGCTAGATTTTGACTTATGTACATCTGTTAGGGTTTATGCCCAACAAGGTTTTGGCGCAGGAATTTATTTTTACCATCTTTGCAGCTTTCCACATCAATAGCTAAAACCCACCACAGCACCCGCCAATTTATGTTTCCAACTGATCTAGAAATCGCCACAGCCGCCCCCATCAAACACATCAACACCATCGCCGCAAATCTTGGAATAGACCCCGACCTGCTGGAGCATTACGGGAAATACAAGGCGAAACTCCCCCTCTCCCTCATCGACGAGGCAAAAATTGCGAAAAGCAACCTGGTACTGGTGTCTGCCCTCAACCCGACCATGGCCGGGGAAGGCAAAACCATGACGAGCGTGGGATTGACGGACGGCCTCAACCGCGTGGGCAAAAAAGCGGCAGCAGCCCTGCGCGAACCATCGCTCGGCCCGGTATTCGGCATCAAAGGCGGCGCTGCCGGCGGCGGCTACTGCCAGGTGATCCCGATGACCGATATCAACCTGCACTTTACGGGCGACTTCTCCGCCATCGAAAAAGCCAACAACCTGCTGTCGGCCCTCATCGACAACAACATCCAGAACAAAGAGCACAACCTCAACATCGACCCGCGTACCATCGTGTGGAAACGGGTGATGGACATGAACGACCGCTCGCTGCGCCAAATAGTGATCGGACTGGGCGGCAGCGCGAACGGCATCCCGCGCGAAGACGGATTCAACATCACGCCGGCATCTGAGGTAATGGCTATCCTGTGCCTCTGCAAAGATTTCGAAGACCTGAAAAACCGGCTCGGGAATATTTTTATCGGTTTCACTTTTGATAAAAATCCCATTTTTGCCCGCGACCTGAAAGCACAGGGCGCCATGGCACTGCTGCTGAAAGATGCCATTATGCCCAACCTGGTGCAAACCCTGGAAGGCAATCCGGCATTCCTGCACGGCGGCCCATTTGCCAACATCGCGCAAGGCACCAACTCCATCATCGCCACCAAAATGGCGCTTTCTTTGGTGGATTATGTGGTCACAGAAGCCGGATTCGGCGCTGACCTCGGCGCAGAGAAATTCCTCGATATCAAATGCCCGTACGGCAACCTGAAACCCAAAGCTGTGGTGCTGGTAGCCACCATCCGCGCCCTACGCCACCACGGCGGCGCAAAAAAAGAGGAATACAATACCGCCAACATGGACTACGTGCAGAAGGGTTTTGAAAACCTGGAAAAGCACATCGAAAACATCAAGAAATTCGGTATCACTCCGGTTGTTGCCATCAACTTTTTCCCGAACGACACAGACCCGGAAATCAACCTGGTCATTGAAAAGTGCGCCAGCCTGGGTGTCAAAGCCGTGGTGTCAAAAGGATTTGCCCAAGGCAGCGAAGGCAATGTCGATCTGGCGAATGCGGTGGTAGAAATGGTAGAAAGCGGCAAAAACAACTACAAACAGCTCTACGATTGGGCTTTGCCTATTGAAGATAAAATTCTAACCATCGCCAAAGAGATCTATGGCGCCGATGAGGTGGAATACAGTTCTAAGGCCAAGACCCAGTTGCGCAGCATCAAAAAACTCGGCTACGACCACTTGCCCGTTTGTATGGCAAAAACGCAAAAATCACTGTCCGACGACGAGAAAAAAGTGGGCCGCCCACGCAATTTCAACATCACCGTGCGGGAGTTCGAGTTTGCCGCAGGCGCAGGGTTTATCGTGCCTATTTTGGGCGATATCATGCGGATGCCGGGGCTACCTGCTATTCCGGCTTCGGAGGGGATGGATATTGATAAGGACGGGAATATTACGGGGTTGTCGTAGGGGCTTAAACCTCGTAGGTCTGAAACCTCAGAAGCCCTTCGAAAAAACCAGCCGGTTTTTTTGAAGGGCTTCTGCCCAGCCTCCTTTTCGCGTTCTGCTACATGCATAAGCCTTCTCCTTTGGAACTCCCAGACGAATCAAGCTCTTCCGTTTCCGCGCTGGTTTCTTCCTGTAAAGGACTTCGCACCTTCAAGAGTTCTTTGTACTTTCGTGCCTATGTTCATATCGGGCATACACAGCACCTACAATAAATTGGCGGTTCAGGGCTTAAATGAAGCTTTGTTCTTCGTATCAAGTTTTGTGGTGGCAGACAGTTTTGTGCTTCAAAATCCGCTTCTTCGCCAAGCGCCAAATGTTAACTGCAATATTAAAAAACAACCTAAAAAAACAAAATAATTTATGAGAAACTTTTACTACAAATTTTTATTGATTAGTACATTAATTTGTACTTCAAATTTTGGTTTCTGCCATTCAAGCGCAATTAAAATCAAATTTATTGGAAACTGTGGGCTTTATCTAACAGATGGAAATTCTAATCTCTATATAGATTTTCCTTACAAATCTGGTGCTTACAAATATATGGAATATGACAAATCTGAAATAGACAGCATAAAAAATAATGCAATTTTTATTTTTACGCATCGACACGCTGATCATTATTCAAAAAAGATATTAAAGAAACTAAATGGACAAAAATTCGACCCTTGGAATGTTTCGAAAATAGAAAAATTAGCTGAATCAATACCTGATTTTAAAATACAAGCATTTAAAACAAAACATAAAGTTTTTGGTATTTCTTTCAAACATTATTCTTACTTAATAACTTGGCACGGAAAGAAAATTTATATTTCTGGTGATACTGGAGATTTGGAAGATGTAAGCAAAATAAAAGATATTGATTGGGCTTTTGTTAATCCTTGGCTATATATGAATTCTAAAAATGAAAAAGTGAAAATTGATGCGAAAAAATTTGGAATATATCATTTATATCCTGATCAGAAAATTGATGGTGAAATTCCTAATAATATGGAAATACTAAAAAATCAAGGAGAAATAATAATACTTCCATATTAAGAAACACTGCAGTTAACAGCAGTTGTACTAAACCGCTGCGCGGTAGCTTCCCGCCCTGCCTAGGCCACCCAAAAACCTTGGCTTTTTTCCCCTGATATTTTGATGTCTCCGGTGTTATTTGGATTTTTGGTGCTCTATTCACCAAAGTATTCAACTTATGACACTATGACGGAAGCGCATGTTCGAATACATGCAATTGAGGAATTCCTGCCGCTCAACCATTAAAAGCTACACCAACATGGTCGCTGCTTATGCCCGCCATATTGGCAAGAGCCCCGACCTGTCGGATTGGGAAGCGGTGAGGGCATACATGTTGCTGACGCAAATGCGGGAATACTGGCGCATCTACAGGCCCGCCGTGTTCCTGTTCGAGCGCAGCGTCAGCGGCGGCCCTTTGAGCGTCCGCACCGCTCAGGCCATCTTTCAACATGCAAAAGCAGCCTCGGGGATACAAAAAAAAGTCTCCGCACATACCC
>JBBRWA010000220.1:0-10510 GCA_038246345.1 Chitinophagales bacterium
CCCCTTTCCGCGTTCTGCTACATGCACAAGCCTTCCCTTTGGGACTCCCAGACGAATCAAGTTCTTCCGTTTCCGCGCTGGTTTCTTCCTGTAAAGGACTTGCACCTTCAAGAGTTCTTTGTACTTTCGTACCTCTGTTCATACCTGGCGCACACAGCGGTTTGGCAAAAGTGGCGGTTCAGTGCTCCGCAGACAGTTTTGTGGTTAATCAAACATTGGTTCTCCACATCAACATTTGTGGTAAAAACCGCCACTGTCGCCAAGCCGCAAACCGTTATAAGCAATTTTATGAAAACAACTAAAAGTGTAATTTTCTTTTTTCTGTTTACTGTATTTTTTCAACTTGCATTTTCACATGACAAGGTAGTCTCTGACATAGAGTTGTATCGCAAGACGATTTCCAGTAAACACAAAAATCCGTTCACGAAAATATCGAAAGAGTTTTTTAATCTGCAACTTGATACTTTGATTTCAGAAGTAACAAAGCTGAACAAAGAACAAGTTATCGTTAGATTGTTAAAGGTAAACGCATCAATTGGAGATGAACATACCATAATGTTTCCTAATGCCGATTTCTACCTTCCTTTTCAATTTAAACTTTTTGACGAAGGAATTGCAATTACTGTAACAGATAGTTTGCATACAAAATATTTGCTTTATAAGGTACAATCAATAGATGAAACCTCTATTGCAGAAATAACTTCCTTATTAAAAACGATTATCAAACAGGACAATCTTTCCTATTCTAAATACTTTGAAGCATTTTATTTTAACAATACTTCTATTCTACAAGGACTTGGAATCATTAAAAATATTCAAGAAGTAAAATTCAGACTCTTATCGCCACAAGGGGACACCGTAATTACCACAGTGAGTGGAATCAAAAAAGAGGTTATTACAAATTGGAAGTATGCAGAGCCTTACAAGCAGATTTTAGCATATAGTAATTTAAGCAATTACTGGTTTCAATATAATGAAGACAATAAAATACTTTATTTCAATTATAGGAGTTGTGCTGAAAGCGAAAATGAATCTTTTGCAGCATTTAACAAAAGACTATTTGAGGTCATTAATGAAAAAAGACCTGGAAAATTAATTTTAGACTTGAGATTAAATGGTGGCGGTAATTCGACCATACTAAATCCATTTATAACTGCCATTAAAAAAAGTTTTTTAAATAATAAAAATAGTTTTTTTGTTTTGATAGGACAAAAAGTTATGTCCTCATCGTTAATGAACGCAGTTGAGTTAAAGAGGACAACAAATGCAACATTTGTAGGAGAGTCTACCGGAGGGAATATAAATCACTTTGGAGAAATTAAAAGTTTTGAATTGCCAAATCTAAATATGCGAGTTACTTATTCTACAAAATACTGGGAAAACTGGAAAAACATGGAAGGTTCATTAACTCCAGATATTTCTATATCCAATTCATTTTATGACTTTCTAAAAGCCAATGACAAAGCAATTGAAAAGATTTTAGAATGATAAAAATTGCTTAAAATCGAGAAGCCTGCCCCACAATGTAAAACATGGCAGGGAGAGGCCCTCACACCACTGTATCCCGACTTTATCGGGACAGGCAGTACGGTTCTCGTATACAGCGGTTCATTAAACATCGGAGTTGCCTTCTCGTAATAATCATTCATACATTCATAACCCCGTTTTCTTAGTCGCTCCAGCGTGATGGTAGTTGTCAAGATCGGACTTTGGGCAATTGCCCAGCCCCCTTTCCGCGTTCTGCTACATGCACAAGCCTTCCCCTTTGGGACTCCCAGACGAATCAAGTTCTTCCGTTTCCGCGCCGGTTTCTTCCTGTAAAGGACTTGCACCTTCAAGAGTTCTTTGTACTTTCGTGCCTATGTTCATACCGGGCATACACATCGGCTTGGCAAAAGTGGCGGCTCAGTGCTCTACATACATTTGTGGTTAATCAAAGTTTGGTTCTCCGCATCAACATTTGTGGTAAAAATCGGCAACTTCGCCAAGCCGCAAAACATGTGTGGCAACCCTAAAAAATACGCACAAAATGACAAACCGAATTAAAATATTTACAATTCTAAATTTTCTGATTATTGTTTTCTGCAATCAGACATTCGCTCAAAAAACTATAACAAAGGAAATTCTTTGGACAACAGATTGGAGTCCAAATGGAAAGCTCATTGCGATTGGTGGAAACATCGACACATTAAACATTTATAGTGAAAGTAATTTAAAGCCATACAAATCATTTCACGTAAAGAACACTATTACTCGTATAAAGTGGCATCCTTCAATAAATATAATTGCTGTAACAACACAAAATTCAAAAGAAAAATCAAGTATTATCAATTTGGAAACTAATGAGAAAATTGAATTAGATGGAATTTCACCTGATGGTGCAAGAGGAATTGACTGGAATTACACAGGCGAATATTTAGCTGTTGCCGACAATGATGGACAAGTATTAATTTACAACATAAAAGGTGAATTGATAAGAAAGTTTTTAAATCAAACCAATTCAACCAAGAGTATTACAGCTATAGATTGGCATCCCCAAAAAAATATTCTTACAACAGTAACTGACAAAGTACGTTTTTTTGACATTGAAGGAAATTTGCTAAAATCAATAAAACATAGACCCGAAGAAGTAATGTTATTGAGTATTGCTTGGCACAAATCTGGTTCATTTTTTGTTACTGGAGATTATGGAGATGAAAAAGACAAATCATTGCTTCAATATTGGGATGAACAAGGTGATTTATTAAAATCGATTGATATCAGTAAAGGAGAATACCGAAATTTAAGTTGGAACCCAAAAGGAAACAGATTGGCAACAGCAAGTGACGCATTGAGAATTTGGGACACTAAAGGCAACCTTATTTCAGAAGGCAACTCAAAAGATTATTTATGGGGTGTTTCTTGGAATGAAAAAGGAAACAAAATTATTACATCAAGTATGGAGCAAAGGATAATAGTTTGGAATAAAAAAGCCAAAAGAATATTAACCATAGAGTAGAAAGGGCAGCCACTAACAGCACCTACAAGAAATTGGCGGTTCAGTGGTTAAATGAAGCTTTGTGCTTCGTATCAAGTTCAGCGGTGGCAGACAGTTTAGTGCTTCGAAATCGCCAACTTCTTGTAGCTGCAAAACGTTATAGCCAAATTTAGAATGACAGCAAAAGAAAACATAAGAGACATATTTTCAATCCTACACCATGGGACAATTTTAGCGTGGACTGGAAACACAGACTTGCTGACAGGCTTTATTAATCCACTTGCATCACCCGCACCCCCTCCTCATTCACCCCCGACACGTGAATTTCAAAAGCCACCCCAAGATCCTTGTACACCTCGTGCATGGCTTGGGCGACGCGTCTTGCGTTGCTTTCACCTTTGCTCAAACTGAAAATGGAGGGCCCGGAACCGGAAATACCGCAGCCCAGGGCGCCGTTGGCCAACGCCGCTTGTTTTACTTCCTCAAAATGGGGAATCAGCATGGCGCGGAGCGGCTCCACGATATGGTCTTGCAGCGAATTGCCGATCAGGGCATAATCCTCGGTGTACAAACCGCAAACAAAACCACCGACATTGCCCCATTGCTGGATGGCTTTTTTTAGGGAAACTTGCTGCTTGATGATCGAGCGGGAATCGGCGGTTTTCAGCTCTATTTGCGGGTGAATCACCGTGGCGTACAAATCCGGTGGCGTGTGCATTTTGATCACATCCAGTGGTTCGTAGCTTCGGATCAGGGTAAAACCGCCCAGCAGTGCCGGCGCAACATTGTCGGCATGGGCAGCCCCGGAGGCTAGTTTTTCCCCCTGCATAGCAAAAGGTACCAGGGCTTTACGCGGCAAAGGCTTATAAAGCATTTCATTAATACCCACGACCGCCCCGGCGGCACTCGCAGCGCTGCTGCCGATGCCGCTGCCTGCTTTTATGTTTTTGTACAGGGTGATTTCTACGCCAAAATCAAGACCCAAAGCCTCTATCATGGCCATGGCCGCCACCCCTGCCACATTTTTCTCCGCTTCCAGCGGCAAATCAGCACCAATAATTTCCTTGATGACAACACCTTTTCGGGTCGTTTTTGTCACCAGCATTTCATCGCCCACAGATTCCAGACAAAGCCCCAGCACGTCGAACCCGCAGGATAAATTCGCGATGGTGGCGGGACAAAAAAGCTTAACCATTTTTTTAATGTGATAATGTGATAATTCGATAATTTGATAATGGCTCGCGTTGGCTTGGCAATGGTGGATAGCCGAAGCGGTGCTTCCTGACAACAGCTGCCCCTTTCCTTGACTAAGTGAATGCCACCTATAAATCCTCTGTGAATACCGCTGTGAAACGCTGTGTACCTCTGTGGTGAACCTATAAATCGTCTGTGAATACCTCTGTGAAACCCTGTGCAACCCTGCGGTGATGAATTTGCTACACATTCCCCATTCGAATCACATCCGCAAAAATCCCTGAAGCCGTCACCGAAGCCCCGGCCCCGGCACCCTTAATGAGCAGCGGCTGGTCTACATAGCGGTCGGTATAAAAAAGCACGATGTTGTCCTTGCCCTCCAGGTTGTAGAACGGGTGTTCCGGGCTGATCTCCTGCAAGCCGACTGAGGCATTCCCATCTTTAAAAGTCGCCACATACTTCAGCTTGCAGTTGCTTTGCACGGCCTTGTCGACCAATGCTTTGAAATGCTTTTCCTGTGCTTCCAAAGATTCGAAAAACGCCTCCACCGTTTTTGTTTTCAGGCAAACTTCCGGCAAAAAAGACTGGTTCTCAATATCGCCCAATTCCATGACGTAGCCACTCTCCCGTATCAGGATCAGGATTTTGCGCATCACATCCACGCCGCTCAAATCAATTTTCGGATCAGGCTCAGTATAGCCCTCCACACCAGCCTGCCGCACCACCGCTGCAAAGCCGTTGTTGCCATCGTAGTTGTTGAAAATAAAGTTCAGGCTGCCCGACAGCACTGCCTGAATTTCATGCACCTTATCACCAGAAGCGACCAGGTTTTTCAGCGTGTCAATAATGGGCAGTCCTGCGCCGACATTGGTTTCAAACAAAAAAGGCGCGTTGTATTTCCGGGATAAATTTTTAAGGTTTCGGTAGCTGCCATATTCGGCGGCGCAGGCAATTTTATTGCAAGTAACAACGGCGATGTTGTGCTGCAAAAACTGCGCGTACAAGTCTGCTACGATTTCGCTGGCCGTAATGTCGACAAAAATGCTGTTGCGCAGGTTGTACGTTTTTACGGTTTCAATAAAGGCGGCATTTCCCAAATCCGACGCCGTTGGCAGTTTTTCTTGCCAATTTTCCAAATCAATGCCCTCCTGATCGAAGTACATTTTCTTGGAGTTTGACATCCCGATGACGCGGATATTGAGCTTGTAATGCTCAAGCAGGTAAGCTTGTTGTTGTTTCAATTGATCGAGGAACTTCTTGCCGACGTTGCCCACGCCCATCACGAACAGGTTGAGTTGTTTGCTGTTATCTTCAAAAAACTTTTCGTGCAAGGTATTGAGCGCCTTGTGCACGTCTTTTTTATCAATTACGATAGAAATATTCCGTTCCGAAGCGCCCTGTGCGATGGCCCTGATATTGACGTTGTTGTACCCCAGGGCGCTGAACATTTTGCCGCTGATGCCTTGGTGGTTTTTCATTTGCGCTCCTACCACCGCTACGATGCACAGATCATACTCCACGATGCAGGGGTTCACTTTTTCCTGCGCAATTTCAATTTCAAAAGCCTTATCGATCGCGGGTTTCGCTTTCACCGCATCCTGTTCCAGCACGCCGATGCAAATGGAGTGTTCCGACGAAGCTTGGGTGATAAAAATCACGTTGACCTGAATTTGGGACAATACCTCAAACAGCCGTTTGGAGGAGCCCGCCACACCAATCATCCCCGATCCCTCCAAGGTAATGAGGGCGATTTTATCAATATGGCTAATGCCCTTGATGGGGTTATCGCTTTTGGTAGACACATTGGAAATGAACGTGCCAATGGCTTCAGGTTCGAAGGTGTTTTTGATCCAAATCGGGATATTTTTACTCAAAACAGGCTGAATCGTGGGCGGGTACAGCACTTTTGCACCAAAATGCGATAATTCCATCGCCTCCTCGTACGTGATCTTTTCGATCGGTTTTGCCTGCTTTACGATTTTGGGATTGGCGGTAAACATACCGTTCACATCAGTCCATATTTCCAACTCCTGTGCATGCAAGGCGGCGGCGAAAATGGCCGCTGTATAATCGGAACCGCCGCGCCCTAGGGTGGTAGTTTGTCCATCCTGGGTGGCACCAATAAAGCCTGGCACAATGGTTACCCGGTGCTGGTGTTTGTTGAAATACGCCCGAATGGTTTTGTTGGTCAGCTCAAAATCGACGGCAGCGTGGCCAAAGTTGTTGTTGGTGGCAATCAGTTCCCGGCTATCCTTAAATATGCTGTCCGGAATTTCTTTTTCAAGAGTTTTGGCGACGATGTAAGAAGACAACAGTTCCCCGAAGCTTACAATGCTGTCGCTGGTTCTTGGGGTGATTTCACCGAGTAGAAAGCAGCCTTCCAGCAAGGTTTCCAGCGCATTTAAGCTGCGTTTGGCATGGCTCAGGATGCTGTTTTGATCCATTATAGGGATAAGCTCTTTTATGGCTTCGACGTGTTTTTTTTCAATTTCGGCCAATACAGCTCTAAAGCCTTCATCCTTTGAAGCAGCCAAATGGCCCGCTTTCAACAGCAAATCGGTGACACCGCTCAAGGCAGAAACTGCGACAACCAATTGATGTTGTTGCGCTTTTTGTTGAATTACCTGAATGGTGTGGCGAATGTTGGTGGCGTTGCCAACGGAGGTGCCGCCAAATTTTAAAACAAGCATGAGTTATGGTGGACGGTAGACGGTGGACGGTGGACGGTGGACGGGTGCCCGATGGGGGCTTAGTGCAGAAGCCTGTATGGAATAGGTTAATAAAGCGCAAAATTACCAAAAACTGATCCAATCCTCCGATTCCCGATAAACATGTATTATTTCACACCCCCTCTTTCTCCACTCTAAGCCCTGAAAGGGCGGAATAAATAACATTGGGCATCGCCCGATGAATTCCCCGCCCCCCCTTTCTCCACTCTAAGCCCTGAAAGGGCGGAATAATTAGCATCGGGCACCGTCCGATGAATGAATCGGGCACCGCCCGATGAATGAATCGGGCACCGTCCGATGAATGAATCGGGCACCGTCCGATGAATGAATAGGGCACCGCCCGATGAATGAATCGGGCACCGCCCGATGAATGAATAGGGCACCGCCCGATGAATGAATAGGGTCATCACCCCATGAATTTAGAAGGGGCCTCCTACGCCTCAAAAGCGAAAGAAGCCCCCTCCTAAAAAGGATAACAGCAGCTAAAAATAAGCGGCAAAAATATTTTCCTTTAATTCAGCTTATCCATATCCCGGATCAAAATGGTATTTCGATTGAAATGAATCAGGTTGGATTTGCGTAATTCGTTGAGAATGGCGGTAACAGTTTGCCGACTTGCGCCGACCAGATTAGCGATGTCTTGTTGGGTAAGGCCGTGTTTCACCAAGGTTTCGAAGCCGACCTGGCGGCCCCTTTCTCCTGCACTTTCTTTTAAAAACTCTACAATTCTAGAGCGCACATCTTTCAGGATAAGGGATTCCCAATGCCTTTCAGCTTTGCGGAGTCTTTCGCCCAAATTGAGCATGACGCCTTGTGAAAGGCGAAAATTTTGCTGCATAAGATGTTTGAAATCAGTCACCTTAATCTGAAAAAAGTCCACATCCCGGCCCATGGCAGCGGCAAATTCGGAGCGACGGAGCTCACCGCTAAGGCCCAGTTCGCCAAATACGGTAAAGGGGTGTTGGATACTCTTGATGATTTCTCGGCCATCAGGGGAGTAAATGCCGATTTTTACTGAACCGTTTAGCAGCAAACAAATGTATTCGCTGGGCTCGTCGGCTAAATAAATAAGGGTGTGTTTGAGTGCAGTTTTCCGTTCGGCCATAGTTGCGAGCCGCTGAAGCTCGGGCTCAGAAAGGGAAGCTAATAGCGGGAAATTGTGGAATACAGCATGAGTAGATTGTCCGTTCATTCGGGATGCCTGTTTGGATTTGACGATTACAAAGGGGGAGGCAAAAGAAATTGGAGCCAAAATTGTGCCAAGGATTGATATTCCGGGAAAACAAGGTTTTTTCTTTTGCAAAAAATGCTTGCCTATCTTTAGCCGAAGTTCTGTTCGCTGATAAATCATAAGTTATTCATGGTCAAGCCTTTTTCTCTTCTCACCGATTTCGACATTGCGCTTTTTAAAAGCGGGAAGCATTTTCGCTTATATGAAAAAATGGGCAGCCACCTCGTAGACCTTGACGGCCAAAAGGGTGTCGCTTTTTCCGTCTGGGCACCAAATGCCAAAAGTGTTAGCGTAACAGGAGATTTTAACCGCTGGAATCCAGATAGCCATCCGCTGAAACCTCGTTGGGACAGCAGTGGTATTTGGGAGGGTTTTATTCCTGGCCTTGGCAAAGGCACGGTGTATAAATATCACATTGAAACGCAGTTGGGTGTTGCCCTGGATAAAGGTGATCCTTATGCCTTGCTTTGGGAAACACCACCACAAACGGCTTCGGTCGTATGGGAATTCGACCATGTTTGGAAAGACCAAAAATGGTTAAAAAACAGGCGGGAACTGGCGGGAAAACCCCAGCCTTGGTCTGTGTACGAAGTGCATCCAGGGTCCTGGAAAAAGATCGCAAAGGATGGCAACCGATCCTTAAGCTATCGTGAATTGGCCGAAGACCTGGTGCCTTATGTGAAAGAAATGGGTTTTACCCACGTGGAATTGATGCCCATCATGGAGCATCCCTACTTTCCATCCTGGGGCTACCAAATCACCGGCTTTTTTGCGCCCACCAGTCGCTCCGGCAAACCAGAGGACTTGATGTACCTGATCGAAAAGTTTCACGAAGCAGGCATTGGTGTCATCCTCGACTGGGTACCCTCGCACTTTCCCAGCGATATACACGGATTGTACTTTTTCGATGGCACACATTTATATGAATATGCGGACATGCGGCGTGGCTACCACCCGGATTGGAACAGCTATGTCTTCGATTATGGGCGCAATGAAGTGCGCAGTTTCTTGATTTCCAACGCTTTGTTTTGGCTCGACAAGTACCATATTGATGGGTTGCGGGTAGATGCGGTGGCCTCCATGCTGTACCATGACTACTCGCGCAAGGAAGGCGAATGGCTGCCCAACGTCCACGGTGGCCGGGAAAACCTGGAAGCCATCAGTTTTTTCAAGGATTTCAACGAAGCCGCCTATGGTAGTTTCCCTGGTATTGAAACGATTGCGGAAGAAAGCACGGCCTTCCCTCAAGTGACACATCCAACGTACAACGGCGGACTTGGTTTTGGTCAAAAATGGATGATGGGCTGGATGCATGACTCGCTAAGCTATTTCAAAAGGGAGATGATCTACAGGCCTTTCCACCAAAATGAAATCACCTTTTCGATAGACTACGCCTTTTCAGAGCGTTTTATGTTGCCGCTCAGCCACGACGAGGTGGTACACATGAAAGCTTCACTATTGTATAAAATGCCTGGGGATGAATGGCAGAAATTTGCCAACCTGCGGGCCTTATACGGACATCAATGGATGCACCCAGGCACTCAGATATTGTTCATGGGCGCTGAAATTGGCCAAACAACGGAATGGAGCCACGACCTCGGGGTGCCCTGGCAGTTGCTTCAATACGATTTTCACCGCGCGGTGCAGGATTGGGTAAAGGCGCTCAACCAGCTTTATGTCAGCCGGCCTTCCCTGTGGAAAAACGCCTTTTCTCCGGATGGTTTCGAATGGATTTCAGGTGCCGACACTGAAAATTCGGTGATTTGCTACCTTCGAAAAGGGGATGACGATGAACCTGTGCTGCTTGTGGTATGCCATTTCAACCTGAGTTTGATGGAAGCATACTCCGTTGGTGTGCCCTATCCGGGCAAGTGGACAGAGGTGCTGAACAGCGACGACAAAAAATTTGGTGGTAATGGACTGCTCAATGGCGTACTAACTTCGAAAAAAGAACCCATGCACGGACAGGAACAGTCGGTGACATTTAAGCTCCCGCCGCTGTGCGTGATGGTTTTTGAAGGGGAGAAGCCGCCGAAGAAGAAGGTGCAAACTGAAAAAGTGGCGGCAGCGCCGTCTAAAGTGAAATTAACAAAGTCTAAAGTGTCGGCAGCGCTGCCTTCAGGCCAATGTCGTTGACTTAAGGCCTCGGAGAGGCCAAACGTTTGTAGAAATCATCGGCCGCCAATATTCCCAGGCCTCAGAGAGGCCCAACATTTGTTTGGCAATCAATATATTATATAACGTTAGGCCGCTCCGAGGCCAAATAAAATACGCACAAAAAGGCTACAAACATTGGGTCTCTCCCAGGCCTGAATTCTTAAGTCAACGACATTGGCCTTCAGGCGGCCCGGCAAAAAGCCTCCAGCTCCGGCAATAAAA
>JBBRWA010000221.1:0-10442 GCA_038246345.1 Chitinophagales bacterium
AAGCCCGTTTGGTATGCCTGGCGGCGCTTTGGCTGGCCAATGGTAGCTGTTCTGGTTATCTTGATATTGATGGCGCGACTGGTTTGTGTGGAAGGATATTATGAAGAAAAACTGCAAAAAATTTCAGCGCAACAGGATCAGACGGCTCAAAAAACAACACTGCCTTCATCTACCATGCCCAGTTTCCCTATAAACGATGCCAGTAAAAAACCGACGATTGGAACTAAAATCGTTGAACCCGAAAACACTTCAGCAGCGCTTCAAAAGACAGGTTTAAAAGCCAAAAATATACTTCAAAAACAACAGCAAGCCCAATCCCAAAAAACTAAAATTGCGAAATCTGACAAAAGAAATCTTGAACCCCGCGACGAGCAACCCTTGCAAGCAACTGAATTGACCAAGCCGTTATATAATAACGCAGCCCAAGGATTGGTATTCGCCAAAAGTGCTGACCACGACTTGATTTCAGCAGTGCCTCAAGTTGAAAAGCATGGATCAAGCGCTATATTACAAGGAGATTCCACTACAGCTATCGCCGTGCCCCTCCCTGATTTTCAAGCACTTGCTCAAAAGTCGCCCTTGTTGTCATTTGCAAACCTTGAAACACCAAACACTGTCGCAGTACCCACCAAGAAATTCAAAGAAGCTTCTGGCTGGTATATGGGTTTGTTCGTCACACCACACTATACGGTAGAAAAAACGAAACAGGCTGTCCGTCCTGGTTCAATTAACCCGCGGCGCTTATTCATCAGCCAGCAAGAGCGCCCACAGGTCTCCTCCGATATTTCTTTGCGCGTCGGAAAAAAAATAAATTCCCGCTTCGCCATTGAAAGCGGCCTGGGCTACCAACACCTAAACAGAACGGCCACCCACCTGGCACGGTTTGAATACCGGGA
The DNA here is from genome assembly GCA_038246345.1 of Chitinophagales bacterium. Classification (GTDB taxonomy): domain Bacteria; phylum Bacteroidota; class Bacteroidia; order Chitinophagales; family Saprospiraceae; genus M3007. The sequence continues at coordinate 897 of JBBRWA010000221.1, forward strand.
AGGGCAAGCCATCCAAAACCCCGGCGGGGTGGAGTCGCGCAGCTTCGACTACGATTTGAACACATACAGTGGCTCGGCCTCGGTAACCTTGCGCATGGAAGTAAGCGGCAGCGATGCACCAGCAGCCCTGGAGCGCGTGGGGGCGTTGATTACGAGCAGAGAATCCCTGCAAATCTTACAAGTACCGGTATTGGGTGTAGCCCGGCTGGGGCAAGGTCGGATGAAAGCAGTGCTGAAAGCGGGGGTGCTAGGCAGTTACTTAATAAAAAACTCCTTTGAAATAACGGCGAATAGGTTGGAAAACAACAAGTTGCGCTTCCGCGGCCAGGATGGTTACGCCGTGCAGTTCAACCGCCCCCAGCATTTCATCTGGGGCTACCAGCTCTCCGCCGGTGCAGAATTCAGGTTGACGAAAAACCTGAGCTTTTCTGCCGCGCCGACGCTTTCCGGCGATTTTCAGCGGAAGGATCCACAGCAGGGACGGCTGCCGGGGCAGATGGCAGTGGGCGTGAATTTGGGGGTTGGTTGGTGGTTTTGAGGGTTTAAAATTTATGCCTGCTCCAAAATAAATGCCGCATCAATATGCAGCACCTTATACAAGCGCTTGGCCAAATCCATATTCACTTTTCGCTTCCCTTGCATCACCTCTGAAAGGCGTGTCGCAGTAATGCCAAGCATAGACGCTAGGTCTTTTTGCTTCATCTTGCGCTCATACATCTTCAATTCAAGCATTTCTGTCAAGGTTCGCGGCTGGCGAATGGGCATGAGGGGTATTCCGTCCTCCCAGGTTTCTGCCAGGAGCGACAGATGCCGCAAATCTTCCTTTTCAACGCTTGTGAGTGTGTGTCTCCCGCCTTGCTCAGTTGATTTTTGCAAGTAACCTTGTACCCGCTCCATAACTTGTTGATACGCTTCTTCTGAATTTATTTTGTATTACATGGCTTTTGAGTACTTCTCTTGCAAAACTATGATTTTGTTACCAAAATCAAAATTAATTTTTGCTAACAAACATGAGTCATCCCGTATTTTTATTAGAAGGAAAACTGGGGTAAAGTCGGGCTTTTGTTTATACTTATTGGTCGGACGATGAAAAATCGTCAGACCAAATGGCCCTCGTCCGACCACTTTTCGTGGTCGAATAGGTAATGACAAATTCTGCCCTACCTACAAGAAAACACGTGAAAATTCTGAAAATACGGGATGACTCATGTCTGTCTATTTGACGAAGAAACATTGCCTTGGGGGCCAGATATCCTTGCCCTGGTTCCTTCGCCTGTTGATATTCCGCGTTCAAAATAATTCAGTCCTGGTACTTATTGACGTAATTTTGTCCAATGCAAGCAGCAATTGAGTCTCTTCGCCAATTTATTCCAGACTTGCCCAATGAAATTCAGGCGGATTTCGAAGCCATTTGGCAACCCTTTGAAGCCAAACGGAAGGTCATCCTCAGTGCTGAAGGAGCAGTAGAAAAACACATTTATTTTGTACTGGAAGGTGTCCAACGCGCTTACTTTGTAGGGGAAGATGGGCAGGAAGCGACCCTGGTTTTTACCTATGCACCGTCGTTTGGCGGCGTTGCGGATTCATTTTTATTACAAACGCCCTCGAATTATTGGTATGAGACATTGACACCCAGCAGGTTTTTGCGCAGCACCTTCCAGCAATTGGATGCGCTAATGTTGCGCCACCATGCTTTGGAACGAATCATACGGTTGCTCACGAGCCAGGCGCTTGCCGGTGTGCTTTCCCGGCAAATTGAACTCCAAAACTTTAGCGCCGAAGCGCGGTTTCGTGCTTTGCTGAAACGCAGTCCGCAACTCTTGCAGTTGGTACCGCACAAGTATATCGCCAGTTATCTGGGCATGGATGCCGCCAATTTCAGTAAATTCATGGGAAGTGTCAGGCTCTAAAATCTTGGTATTTGCCAACAATTACTTAGGATTAAGGGCGGACTTTTGTGCATTAAATAAATAGAACATGACGCACAAAACAGAAGAATTGCTGAACAAGCTCCAAGAACGCACAGAATCTATCCTGCAAAAAGCCATTCAAGAATGGCAATTGCTGCCTCCTGAACAATTGTCTGTAAAACCTGGCCCGGATAAGTGGTCGCCCGCCCAATGCCTTGAGCACTTAAACTTTTACGGTCATCATTACCTGCCAGCCATCGAAAAGGCCATTAAGGCCGCAAAAGGGCGCAATGGTATCCCCGCTGTAGTCTTTAAATCAGGTTGGCTAGGGCAATATTTCACACAACTGATGCTGCCGCAACCAGGTGGTGGCTTGAAAAGCACCATGAAAGCACCTAAAAATGCAGTACCTGCCGCCGAACCCGAGCCATTGGCAACACTGGCTGAATTCATGGAACAACAAGAGCGCATGCTGCAATTGTTGGAAGCTGCGCGGGCAGTCAACCTTAACACCATCCGTGTCCCTATTTCCCTAAGCCCTTGGATTCGGCTGCGGCTAGGTGATACTTTTGGCTTTGTCGTTGCCCACAATGAACGGCACGTATTGCAACTAGAGAAAGGGCTGCTACTTTATCCCAAAATCCTTGCGAATCTTGTTCAAAGCACTCCCTGAGTGTACCCACTCGATCTGCTGATCGTTGTAGGTGTGGTTCACCGGGAACTTTTCCTGCGTGCCATCCGAGTGGTTCAACACGATGGTAAGCGGCTTTCCTGGCGCGAATGAATCGAAACCGAGAATGCTCACTTTATCGTCCTGCTGTACTTTATCGTAGTCAGCCGGGTTGGCGAAAGTAAGGGCCAACATGCCCTGCTTTTTCAGGTTGGTCTGGTGAATGCGTGCAAATGATTTTACGACTACAGCGCGTACGCCAAGGTAGCGCGGCTCCATGGCGGCGTGTTCGCGGCTACTGCCTTCCCCGAGGTTTTCTTCCCCGAAAATGATGGTAGAAATGCCTTTTTTCTGGTAATGCCGTGCTGAAGCAGGTACTTCCATGTACTGACCATTTTCAATGTTGAGCACTTTGTTGCGCTCGCCGTTGAATGCATTTTCGGCACCGATGTAGCAGTTGTTGGAGATGTTTTCGAGGTGACCGCGGTATTTCAGCCAAGGGCCAGCCATCGAGATATGGTCGGTGGTGCACTTCCCTTTTGCCTTGATAAGCACCCGCATATCCTGTAATTCGCTGTTGGTGATAGCCTTGAACGGCTTTAGCAATTGCAGGCGCTGGCTGTCTTTGGACACCGCGATTTTGATCGCACCCTTGGCTGGGGCGATATAGCCTGCATCTTCCACGGCAAATCCAGCTTTCGGCAATTCGATGCCTTGTGGTGGGTCGAGCTTCACCATTTCACCTTTTTTATTCATCAGCATGCCATTCTTCGGGTTGAAGGTGAGGTCGCCTGCGATGGCAAAAGCGGTAACGATTTCAGGAGACGCTACGAATGCGTGGGTATTAGGGTTGCCGTCGTTCCGCGAAGTAAAGTTGCGGTTGAAAGAGGTCATGATTGAGTTCGGGCGCTTTGTATCGTCGATGTGGCGTGCCCATTGTCCGATACAGGGGCCGCAGGCGTTGGCCAGCACGACACCGCCGATTTGTTCAAACTCTTTCAAAAGACCGTCGCGCTCCGCGGTGAAGCGAATCAGTTCTGAACCAGGAGTTATGGTAAATTCTGCTTTCACTTCAATACCTTTCTCCCGGGCCTGACGCGCAATGGAAGCCGCACGTGTAAGGTCTTCGTAGCTGGAGTTGGTGCACGAGCCGATAAGGCCCACTTCCAATTTCGCCGGGTATTTGTTCTTTTTCACAGCGGCAGCGAATTTCGACAGCGGCCATGCGAGGTCTGGCGTGAACGGGCCGTTGATGTGCGGCTCCAGTTTACTCAGGTCGATTTCAATCACCTGGTCGAAGTATTTTTCCGGGTTGGCGTAGCATTCAGCATCACCCGTGAGGTAGTCTGCTACTTTGTTGCACATAGAGGCTACTTTGCTACGGCCAGTGGCCTTGAGGTAGCGGGCCATCGTTTTATCATAGCCAAAAGTAGAGGTCGTCGCTCCGATTTCAGCACCCATGTTGCAGATGGTACCTTTACCGGTGGCGCTGATGCTTTGTGCACCTGGGCCGAAGTATTCCACAATAGCGCCCGTGCCACCTTTTACGGTGAGGATACCGGCCACTTTCAGGATCACGTCTTTTGGTGAGGCCCAGCCGCGGAGTTTCCCGGTCAGTTTCACGCCGATCAGTTTTGGCATCTGTAGTTCCCAAGCCATGCCGCTCATCGCGTCCACCGCATCGGCGCCGCCGACACCGATGGCAACCATGCCCAGGCCGCCAGCATTCACGGTGTGGGAGTCGGTTCCGATCATCATGCCGCCAGGGAAAGCATAGTTTTCAAGCACGATTTGGTGAATAATACCCGCACCTGGTTTCCAGAACCCGATGCCGTATTTCTGTGATACAGAGCTGAGGAAGTCAAATACCTCTTTGTTTTTATCGAGGGCCACGATCATGTCTTTCACCGCGCCAACTTCTGCGGTAATAAGGTGATCGCAGTGGGTAGTGCTGGGTACGGCAACTTTTTTGCGGCCACAGGTCATAAATTGCAAGAGTGCCATTTGAGCGGTCGCATCTTGCATGGCAACGCGGTCTACCTGGAAAAAAACATAATCGCCACCGCGCTTGTAATCAGCCATCGGATTGTCGCTGTGCAAGTGTGCGAACAATATTTTTTCTGAAAGTGTAAGGGGCCGTTTAAGCTTGGCTTTTGCCGCATCGACACGTGTTGGTAAGGAGGCGTAAAACGCCTTGAGCATTTTTAGGTCAAATATTGTGGAGGCCATTTGTTGAATTTAGATCAAAAAGTGTGCAAATATAGCGGTTTTGCGTACCATGTTGATACCTTTAGGGGGACAAAATGTTTGATAAATTCTGCTGTTTCCTATGTAAAGCTCAAATGAAAAGACAATTCACCCTATCCTTCGTCCTCTCCTTCACCTTTTTGTCGCTCGGATTCCTGCTGCTGCACTACGGGCTCATCGGCTTTGGCATTTCTTTTTTTGTGTTCCTACCATTCTTACTGGGCTATATCTTGGGAAACGCTGCCATAAAAAACATCAGTTTGTGGGGGCTTGTACTCTCACTGATCGCCTTTTTTATTTTACTGTTAATCGGCGGCCTGGAAGGCATGGTCTGTATTCTGATGGCATTGCCTTTAGTAATCGTTGCCGTGGCATTGGGGTATGGAATGCGGCATCTTTTCAAGAAAACCCAAAAGGATGATGTTATTGATGACCCAAACGACGATGTCCTGAAAAGTTCGCTGCTGCCCCTGGTTTTGTTTCTGTTGTTTGGTTTTGCAGAAAAAGAATTGACGAAAAACGCGCAGCAAATCATCTCGGTAAAAACGGAAATGGTGTTGCCATATTCCTGCCTGGAAGTATATGAAGCCATAAAATCAGTGGATACGTTGATTGCGGAGAAACCCTTTCTCATGAAACTGGATCTTCCGATACCGCAAAAGTGCATTTTGGAAAAAGAGGAAGTCGGCGGACTGCGCACCTGCTATTTCAGTGGCGGCACCATTACGGAAAGAATAACAGAACTTGAAAAAGCGAGGGTGCTGCGCATGGATGTCATCGACTATAAACTTACGGGGCGAAAATGGCTGGGCTTTAAGGAAGCGATCTATTACTTTGATCCAGTGGGCCAGGACAGTTGCAAATTGACCCGGATTACGACCTATACATCAGTGTTGGCCCCAAGATTTTATTGGGAACCGCTGGAGAAAATCGGCATTGAGCAGGAACACGATTATGTGTTTGATAATTTGAGGCGGGATTTAGTACATGCTTACGGCCAGGAATAGTTCGTCAGATGGCCAAACAACTATACATTTTCAGCGGACTTGGTGCAGCCGAGCGCGTTTTTCAACGGCTTGAGTAAAGTCTGATTTGGTCATAAAAAATGGCGGACATTTTATGGTGTTTAATAAGGCGGACGAATTGAGTAAAATATTGAAGGAGGACATGCCAAATATTTGACGCTATTTTTTGGCCTAAACCACAATATAGTGTGATTTTAATGTATTTTTAGATAAAAAGACGAAGGTAATCCCAAAATCACAGTATAGTGTGATTTCGCTTGCTAAAGTGCTGTGCAAGCTTACTTTTACACCCAAAATCACACTATAATGTCTGTCAGCACCATTGCCACATCTATAAAAAACAGGCGAAAAGAACTGGGAATCACCCAGCCACATCTTGCGGAACTCGCTGGAATAAGCACGAACACCTTATACAAGCTGGAGCGCGGCCAGGGCAACCCTTCCTTGAATGTTTTGGAGAAATTGGCCTTAGTGCTCGGTATGGATATGAGACTTGTAGTAAAACTAAATCCTTGACCTCATGCGTGTGATGGAAATATACCGAAACGCTGTTTTTGCCGGAGTACATACCGAAGAAAACCGGGAGCATTTTGTTTTCCGCTATGACGATGCTTATTTCAAGGATTCTAACAGCCTGGCCATCAGTTTGACGCTTCCGAAAACTCAACAATCATACAGCCAGCAATATTTGTTTCCTGTATTTTTCAACATGCTCCGCGAAGGGGTAAACAAACTAATTGCAGTGCAGGCTTCTGAAAATTGATGAGACTGACCATTTTGGGCTGCTTATGGCCACCGCGCAATTTGATACCTTAGGTGCTATCACCGTGAAACCAATTTCACCGCTTCATGCTGGATGACCTAAAATATTGCCCGGGAAATTTGTCTGAAGGCTTCTCAACCTACTGCCCAAGCTGTTTGCGCAGTATGTTCGGTGGTAAAAAAGTAAGCCATATACTACCTTATGATCCCCCACAGCAAAGTGAGGCCGTAGCAGCGCAGTTTTTTGAAAACCGCAAACGCATTTCTATTTCAGGCGTACAGGAAAAATTGAGTCTGATTTTGGAAAAAAACCAGCTTATGATTCGATCAATACCCGCTTGCATGTGGCTGATACAGATTTTGCCGTGGACAAGGGCTTGTGTGAAGGTGATTTTGGAAGCCTCGCTTTTGAGAAAAATGTACATGCCGGAAAGGCTGATTTTATTGAACTGGGCAAACGAATTGGAATCCTTGAAAGCAGAATTGAAAAACTGCTTAGTCCTTTTTTAGAGAAGCAAGACAAGGTAGAAACCCTAATTAGCCGCTCATTTTTAAATGATTCGAGTAAGCGGGGCTATCTCATAGCCTACAACACAAAGCGAAATTATTTGAATGCCCAATAAAAAAGAGCGGCCACTGATAATTCATCAGTAACCGCTCGTTTATTTTTTCAAATACTAGGAAAATACCCCAGTGCCGAATTTATTCCGCATTCCACACTCCGCATTCCACACTCCGCACTCCGCACTCCGATCACCCTTTCGATTTCTTCGCCCGGTCATTCCCTTGCCAACTAGACCGACCATTCCCTTTTTTAGGGCTGTTTTCAGCACGGGGAGCGCTATTGTCCCGATCCCTGTACGAAGGCTTTGGCTTGTTGAAGGAAGGTTGCTTTTCCAATTTTGACACTTCAAGGATGGAGGCAAATCGGCTTTTCCTGGCTGGCAAACTGGATGATTCTTCCCGGCGATCGCTGGAATTGTTGTCTTCGCGCCGCTCATTGCGTTGTCCGCGTTGTTCCGTGCGTTGCGGACGTTGTTCGTTCCGCTGGGGCCGCTGCTCGTTCCGCTGAGGGCGTTGTTCGTCGCGCTGTGGGCGTTCTTCGCGTTGTGGGCGCTCTTCGCGTTGTGGGCGACGATCCTCACCGCGTTGTGCAAAGCGCTCGTTGCTGGTGTCTATGCGCTGCCTTTCGGGTTTGGGTGCACGCGGCTCATGCCGGTTGCCGCCTTCTCCGTTGGTGCGGGTGGGGTGGTTGCTAGCTGGGCGTTGCTCACGGTTACCGCCAGATCGGCCATTGTTTTGACTGTTGCGTTGTCCTTGTCCGGAGCGGCCATTGCGCTGCTCTTTGGGTTCTGGCAGCGGTGGCCTGCTCAGGTCGGCCGGGTAAGGATGTTCTTCCACAACGGGCACTAATTGTTTGGTAAGTTTCTGGATATCCTTGAGATACGGGACCTCCTCCACGTCGCAGAAAGAGAGGGCAACCCCGCTGGCGCCAGCGCGTCCGGTACGTCCGATGCGGTGTACATACGTTTCGGGGATATTGGGCAAATCGAAGTTGATCACGTGCGTCAAGTCGTCAATGTCGATGCCACGGGCAGCGATGTCGGTGGCGACCAGTACGCGAATGCGACCATTTTTGAAGCCACTGAGGGCAGCCTGGCGGGCATTCTGTGATTTGTTGCCGTGAATGGCTTCTGCGATGATGTTCGCTTTGACCAGATCAGCGGCTACCTTGTTCGCACCGTGTTTGGTGCGGGTAAATACCAGGGCTGTCTTGATGGACTTGTCTTCCAGCAGGTGAATCAATAAGTGGCGTTTGTCTTGTTTTTCCACAAAATAAATGGCCTGTTCAATTTTTTCTACGGTGGAAGAAACGGGGGTAACCGCCACTTTCACAGGATTGGTCAGAATCGAATTGGCCAGTCCAGAAATTTCATCGGGCATGGTGGCCGAGAAAAACAGGGTTTGGCGGTTTGTCGGAATCTTGGCGATCACCTTTTTAACGTCGTGAATAAAGCCCATGTCGAGCATGCGGTCGGCTTCGTCGAGTACGAAAATGGAAAGGCTGCGCAGGTCGACAAAGCCCTGGTTCATCAAATCGAGCAAACGGCCCGGGGTAGCGATGAGTACTTCGACGCCACGTTGAAGTCCTTTGGTTTGGGAGTGTTGTGACACGCCGCCAAAAATGACGAGGTTGCGCACATCAACATGGCGACCATAAGCCGTGAAGCTTTCGCCAATCTGGATGGCCAGTTCGCGGGTAGGGGTGAGGATCAGGGTACGGATTTTGCGGCCATCTTTGAAATTGTGGCGTTCGTTGGCCAATCTTTGGAGGATGGGAAGGGCAAAAGCGGCGGTTTTTCCGGTTCCTGTTTGGGCGCAACCGAGTAGGTCGCGGCCTTCTAATACAGGTGGAATGGCTTGTTCCTGAATGGGCGTTGGGCTTTCGTAGCCCTCTGTCTCAAGCGCGCGTAAAAGCGGCTCGATGAGCGATAAATCTTTGAATAACATTAAGTTAGAAGTTCCCGGAATCGTACGCGATGGGTCGAATTAACGTCCCTGCAAGGCTGAAGCTTTTTGGAAAAAAACCTATTGTCCAGGGCGGACACAAACCGGAGTTGTGAAAAATATTGGTACAAAGGTAGGGGAATAATATGGTTTTGAGTGATTTATAAAAAAATAATACGAAGAAAGCGAATTTGAGTATGGGTAAATCCTAATAGAGAACAAAACGAAAACTAGGTGCTGCACTTCAGAATTTCCCTGCTTTTGAGCGCATTTTTTATACCTGGCGAAGGGCTTGTAACCTAAACTGCAATGCTTCTGCGCCCCAATCCCGCAGCAATATTTACGACTATTGATTGGAAATGGCTTGCCTCTGCCAAGGGGCGTATTCGTTTTTTCGATGGTAATGGCTTGCCCCGGCTGGAAG
>JBBRWA010000222.1:0-10369 GCA_038246345.1 Chitinophagales bacterium
CGTATTTAGCGGGATGCAGCGGCAGGAATGGCGCGCCAAAACAAGCCGAAAAGGTAGCTTTTGGTTCTTTAACGCCCACTTCTGTGCCAGCCACGCGGGCAGTGTAGCCACTGATAAAGAAATACATCGCCTGCTCGGGCGTCATCTTGGAGATGGGTGGCAAAACGCCATAAGCATCGCAAGTGAGGAAGAAAATGTTTTTCGGATCGCCATCGGCGCGGCTGGGGGAGAGCGCGTTGTCGATGTAGTTGATGGGATACGACACGCGGGTGTTCTCGGTAATGCTGCGGTCGGTATAATCGACGTTGCGGGTACCGGGAAAGAAACCAATGTTTTCCAAGATAGCGCCGTGGCGGATGGCCTTGAAAATATCTGGCTCCTTTTCTGGCGTGAGGTCGATGGTTTTGGCATAACAGCCGCCTTCAAAATTGAATACCTCATCGGTGCCCCAGGCATGCTCGTCGTCGCCGATGAGCATACGCTCCGGGTCGGCGCTGAGGGTTGTTTTGCCGGTGCCGGAAAGCCCGAAGAACAGGGCGATGTCGCCGTCTTTGCCGAGGTTGGCAGAGCAGTGCATGGGCAGTGAATCGGTGGTGCGCGTAGGCAATACAAAATTGATGACAGAGAAAATACCTTTTTTGATTTCTCCGGTATAGCCCGTGCCGCCAATAAGCAGGCGGCGTTTTTTCACGTTGACGATGGCGAAATTGTGCTGACGGGTGCCGTCCGCTTCCGGATCGGCTTTGAAGCCGGGCACACAGAGGACGGTCCAGCGGGCATCAAAATCGGCCAGTTCTGCTGCATCAAGGCGCAGAAACATATTGCTGGCAAACTGGTTGCTCCAGGGGTATTCGGTTGCTACGCGGATGCGCAGGCGCAAGTCGGTATTGGCGCTGGCATTGGCCGCCACGTCGCGGATGTATATTTCTTTCTTGCGCATGTAGCTGCAAGCTTTGCGCCAGAGTGCGTCAAATTTTTTGGGCTCGAATGGCAGGTTTACTTTGCCCCAGTTCACTTTGGAGGCGGTGATGCTGTCTTTTACGATAAAACGATCTTCGGGAGAGCGGCCAGTGAATTCACCAGTATTGATCACCAGTGCACCGCTGTCGGCCAAATGGCCCATGCCTTTGCTTATGCTGTGTTCTACGAGTTCTTCAGGTGAAAGGTTCCAGTAGACGGACTTCAGGTTTTTGAGTCCGATTTCTTCCAAATTGGCGGTGGATGGTTTAAATCCAAATTCCTGCATAAATAATTCAGTTTTAAATTGTTAGGCAACGGTAGCAAGGAGGCTTTGGGGGTCGGTGGTGGATTTCGGCTCAAAAGTACAAAGTTCGCAGCGAACCTTCTTCACGATTCGTTCAACAAGTTACATGTTGCCGTTTGAAATTCCTGCAAACAACTTGGACACGATACAAAACAAAACCACATGAAACACCTGTTTTACCTACTAATTATTTGTAATTTCAGTTTTGATGCTGTGGCGCAAAACGTTGAAATATCGGGCGGCGCCAGTCTAAACTAATGTTATTTTCGAGTAGCATCCAGCGCAGAAAAGGCAATGTTTTCCAGAAAAACAGCCACCTTCGCACCATCTCGATCCCCTCCAAAATCAGTTAAAGCAGGCAAATGCTCCATGAAAAATGGTTGAAATTGCGCTGTTTCTATGATTGTGCTCGCCAAGGAATGCGGATAAGGATACTCGGGGTTATACTCCTGAAAAACCAATGCAATGTGATGGCACAGGTCTTTGTAAGGCTTGAATAGTTTCTCTCGATTGATGGCATCCACCTCCTTGGTCAGGTATGCCTTGCTGCTTTCTGCAATGACAATTTCTTGAAGGGCCGTTTTGTTGATACCAGCGGCATCAGACCAATTGGGCAACCCGGTCGTCAGAATTGCAATGATTTTTTTAATTTTTACTTCCGGATTGTGTACGCCCTGGAGCGAAACAGTGGCTTGATATTCTACATAATTCCAATACCAAGTCAGGAAATAAAGCAGTAATCGATGCTTGTTTTCAAAATAGCGATAAATACTGGCTTCGGTGCTATCAATAGCTTCTGCTAATTTTTTGAACGTAAACTGTTCATATCCTAAATCGCACATCAGCACAATTCCTTCTCGAATGATTTTTCGCCCTAGCGTACTGGCTTCGGGGTCGCGCAAGGATAGTTTTAGATTTGGGGGAATACTGATTTGAACGATCATGGTAGCAGAAATATAGTAGCACAAAACTAAAACAATAGTTTTATTCTCTGTGTTAGAAAACAAGATGAAAGTAATGCTATCGCAAAGTGGCAATGCACTCAAAATAAATTTTATGACTATGAAATATTTAAGGTTCTCGCTGATTGTCTTGCTGTGCCAAATATTTTGCCTACAAGCTGGGTCGTTGATTGCGCAGGAGAATACCCTTTCCGGACACGATTCCCCTCAAACCCTAAATTGGGTTGGGCGGCAGGCGGAACAAATTGACAAAATATTGAGTGATGCGATGTTGATGATCGAGCCATTTGACATATACGTGCGATTAGCGGATAGTTATATTTTATTTGAAGCAGTGGCTATGGCGGGCGTATATTGTACGGAGGTAAGGGCGGAAGCGGAAACGGGGCGCATACTTTGTGACATTTTACACTTTAGACTCGAGAAAGATTTGAATACCATGTTGCAGCGTGCGGTGGATGCCCGCATCTCGGCTACCAAGATGCTGCTAGCTTCTAAAGCCTGTGCTAGCCAGAATGCACCTTCGGCTGAAGCAGTGGCCAAAGGGTTTACGCCACATGAATTGCTCAAGCACGATGCTTATATGGCCGAAATGGACATTCAGGACGGCTTGGCAAGCAATGATATACACATCTTATCCCAAAAACTAGAACATGCCATCCGTTTGCTGTACGACGCAAAAACGATGGCAAGTACACTTGAAAAATGTTCTGAGTCCTTGGAAAAAGCTGAAAGCGCGATTCGATATTGTCAAAAAGCCCTGGGAGCACCCAACTGGACAGAAGTACACCGTTTTACTCAATCGGCTGTTAAGGCCACGCAGTGGATACAGAATAGTGTTGAATGTGAATAGGCCAAACCGCATCGCCCTAAAAATCCCCCACATTCACCCCATCAAAATACCCCATTTTCCAAAACACCAAAATCACCACACCCGCGATAATGCGGTAATACCCAAAGGCCCGAAACCCATTTTTGGTGAGGTAACTGATAAAAGATTTGATGGCCACCATTGCCACCAAAAAGGCAACGAGATTGCCCACCGCAAGTAAGGTGATTTCCTCGGACGTAAATGCAACGCCACCGTCTTTTACATAGTCCCACAAGGACTTGCAAGTGGCGGCGAACATAGTAGGCACGGCAAGAAAAAAGGAGAACTCCGCAGCGGTGACCGGAGACAAACCCTGCGTCAATCCGCCGATGATGGTCGCGGCCGAGCGGCTCACGCCCGGCACCATGGCCGTCACCTGGAACAAGCCGATGCGCAGGGCCTTGGGCAGGGTCACATCATCGATGGAAGTGTTGCTTAGGCTTCGGCGTTTGAAAAAATCATCGAGCAGCAGGAACAAAACACCGCCCAGAATGAGGGCGATGGCCACCACCGCGATGTTTTCTAACAGGGCATCTATTTGTTTTTTGAACAACAGCCCAAAAAACACGGCGGGCAAAAACGCCACCAGCAGCTTGATATAAAAATTGAAATTCTGGAGGAAGCGCCGCCAGTACAGCACCAATACCGAGATGATGGCACCAAACTGAATGGCCACCGTAAACACTTTCACAAATGGCTCGGAAGCGATGTGCATGGCCGAAGAGCCGATGATCATGTGCCCCGTGGAAGATACGGGCAGAAACTCCGTAATGCCTTCAATAATGGCCAGGATAACGGCTTGAATCAGGTTCATGCGGCAGATTGGCTGTTATCCTCCAGGGCGCTGTTCTTTTTGAAAATACCCATTACGACGACAATGAAGCCAGCCACCATAAGCATGGGCGCGACCGTGATGCGCATAGGGCTGTAGATGCGTTCTGGTTCCCACACCAGCGGATCAGGCATAGCGCCCCCCGACATCAAGGCAAGGCCGAGCAGCACCAATAAAAGGCCGGCACCCATGTAAATGAAATTCTTCCGACCGAAAATGAGCACGTTGTTACCCTCCGTATTAAAAACACTTTCGCGTTTTTCGCTGCGGCGAGCGGGTGCAGGGGCTGCTTTTTTTGCTTGTTGTGGGCGTTGTTGTTGCTTAGCCATATTTCTTTTTAGTGATGAGTTATGAGTGATGAGTTATGAGTTATGAGTTATGAGTTTGCACAGCGTCCTGGATTTGGTTTGGTTCTGGTTTTTCAGCACTAAATCCAGGGAACAAATCTTTGGTGAAAATGCTGAAATGTCAAGTGCGGGAAATTGGGGCGTATTGCAGTATGGTGTATTTATATGAAACTCGCTTGGTTTGTTTGCTTTTTCAAACATGTTCTCCCAAGCTAGCCATTCGTTGATTTTGAAAAATAATAGACAGTCCCTCCTCCAAAAGTACTGAAAAACTCAAGCCAAACCGTCCACCGTCTACCGTCCACACCGTCTACCGTCCACCGTCTACCGTCTACCGTCACTCAATAAAGGTCGTCGATGCGCATCCGCAAAAATTTGTGCACCACAAACCAGGTACTCAGGCCCGAAATCAGCACGCCCACCAGTATCAAGCTCATCATGACAAACACGATGCCGTTCGGGTCTTCCAGTTGTTCCATTTCTGGGATCAGCGTTCGCATCCAATAGAGCATCAGTATTAGGGCAAAAATAGCAATTACGGCGCTCCATAGGCCGTTCAAGATGCCGCGACGGATATAGGGTTTGCTGATGAATTCCCAGGATGCGCCCACCAATTCCTGATTTTTGATCAAAAAACGGTTGGAGAACAAGGCCAGGCGTATGGTGTTGTGTATGAGGGCAACGGCTGCAAAAATGAGCAAAAGGCTTAATATCATGGTCACAAATCCCAAGTTCTGAATATTGCGGCCCACATTCCCGGTATTGGCGGCTTCGAAAAACAGGTCGCTGACCAGGGAATCCTGTTTCAGCGTTTCCCGCCATGCCAGCATTTTTTCATCGTCTAAAAACTCAGCTTTCACATTGAAGCGGATCACATCGCGCAGCAGATCGGGCATATCTTCCAACATACTTTTGTCGCCAAGATCTTCGCGCATGGTGGCTGCAGCCTGTTCTTTGGTGATAAACTTCACCGTCTCTGCTTTCACAAAAGGTTGCCGCCGCACCTCGCCGACGATGCGCGCCACATCTTCTTGTGCAAGCCCTGGTTTTAATTCCAGCCAAATGTCCACCTTCTCTTTGAACAAGGTCACTAACTTGCGGCCGTGTAGGGCCATCAATGCAAAAAAGCCCAAGACGAACAATACCAGTGCGACACTGGCAATGGCGTAAAAATATGTGGGCCGGGATCGTGGCATACCTTTGAACTAAATTGGTAAACGGTATAAAGTGGGTGCAAAGGTAGAATAAGCTGCTTGTTTTATGCTAACACCTGCGCTGTTCAAGCAAAAATCCATTAATTTCACCGTCTTAATGAAAAACAACTGGCTTTTACTACTTCCGCTCTGGCTTTTCATCCACCCCCCGGTCCCCTTGGAGGGGGTGGTGGAGCAGCCCTCCGGAAAAATATTTTTCCGAAACCCCTCTTTTGAGGATACTCCAAGGGCTTCTGCCGTTCCCAAAGGCTGGCATTCCTCTACGCCGGGCAGTACCCCCGACATTTTGCCCGGTGCCTGGGGTATTGAGTTTGCACCCCAAGCCGGGAATACCTGTATTGGCCTGGTCGTCCGGCACGATGGCACCACGGAAGATATTGCACAGGCATTGGCGGAGCCGCTGGATGCAGATGCCTGTTATACTTTTTCGATCAACCTGGCGCATGTAGAACAATACGTTGGGTTTAACCAGCCTGCGCGTATTCGGGTATGGGGCAGCGCCACAAGGGGAACCAAAGGGGTCCTTTTGACATCATCCCCGCTCATCAACCACAGCGATTGGCGGCAATATCAATTGCAGTTTTTGACCAAAGAATCGGTGCGCTACCTCACCCTGGAGGCCTGGTACGGGCCGGGTGTTATTTTTAAATACAATGGGAATATCTTGCTGGACAATTGCTCGCCGATTGAGAAGTGCGCGCGGGCTTAGAGGGAATTTGATAATAGGATAATTTGATAATGGGGCGCGATGCTTGGCTTGGGTTCATTTTTTGGTAAAAACCTCCTAGTAGCCCTTCAAGTCCGTTTCGACGAGTGAATTACCACCTATCTGAGCAAAGGATCTGAACATTCACCCAAATTTGTCAACATGAAAAAAATGTTGACAAATTCTCACTCCGCCGCCAGGCCAAGCCAACGAACAGCTTTGATAACTTTTTTTTTGAAGTTGTCAAAGCTCGCCCAGGGCCCAAGTAAAACTGTGGACAACCAATTCCCACGATACATTTTTTGTAGAAAACGACAATTGCCCAGTAAGCATTCACCCGTCGAAACTGACTTGCAAGACCACTAGTGCCGCGTCTGGCGAATGTGCTGTGAATTGAAAAAGCCGTTGTTCCAATTTTATTCCATGGTGGAAACCAGGGTAATATCATGATATTGCCTACCAATAAGAAGATATGTGCCTACAAAAGGCCCCCTCCTTATTCCTCCAAGCAAATCAAGCATTACACGCGTCGACTAAGACTCGTTATTCCTCATTAGGCACTGCACCACCACCTCCCGCGACGGCTCCACCACTTTCATACCATACGGCAACCCGTTGGGCAAGGCCATGCGCACCTTGCCCGACGCGTTTTTTTTGTCTTGCTGCATCAGTCCCCAAATAGCAGAAAAAGCTGATTCAGGAATGTGGCGATGCGGGAAAATGCTGCTGAGAAACGCCGCTACTTCTTTGTGGCGCTCCGAGCCTTCCAATTCGCAAATCATGCCGATGGCGATGGCTTCCCCGTGGGTGAGCGGGTCGTCCGTTTCTAGGAAGTAGCTTTCAATGGCATGGCCGATGGTATGCCCGAAATTGAGCAACATACGCAAGCCTTTCTCCTGTGGGTCTTCGGCGACAATGCGCACTTTTACACCAATGGAGGCTTCCAGCACCGCTTTGGCGCTATGATGATCCGTAAGTTTTTCCCAAAGCGCCCGCTCGCCGATGAGGGCGTGTTTGATCACTTCCGCAAAGCCGCTACGCAGTTCTCGTTCGGGCAAGGTGTCTAAAAAATCGGGATCGACAAACACCGCTGCGGGTTGCCGGAACACGCCAATGATATTTTTAAGGCCTTGAAAATCAACGCCTAATTTGCCACCGATGGCGGCATCGGTCATGGCCAGCAAGGTGGTGGGTATGTGTACAAAGTCGATGCCGCGCTTCCAAGTAGCGGCGCAAAAGCCGCCCATATCGCCGATCACGCCGCCGCCGAGGTTGAGTACCAGTGCCTTTCTGTCGAGATTGGCAGCGAGCATGGCTTGCCAGATGCTTTCGCAGGTAGCAAGGTTTTTTTGCCCTTCGCCAGGCTGAATTACCACCAGGTTTGGATGGGGTTTCAAACCTGTTTTTTCCAGAAAAACCGGCAGGCACACCGCCTGAGTGTGGGTATCCGCGATGATAAATACCTGGGAATAGCTTTCCGCTTCCAGCCAATGGGGAAAACTGTCGGCGAGCGAACCGACGAAAATGGGGCTGTCGTGCAATTGAAACGTGGCATTCATGGGCCAAAGGTAGGCATCAAATACGGCAGAGTTTCAGCACCTGAATCTCATCGGCCATTTTGACTTTCAGGAAATATACGCCAGCACGAAATGCCTGCAGGTCCAGTTGGTTTCTTCCGGAAACAAGTTCTATGTTTTGCAATAATTGGCCTTGCGCATCCAATAGTGTGGCTTTAGCGCCACGCAGGTTCTCTGGCAGATTGACACAAAAATTCGCGCTGCTGGGGTTGGGGAACACCTGAAAACGAAGGCCATGACCCTCCTGCGTCGCGGTCACGCATGCGGGCGCGCCCGCAGCCGCCTGGGTTTTCAACTGGCCTTGTTCCACCCACCAGCTCTCCCAGCTACCGCCACTGGTCGTTTTCCAGTCTTTTAGCGAAAATGTGGTGCTGCCGTCGTTGCTACCCGGCACTTTGCAAACGCTCAGGGCTTTGTTGTTCCGGTTCCAATTGAGGGCAGTATTTGGGGTACAGTTTTCGGGTAAAAAGGGCGTTTCACAATTTATCTGCAAAAAATACGCAAAGTCCTGTGACTGCGGGTATTTGCCAAACACCCTCCCAATACCCGCCGTATCAATACAAACGGCGGTGTATTCCTCCGAAGCAATGCCCCAAAACCGGGCGTTGTTGTCCGTTGCCAGCCGGGCGATGAAAGCGACATGTCGGCCACGGCGGTCGGGATCGTCATAATGAGTATCAGTCACCAGGTTATCGAGATACGGGGTATGTAAAAAATCGCCATTGCCCACGGTCATCTTGGTGTTAAAGGGATTGGCCAGGGCATCTGCGGAGGTAATGGAACCATTGAGGGCACTGAAATAAGCGCCTCCCAGAATGGCCATACCCGCACTGGTACCGCCAACGACCGCGTGTTTTTCTTCTATCAAATACCGAATGGCTGCGCCAACGGGGCCGTCTTTCCAATAGGTCACATATTTGCCCTGATCGCCGCCCGCGATCCAAAGCGCTTCGGCATTGCGTATTTGCAGGGCGATATATGGATCATTCGCCGAAGCCAGGCTGGGCATGACGATGGATTGCACCGAGTTCACGGCAACGCCCAATTGGGAATAGAAGTAAGCATTGTAGCCGTCAGAACCGGACGTGCGGATGACCACCACGTCGCCACCATTGGCGCGTTGCAAGAACCAGCGCATGGCATTGTCGTTTTCTGTGGCACCGCCCATGAGCACCGTGCCGCCAGAGGTGGGGGTGTTCACGTTGCTGGTGTCGCCGGTGAAATAGCTGGTGTAGGTTTGGGCGGGGAGGAGGGCCGGGAGGAGGCAGAGGAGGAGGTATTTCATGTGGGCAAAGGTACTTCCAATAAATATCACCCCTTGTTTCAAAAAAAACTTCTTAAAAAAACCTAACTTTGTTCAAAATATTTGACGAATGCAAACCATTGAGATAAAAAAAGGCGTGAAGATTGGTTTTGATGATTTGATCAACAGCATGTCCCGTATGGATACTGTCAATCTGAAAAAGGTATTAGAGCAAATCAACCAAGTTTTATCCGTACGCAGTGATAAATAGCCCAATGAATTCGAGACACAATTATTGCAAAAAATAAAAGAAGTCGTGCCTCCATCAGTGGTGCGTCTATATCGACAATTGCACAAAAAACAACAGCTTGCTACTATTACTCCCAAAGAAAGCAAAGAAATGCTTTTGCGCACAGATTTTATGGAGGAAAAAAGCAGTGAACGGGTGATGCTGCTAGGAGCCTTGGCTAAAATCCGCAAAACGAACATTTCTGAATTGGCTGAACAATTGGGCTACCATTGAGTTGCTTCAGTTGAATCGAAAAGGTCTAGTCAACCTTCGCAAAGCACTTGCACATTTTGGGGCGCATCCTCCTTCGGGGTAAAAATACGTATCGGGTCGCAGGCTAACCAGCGCGCGCTGATTTTGGGTTTTGTGGTGGTTAAATCAAAATGGGGAACACTTCACGCCAGCGGCTTTCTTAATGATTCCTGTATGAAAATCATTCATTAGTTCAGTAATTGAAGTCTTTGCCTTGTTGTTCGATTTATTCTGACCAAAGATATTGCCCACTGCTAAAAACAAGCAGCATACACAAAGAGTACTTTTTCTCATGTTACGATTTGTTTGAGTTGTAGGTGAATTGTGTTGCGTTTATGTTCCCTTTGTCAACGCCGATTCCACAAACACCAATTGCGTACACACAACCAATCCAGCTGGATATACGAAATTGTCGCTTTGAAAAACAATGGAAAAGCTTCCGGTTCATGTGGCGTACGTTGAGGTACAAAAGAAAACTCAAAAACCACATTTCCAAATCATCTGGCGGACTTCGTAGTTTGGGTTACAAAAAACCTCGTAGGTCTTAAACCTCAGAACCAGCTCAAAAAAAGCGCTGCTTTTTTTGAGCTGGTTCTGAGGTTTAAGACCTACGAGGTTTCGGCCAGCGGGGCGGGAGCAGCGTGGGCGAAACAGCAGAGGAGGCGAATTATTTTAAGGAGGCATTTGTAAGAGCCTGACTGCTCGGCTAAGCATGAAGACAGGTATTCCACAAAAAACTTGGCTCGAAATTTGAATACCTCATATTAATACACATAACTTTGCCGCATGAATTTTGATTTACTGACTTTCGC
>JBBRWA010000223.1:0-10345 GCA_038246345.1 Chitinophagales bacterium
CAGCCGCGTATGCGCCAACAACGAAAACACGCTACAGCTTTTGGCCGAAAAATTCTCCTTGTTCGAGTTGAAAAGTACGCTCAGCAACACAAAAGACCTCGATTTTATTCGACTCGCAACCGAGTACCTGCCGTTGAAATTTAGCCGTCGGCACGGCGACCCTTCCCGGCCCTGGAATAGGTTTTCAATCAATTCATACAGTGAAATTGACGGCTCCAAAATATTGGATTACGAGGGAAACTGGCGCGATATCTTCCAAAATTGGGAGGCCTTGGCACACGCCTATCCCGCCTTTATTGAGGGCATGATTTTTAAATTCCTCAATGCTTCCACCTTTGATGGGTACAACCCGTATCGGGTGACAAAAGGCGGTTTCGATTGGGAGGTTATTGAGCCGGACGATCCCTGGTCGTACATCGGATACTGGGGTGATCACCAAATTATTTACCTGCTCAAGTTTTTGGAATGTGCCCAAAACCACTATCCAGCCTTGCTGGGGCAGTTGTTGGACAAAGCTTGTTTCGTCTATGCACAGGTGCCGTATCGTATCAAGTCCTACCAGGAAATCCTGCAAAACCCAAAGGATACCATTGATTTTGATGTTGCATGGGATGAAAAAATTCGGGCAGCGCGACAGGTGCTCGGTGCCGACGGTGCCCTTTATAAAAATGAAAAAGGCGACATCGTTCATGTCAACCTGGTTGAAAAGCTACTGGCCACCGTACTGGCCAAGCTGTCTAATTTCGTGTTGGAAGGCGGCATCTGGATGAATACCCAGCGCCCGGAGTGGAACGATGCCAACAATGCGCTGGTGGGCAACGGCGTGTCCATGGTGACGCTGAATTACCTGAGAAGGTTTTTGAAGTTTTTTAGTGCCTTGGTGCAAGCCGGAGGACCAGAGCCGGTAATGGTTTCCGCTGAGCTGGCAGGGTTTTATGATGCCCTATTTGCGGCGCTCCGGGACAACAGCTCGTTGCTCCAGGGGCACATCAGCGATACAGTTCGCAAAAGGCTGTTGGATATTTTCGGGGAGGCAGCCAGTCATTACCGGCTGGGCATTTACGATAAGTCGTTTTCGGGAAATAAAAAGGGCATCACGCTGGCCGACTTGAACCGTTTTTCGGAGTTGTCCATTGCGTATTTGGAACATACCATAACGGCCAATCAAAGAAAGGACAAGCTCTACCACGGCTATAATTTGATGGCGATTGAAGGTGATTCAGTACCTGTTTCGCATTTGAGCGAAATGCTGGAAGGCCAGGTCGCTGTGCTCAGTTCTGGCTTTCTTGCAGCAGAAAGCAGTGTTTCCGTGCTGGATGCCCTCAAAAGTAGCAAGTTGTTCCGGGCGGATCAGTATAGTTACCTGCTTTACCCGAACAAGGATCTCCCAGGGTTTTTGCAGAAAAATACCATGCCGAAGGAGATGTTGGAAAAAAACAGCATTTTCAAAAAAGGCACTGTTGAAAGCCTGACGACGGTACTTGAAAAGGACGTTTTGGGGAACTACCATTTCAACGGAAATTTCCACAATGCCGCCGACCTGGAAGCTGCCTTAAACTACGCGCACAATATTGATGCCCAGGGCAAAGCGGAATTGCTGCAGATTTTCGAAGCACTGTTTAACCACAAAGCATTTACTGGCCGCAGTGGCACCTTTTTCGGGTATGAAGGTTTGGGCTCTATTTACTGGCACATGGTTTCCAAATTGCGCCTGGCGGTGCTGGAAACTTGCCTGAAGGCCATAGAAAGCAAGGCCGATAAGGCTCTTGTCGGGCGGATGTTGGCGCATTATTTTGAAATCACAGCGGGCATTGGCGTGCACAAATCACCGGAACTATACGGCGCATTCCCGACAGACCCCTATTCCCATACCCCAATGGGCAAAGGTGCCCAGCAACCGGGCATGACCGGGCAGGTAAAAGAGGACATTTTGTGCCGATTCGGCGAGCTTGGGGTTGTTGTGCGGGAGGGGCAAGTGCATTTTCAGCCCGTGTTGTTGCGCAAGGATACGTTTTTGAAAACGCCTGCCGTGGTACATTTTTACAATGTACAGGGCGAAAAGCAGCAATTGGCCCTGCCTGAAAACGCGCTTTGCTTTACCTATTGCCAAGTTCCGGTGGTCTATGTTGTCGGCGCAGAAACAGGCCTGGAGGTTCATTTTGAAAATGGGGACAGCCAGCGGTCGAAGGAAACAAAGCTTTCTGCAGCCGAAACCCAGGAGATTCTGCACAGAACTGCTGCGATTCGCCGATTAACGGTGTTCATAAACCCCGATCAGCTTTTATAGCCATTCAAAGTTTAGTCTTAAATCAAAAGCAATAACAAGATGTCGCACTACAAAACTGCAGCCAAAGACAAAGTCCCTATGCTGGAAAAAGCCGCCTTCGGCGCTGGCCATTTGGTAAACAACCTATTGCCCGGGTCGCTCGGTGTTTTTTCGTTTTTCTTGCTGACGGCCTTTGGCATGGACCCCTTTCTGGCGGGCCTGTTGGGCGGGTTACCCAGGATATATGACGCCGTTACGGATCCGATCATGGGTTATGTCTCCGATAATACCAATTCGAGGTGGGGGCGCAGGCGACCTTATATTTTTGTCGGCGCGATATTGAGCGGCTTGTTGTTTATCGTATTGTGGCAACTGGACGAAACCAATTCACAGAGCTACAACTTTTGGTATTTTTTACTGATGTCTTTGGTTTACCTGACGGGTAATACCATCTATTCTACACCGCTCATCGGCTTGGGCTATGAAATGACCGCTGATTACAATGAGCGAACCCGCCTGATGGCATTTTCGCAAACCATAGGCCAGTTGGCCTGGATGATTGTGCCCTGGTTTTGGGTACTGATGGCCGACCCCGATATGTTTGAAACCCAGGCAGAAGGTGTACGTACCATATCCATTTTTGTTGGTCTCGCCTGTATGGCGCTGGGCGTTTTACCGGCCATCTTTTGCAAGGAGGTGGATCAGTCAAACTTGCTAAACAGGGACGAGCTTACCATGAAGCATTTGTGGTCTAACATGAAAAGCCTGACGAAAAACATTGTACAAATTTCCAAGAACAAGCCATTTATGAAGCTTTGCGGGGCGACGTTCCTGGTGTTCAATGGCTTTCAGATGGTGGCCTCCTTCAGCTTTTTTATCATTGTGTTTTATCTGTTCAAGGGTGATTACGAAATCGCCGGTACCTGGCCAGCATGGTTCACGACCGTCAGTGCATTGGCCACCGCTTTTTTAATTATCCCCGTAATTACCTTGATGTCGAACCAATGGGGCAAACGAAAAGCCTTTATTATTTCTACGGCCATTTCGATTGTTGGCTACATTTTGAAATGGTGGGGTTTTGACCCCGAAAATCCGTGGCTGATGTTCCTCCCGATTCCGTTCATTTCTTTTGGCTTGGGGGGGCTGTTTACCCTGATGATGTCCATGACGGCTGATGTCTGCGATTTGGATGAGCTCAACAACGGCATGCCCCGGAAGGAAGGCTCCTTTGGCGCCATCTATTGGTGGATGGTAAAATTGGGTCAGGGACTTGCCCTGGTTTTGGGTGGATTGGTGTTGAAAATGGCGGGTTTTGATTCAACCGCCGCGGAGCAAACCAGCGATACCATCACCCAGCTGCGCCTGGCTGATATTATTATTCCGGCGATAACGGCTGGTTTGGCGATAGTCATCATGTGGAATTATGATTTGACAGAAACAAAAGCCCGCGCCATCAAAGATGAATTGGTTGAAAGAAGGGGTGAGTTATAATTTAAAAATATACTAGTATGTCTTACAGAGCAGAACGATACTTGTCCTTGGCTGAAATGCATGGCGCTTCTTACCTGTCCGGGATGTCCGACACAGAAACCAAGGATTTATTCCTGGAGATCCTCAGCAATGGCGTCCACGGTTTTTGTTTTAGTTTGTATGAAGAAGGACAGAAACCGGGTGATTTGGTGACTGAAGCGCAGGTAGTCAGAAGGATGCAGGTGCTCAAGCCAAGCACCAGTTGGATCCGGTCTTTTTCTTGCACGGACGGCAATGAACTCATCCCGAAAGTGGCCAAATCGCTCGGGATAAAAACCCTGGTTGGGGCATGGCTCGGCGATGATCCGGAAGTGAACGAACGTGAGATACAGGGCCTGATCCAATTGGCAAAAGCGGGGCTGGTTGACATCGCCGCAGTGGGCAACGAAGTGATGTACCGCAAGGATTTATCGGAAGAAGCCTTGCTGGAGTTCATTTACCGGGTAAAAGAAGCCATCCCGGGGATTCCAGTGGGTTATGTGGATGCCTATTACGAATTCACCCAACGCCCTAAAATCACCGAAGCCTGCGATGTCATACTGGCCAATTGTTACCCGTATTGGGAAGGCTGTCCGATTGATCAGTCGCTGGACTACTTGAAAAAAATGTACCACCAGGCTGTAGATGCCGCCAAGGGGAAAAAGGTGATAATTACAGAAACAGGATGGCCCAGTCAGGGTGAAAGCCTGAAGGGTTCGGTTCCATCGGAGAAAAATGCATTGGCGTATTTTATCAATACCCAAATGTGGGCCATGGATCAGGACATTGAAACGTTCTATTTTTCTTCTTTTGATGAATCCTGGAAAGTCGGTGCAGAG
Organism: Chitinophagales bacterium; assembly: GCA_038246345.1. Taxonomy (GTDB): domain Bacteria; phylum Bacteroidota; class Bacteroidia; order Chitinophagales; family Saprospiraceae; genus M3007. The sequence continues at coordinate 4,615 of JBBRWA010000223.1, forward strand.
GGTGTAGTCGGTGCTTATTGGGGCATCTGGGATAAATATGAAAACCTAAAATTTCAAAACTTATGAATGCCTTTGAAGCGCTAAACCTGGCACCAGGCAGGGCCATCTGCTATTCCGGATTTCGGGAGGGGCAGCAGCCGGGGGGCGTTTATCCGTCCTACGTTGAAGTGAAAGAAGACCTCCTGATGCTCCAGCATCATTGGAAATACCTGCGCCTGTACGATGTGGATGCCCATGGTGCCTTGGTTTTAGACGTGATACAGCGCGAGCGCCTCGATTTTAAAATCATGTTGGGTGCCTACATTGAGGCAGAGCTCAACAACTTCGGTTGCCCATGGGGGGGAGTGTACACGGAACCCCAGCTGGAAGACAACAAAAAAAGCAATGAAGCCAAAATCCGCAAGCTGATAGCACTGGCCCAAAAATACCCGGAGATCATTTGCGCGCTTTCTGTGGGCAACGAAGCTTGTGTTGATTGGACGGATCATTATGTGCCTGTCAGTCAGGTGATTAATTATGTGCAAGCAGTGAAACAAGCGGCCAAGCAGCCCGTCACTTTTTGTGAAAATTACGTTCCCTGGCTGAATAAACTAAAGCCATTGGCAGCAGTGGTGGACTTTATTTCCATCCATACCTACCCGGTGTGGGAATACAAGCATATTCACGAATCGCTGGAATTTACCAAAGAAAATTATTCCGCCATTGCCAACCTGTATCCCAATGTCCCCGTCGTGATTACGGAAGCTGGCTGGGCTACCCGTTCCAATGGCAGGGGTATTGACCCGGATAACGTCAGTGAAGGGCATCAAAAAATATATTTCGAAGACCTGACGGATTGGACAGAAAAGGAAAACATCCCAACCTTCTTTTTTGAAGCTTTTGATGAGTCTTGGAAAGGCTCTGCCGAAGCCCATGAACCCGAGAAACACTGGGGCCTTTTCCGGATAGACAGAACGCCCAAAAAAGCCATGGAAAACATTTTTCAATCGAACTAAAAAACTGTTGTTTTAACCTTTAAACATTATTGTCATGAGACTTTTTATGCTGATGCTGTTGTCACTTGCAGCAATATTTGCGCAAGCACAACCTACCACGAATGCCCCTGCACCCCCCACGCGAAATGCCTCGGATGTGGTTTCCATTTACGGTGAAGCCTACTCCAATATCGGGATGGTCAACTATAACCCCGGCTGGGGCCAATCTGGATCGGTGGATATTGCTTTTAACCCTGGATCAGGTAATTTGGTGATGGCCTATACGAATTTCAACTACCAGGGAACTGGTTTTGAAGCCAATCCACAAAATGCCTCCGCCATGGAGTTTGTTCACATCGATATATGGACCAGCAACGCCACGGTTGTCAAATTTACGCCAATCGATAACAGCGGCGTGGGCCCAGGGGAAGTCCTGGTTACGGTGCCCTTGGTCAACAACGGTTGGAGCAGTGTCGATTTGCCCAAAAGTGCGTTTACAGGGATGTCCTGGAACTCGATTTTCCAATTGAAGTTTGACGGCCAAGGCGGCGTTTCTCCTTCGAACATTTATTTGGACAACATTTATTTCTGGAAAACCGCATCTGCTACCGGAACAGATGCCACGCTGGGTGCGCTCCAGGTGAATGGCGCCTCGGTGCCAGCCTTTACGCCAAGCGCTTTTAATTACGACTACGGTGTTCCTGGTGGTGGCGCGGTACCACAAATCACCCTGGCAACGACCAATGACCCAGGAGCCACTGTTACCACCATTACGCAGGCAAGCGCAATCCCTGGCAACGCTACGGTGCTGGTTACGGCGGCAAATGGCACGACCACCGCTACGTATACCATCTCTTATTTCTTCAATTCACCAGCCAATGCGGCCCCTACGCCTACCAACGTAAATGTGATTTCGTTGTTTAGCGATGCCTATACGGATGTTCCTGTGGACACCTGGCATACTTCCTGGAGCCAGTCCGTATTTTACGCAGACACCATCGTCGGCAACCCCACCCACAAATACACAAACCTTGGATTCAATGGCGTAGAAACGGTAGCCACCCCCGTCAATGCCGCAGGGATGACGTATTTGCACCTGGACGTGTGGACACCCAATATCACGACCCTGAATGTAAAATTGGTCAGTTTCCTGGGTGATGGCTTTGGCGGCCCCAATGGTGATTCGGAAGGGGGCCTGAATTTCACCCCTGAAGCAGGGAAGTGGAATCGGCTCCATATTCCCTTGGCGGACTTTACGGCAGCCGGCCTCAGCAGCTTGAACGACTTGAACCAATACATTTTTACCAGCACACCTTTTGGCTCGGGTGTATTGTTCCTGGACAATGTTTACTTTACCACGGAAGCGCTGCTCAGCAGCACACAACAGCCTGGAAACGCGGTACAATCGGTAAAAATCTACCCGAACCCAGCGCATTCCGAGGCTACGGTCACGATTGATGCGGCGGTGAAACAAGTGGAGGTTTACCATATTGATGGACAATTGGTCATGATGAGCAAACAGTCGACGCTACAGCTGCAAAGCCTCAAGCCGGGGATGTATGTGGTCAAAGTTATGGATACTGAGGGCCGGATATTGGTGGAAAAGTTGATTGTGGAATAAAGTTAGTGTCGCAATAGCGGTTTTCACCACAGAGGTACACAGCGTTTCACAGAGGTTTTCACAGAGGTTTTTTTATCCGTTGCGGCGAAGCCGCTTACGCCTACTCTGTGAAAACCTCTGTGAAACGCTGTGTCCTCTGTGGTGAAAAATTATAACCGCACCGAAGCCGCAAAATTTTAACCCTCAAAAGGCTGTGCCATATTGTGTACATTTGATCCGAACTGATTGCGCCTACGCTTGTTAGTCTATGAAATAATTCCTTTTGATGAACGCAGTATTTCCGTTGAGAATAACCTGTATTTTGATTGCAGCGCTATCAGGCTTTTCGGCCTTGTATGCGCAGCAGATTTCTGAAAAAGGAGTGCCCTGGCTGGACAACTACAACGCCAGTCAATACAAAAACCACGGTAAAATCTGGGACATTGCTTCCGCAAAAAACGGAATCACTTACATGGCCGGTGATGACGGCTTGCTGGAATTTGATGGAAATACCTGGAACCAATTCAAGGGCAGTAAAGGATACACACGGTCCTTGCTACTGGCCAATGATTCACTGATTTATTCCGGTTCGGACCTGGATTTCGGCGTTTGGAAAAGAAATGGGTTGCGCCAATTTGAGTACACGTCTTTGTATCCTTTTACGAAGGGAATAAATGAAGAGAACGAGGAATTCTGGGATGTTTATCAGATAAATGGCAAGATCGCGTTCATTTCTTTCAACAATATTTACCTCTACAGCGACAACCAGCTGACAAAAATCGCGGCGCCACACCGGTTTTCCGGAAGTTTTCTGGGCAAGGATCTTATTTACCTCTCTGACGAAAAGAATGGTTTGTATGCCTTCAATGGCATGTCGCTAAAATTGATGTTCCCTTATCCCAAGGAGCAGTCTTTTAGGATTACGGGGGGCTATGAAAGCGCGAAGGGCCTGGTGATCATCACCAAGAACAACGGGATGTTTTTGTACCAATCCAACAAGCTGATTCCGTTACAAAACGAAGTGTCTCCCCACCTGATCGAAGACCAGGTATTCTGCTCCACCCGCATTGACGATTCCTACCTCGCTTTCGGCACCATCCTGAACGGATTGTACATTACAGACCTTGATGGCCACATCATCCAGCACATCGACAAGCAAAAAGGGCTTTCCAACAACACCGTGCTCACCATGCATTACGCCGCCAACGGCATGCTTTGGTTGGGGACCGATTACGGCATTTCAGCCGTTCACCTGCACAAGGGGCTGCATTATTTTTTCGATTACAAAGGAGAATTCGGCACCGCACATGCGGCCCTGCTCAAAGACGGTGTTTTTTATTTGGGAACCAATCAGGGGCTGTACAAAGCGGCATGGCGTGATCTCGACAACGTGGGTGACCGGAAGCCATTTGCCCTGGTGCCAGGGTCTGAAGGACAAGTTTGGTCATTGGACAACGTGGAGGGGATCATCCTTTGCGGACATGATAAAGGTTTGTTCTCCGTGAGTGGCAATGTCTGGCGCCAGATTCACGACGAACCCGGCGTTTGGACGTGTCTTCCCTATAAACAGACGTACCTGCTGACCGGGAATTACAACGGGATTTCGGTCTTCAGAAAAGATGGGGCATCTTATAAATTTGTAAAAAAGCTAGAACTGATATTGGGCTCCTGCAACCAGCTGGTTTTTGATAAAGACAATATCTTTTGGGTAAATATCCCCAATTTTGGATTAATACGCTTTACCCTCAAGGACGATATGAGCCTGGAAAACAGGACCATCTTCCCCGCAAGCACTTACCAGGGAAATGCCTTTTTTTTGTGGAAAGATGCAACAGGGATACAACTTAAAACCACGGAACAGCGCTACCTTTTTCAGCCGGAGCAGCAACAGTTCGTGGCGCAGCCGGAAGCGGACACATCATCGCCTGTGCCGGGACTGCTGAAAGGCGTATACATGCCGACCTGGTTGGACAGCACGTATCAATTCTATCCGCTGTACAACGGATTTGCGCTGGAAGCTGTATCCATGTCAACAACGCAGCAGCAACAGGACCTTGAATTGCTGTTCAGAAGCATAGAGGCCTATAACAATGATGCGCGGCAAATAATATCCACGACAGAAGCCATACCCTATTCCCTGAACAACCTTAATTTCCAGTTCATCGTCCCCCAACAAAATGGCGTGTTGTACCAGTATCAATTGCTGGATTATTCAAAGCAATGGAGTCCGTGGAGCACGGAACATTCTGTTGATTTTTTGAACCTCAGCGCGGGTACCTACACCCTGCAAATACGCGCCAATGTAAACGGTGTGATCACGCCAACTAAAGCGTTCATTTTCAGTATTTTACCGCCTTGGTATCGCACCTGGTGGGCATATTCAGGATATGTTCTGCTGGCTTTGTTGTTGCTCTATGCAGCCCGCAGCAGGGAGCATTTCAGGTTGGAACATCTGAAAAAGGTACAGCTTAAAAAGGAACAAAAAGCCTTGCGTATGCAAGCGGAACAATTCGAACAGCAAGCTTTTTTACAAAAGCAACAACAGTTGGAGGCCGAAACAAACTTGCTGAAACAACAGGTAAAACATAAGAACATAGAACTGACCAAGCAAGCCCGGGACAATCAAAACAAAAACCGCGTATTACTTTCCCTGAAGGAAAAGATTGAAGCCGTGCAGCAAAATCCGACCATGGGTAAAATGCAATGGGCAGAAATGAAAAGGCTGCTGGATATGTTTTTAGAAACCGATGACAGAACCTTCGACATCCAAATAGACGAACTGCATCAGGAGTTTTTCAAAGCCATGCGGGAGCAATTCCCCGATCTTTCCTTGTACGACCTGCGCTTGTGTGCGTACCTGAAGATTGGCCTGAATTCTAAAGAAATTTCGGACATATTGAAAGTGCTGCCTTCCAGCATTAATGTGAGCCGCTCGCGGCTGCGGAAAAAGCTGGGGTTGGGGATGGAGGATGATTTGTATGGGTTTTTGAATAGGGTGCTGTAGGGGGGGGACTTACTTCAAATAAATATAAAGCCCATTCGCCTTGCCTTTCGGCGCCTTCGCGAAGCGCAAGCAAGGGGTGCCTCCTTTTGTTGCCGCAATGACAAAGGATTCTTCGCCAGCAGCTTCCAATTTCCAGGCCGATAACAAGGCATC
>JBBRWA010000224.1:0-10339 GCA_038246345.1 Chitinophagales bacterium
CCGGTAAACCTGTCCTCTCCAGTGCGGATCATCTCAAACTCTTTCATGTCCCACACTTTTGTCCAGGATTGAAAATTCGTTCGGATAAAAGGGTAGCGCTGCTTCTGACCCTTCCCCTGCGCACCCGGCTCTTGGTATTGGGTGCCATTGAACAGGTTCATCACAAAAAAACGCTTCTCTTTAGTGGTAAACATCTGGCCGCTGTCAGCCAAAATCTGGTTGAACTTGGATTGCCCAAGGTTCGTTTGATCCTCAATCATCACATCGCTGATGGTCTCGCCGTCTTTGGCTTTGTCGCCAATACGGATCACGAATTGCCGGAAGTCTTCATTAAAAATGCCTTTTTCAAGCGTCAAAGCAGGTTTTTGCCGCCGTATGTCGTAGAGCCTTGACTTGAATTTCAAGTTGGCGACCGGAATCAGGAAGTCGGAACAGAAGTAGGAAAAGATAGAGATGCCTGCTGCTACAAAGATCAAACTGGCCATTATCCGAATCAAGGGAACTCCGGCGGATTTCATGCTGGGTAATTCGTAGCGCTCCGCCATATTGCCCAATACCATGACGGAAGCGATCAATACGGCGATTGGCAAAGCCATCGGGAATGTTGAAACAGACATGTAGCCGATCAACTCCAATAATATGGGTATGCTTACGCCTTTGCCGGCAATTTCATCAATATACAACCACAAAAACTGCATCACCAGCACAAACAAGGCGATACCAAACGATACAATGAATGGGCCGACAAAGCTGGACAGCAGGTACTTGTCAATTTTCTTCATTCCTTAAAAGTCAAACTCCGCCTTAAACGCCTTCAACTGGGCAATAGTTGCGATGGGATCCTTGGTGCCAAAAACACTGCTGCCTGCTACCAGCACATCTGCTCCAGCCTGGAGCAGGCTTTCGGCGTTTTGCAGCCCAACACCACCATCGATTTCGATCAGGGTTTTGGCATTCGTCGACGTGATCAGTTCACGAAGCTTCTGAATCTTGGAAAGCGTGTGGTATATAAATTTTTGTCCGCCGAAACCAGGATTGACCGACATCAGGAGCACCAAATCAATGTCTTCAATCAAATCCTCCAGCATCGCAACGGGTGTATGGGGGTTGAGTGCCACACCAGCCATCGCACCGGTCTCTTTAATTTGATGGACTGTGCGATGCAGGTGTGGGCAAGCTTCAAGGTGAACCGTAATCACGTCCGCACCAGATTTACGGAAAGCGTCAATGTATTTTTCGGGCTCCACAATCATGAGGTGTACATCGAGCGGTTTTTTGGCCAATGTACTCATGGCCTCAATGATGGACATGCCGTAGCTGATATTGGGCACAAAACGGCCGTCCATTACGTCCAGGTGGAACCAGTCTGCTTCGGAGCGGTTCACCATGTCGATTTCTTCGGCGAGCCGGGTGAAATCGGACGCGAGCATGGAAGGGGCAATGAGGTGTTGTTTGGTATGCATTTTAATGTGATAATTCGATAATTTGATAATGTGATAATAATTGGCGTCGCTTTTGGGGTTGTGCTGGAGGCATGGGGGCTAGCCATTGCGGACTGAAATTACTTGTGCCTCTTTTAATAATGGCAGCCGTTTTAATTTCAGGAAAAGCTGCACGGTGGCCAGCACATCTTTTTCGCAATAGGTGGCGATGCGGTCGAGGTCGCGGTCTTCCCAATACACGCGGCCCACATCGGCACCACTGATGTCGTCTTTTGGGGATGGGATGTCAAACAGGGCTGCCAGCAAGCGAAGCGAGGTATAGTTTTTAATATCGCCAAACTTCCACATCTCCAGGGTGTCGAGCAGGTGCTTGGTCTCCCAGGGCTTTTTGCCGGCGATGTCGAGCATTCGGGGGAGTTTTAATTGATTGACCAGGGAACGGCGACAAATATAAGGAACGTCGAACTCCCGGATGTTGTGGCCACAGATGGCAAACTTGTCGGGATTGTTAAAATGGCGGGTAAGCAGTTCGGCTAAATCGTCGAGGAGGGCGGCTTCTACGTGGTTGCTGTACGATTTCAACCGCAGAATAGGATCGGCACCATCGGGCTGTTTCGTGAGGAAACCGACAGAAATGCAGATGATTTTACCAAATTCGGAATAGATGCCAGCACGGGTGTTAAATAGTTCTGCCATCTCATCATATTGAATCTCTTCTTCCGGCTTACGCAGGATATTACGGCATTTTAAACCCCATAATTCCTGCATCTCTTCGCTTAATTCTTCAAAGTCAGCCACCACGGGCGCGGTCTCAATGTCGATAAACAGGATATTGTACAGATCAAAAGTGTCAAATGCAGACATGGGCAGTTGGATGTTGGAATGGTGAACAGAAATTCTAGGGGTTTACCCTTAGAAAACCCTTGGATAGAATCAAGGTAAGGCAAAGTTAGGGTTTCCAGCCAATTCTATATTTACTGGAGTTTAGGGAAATGGGGTTTTTAAATAATTTACAAATATTTATCGATGATAATCAGCAAGTTAGAAAAAAAGAGAATAATTTGTCAAAATTTTTTCTGAAAATTGAGGGCAATATTATACCCCAAAATACGGTTTTCCCTTTATATTTTCAATCAACAGTCGACAACCATCGACATTTAACTAAACCAACAATTTTCACCGAGAGGTTGTCTACGAATCAAAGTCTTTGACATTTATTCTTATCGAACAAACCTTTCAACTTAATTTAATTATGAGCACACCAACCAATTTCAATCAGCCCTCAACACCGAATTACGGCCCTACACCTGATGGCAGCAGCCAAAAACGCCTAACCACCATCATGGGCGTCGCCATAGCCGCTCTCCTCGGACTGTGCGTATTCCTTTTGGTGAGCAAATACAACACCAGCAACAAACTGGAAGCCACTACGATGGAACTCACCCAGCAAAAGGAAGCTTTCACGGAACTGGACGTCAAGTACAATGAGGCAGTAACCCAATTGGAGCAGCAAAAAGGTATTAACGCTGAACTGGATGCAAAAATCAACCAGCAGCTCTCAGAACTGGAAGGCCAAAAAAGCCAGATTGCTGGCCTTATCCGCGACAAAAAGGACTACAAGAGTGCAATGGCTAGTTTTGAGCGCCAGAAAAACGAGTACCTCGCGCAGATCGACCAGCTAAAGAAAGACAATGGCATCCTGACCGAAACCAATACCCAATTGACGGGCCAGAATCAACAGCTTTCCAGCTCGCTTACTCAGACCCAAGGTCTTTTGCAAGAAGAAAGCACTGCCAAAGCAGCCCTCGTATCGGAGAAGACCACCCTTGAATCAGAGCGCAACAAGCTGAGCAAAAAAGTGGACATAGCTTCTGCCATCCGCGTAAAAAACATCACCACAAAAGGTGTTGACGTGCGCGGCAACGGTAAAGAGCGCTCCAAATCAAAAGCGAAAAAAGTGGACAAACTGAATATTTGCTTCATCACTGAAGCGAACGAAATCGTCCCCGCTGGCGAAGAAGTATTCTACCTCCGCATTGTCGACCCAACTGGCGCACCATTGGCTATTGAAAGCCTTGGCTCCGGTGTTGCACAAAACAAACGTGCTGAAGAGGAATATCGCTACACCACAACCGCTACTTGCAATTACTCAAATGGAGAAACTGAAGTTTGCGGTGCATGGCAGCCAGGTCAGAATTTCGTAAAAGGCAAATACGCCATCGAAATCTACAACAAAGGCTTCTTGGTGGGCACTAGCTCATTCAACCTAAAATAAAGTGATAATGCGATAATGTGATAATTTGATAATGGGGTGCCAGCTCTGGAATTTAGCGTGAAATAAATGGCTTATCGCCATATTACCTTCAAATAACAAGCACAACGCGCCATTATCAAATTATCGAATTATCACATTATCAAATTAAAAAAACGCGCAGTTCTAAAAACGAGTTGCCCCTAAAAGCCATCTGCTTTTAGGGGCAACTCGTTTTTAGAACTGCGCGTTTTTTTACGGGTAAATTTCCCGTTTGCAAGCTTTCAACGTATTCAGCATCAAAGCTGCCACGGTCATCAGTCCCACGCCGCCGGGCACGGGGGTGATGTGACTGCAATGGGGTGCTACGGCCTCAAAATCGACATCGCCAACCAAACGGGTACCCGATTTTCGGCTGGCATCTTCAATGCGGTTGATACCCACGTCGATGACGACAGCCCCTTCTTTTATCCAATCGCCTTTGATGAAATTGGGGATGCCAATGGCGGCTACTATAATATCAGCACGGCGCACTTCGCCGGGCAGGTCTTTCGTGCGCGAGTGCGTGAGGGTCACCGTGCAATCGCCGGGGTAGCCTTTTCTGGAAAGCAGGATGCTCATAGGGGTGCCCACAATATTGCTGCGCCCCACCACGACACAATGTTTGCCGGCGGTTTCAATGTTGTAGCGGCGCAGCATTTCCATGATGCCGTAAGGTGTGGCGGGCAGAAAGCAGGGCAGCCCTTGCGCCATGCGCCCGAAATTGATGGGATGAAAGCCATCCACGTCTTTGCGGTGGTCAATGGCGAGCGTGATGCGTTCCTCGTCGATGTGCTTGGGCAGCGGCAACTGCACGATAAAGCCGTCTACATCGGGGTCGTTGTTTAGGCTGTGGACGATTTCCAGCAGTTCAGCTTCTGTGGTATCCGCATCTTTGCGGATCAGGCTGCTTTTGAAGCCAACTTGCTCGCAGGAGCGGATTTTGCTTTGCACGTAGACTTGGCTGGCGGGGTCTTCGCCTACCAGCACGGCTGCGAGGTGCGGCGTTTTTAAGCCCCGTGCCTTCATTTGATCGACCTCAGCTTCGAGTTCGGATTTGATGTTTTCGGATAAGAGTTTTCCGTCGAGGAGTTGCATAAATAGTATGGAGAAGATTTTGATTCGGGAAATGATTGTGCCGCAAAGGTGACAATAACGAAACTTACATCAAACATAATGGTGGAAAATCAGGATATTTGTTTGCACAAATTGTCACAAAACCACTAGACCGATGAAAAAAACTGCTTACGCCATTTGTATTACCCTGCTAGCCTTTTTATTTTTTACACCGTTTATTGCGGCTCAAACACCACTTTCGAATGATTCCTTGTCCTTGAGTTGGGAGCGCCTGGATGGGCCTGCAGCCTATATCTCCAAATACGCGCAGCATGGAGATGTCCTGTTTGCGGCGAGTGAAGAGGCACTTTTCACCTCTTTTGATGGCGGGCAGCACTGGTTGTACAATGCGGCTTTTGGCCGCAAAAAGATTCGAAAACTATTTGCCAACGACGAGGTGGTACTAGTCGTCACAGAGGAATGGAAAAATATTGATCCAGAACACAGCTTTTCCAGTGCGTATATCCACCAGATTTATAGGTCGATTGATGGCGGCTTTACCTGGGAGAAGGTGCTGGATTTGATTCAATACCCTGAAACCCCCTATTTCAACATTCCTTTTGAAATAATTGCCAAAAGTGACACCGAGTTGGGTCTCAATTACGGGCAATACTTTGACACAGGCCAGCTTCGACATGATTTCTACCATTCCGAAGATACGGGGGCTACCTGGACGCAGTACTATCCAGAGGCAAGTTTATGTGTGGCACTTAATGATTCGATTGCTTTTGTACAAAGGGTTCCTTTGGGCTCAGCTCCTGAAGGGAAAGTTTCCGGGAATAATGACCTTACTGCTGCAAAAACGATTTCATTTTCCGGTACAACAGCTACCTGGATGAATTTAAAAATGGTAGCCTACCGGGATGGCACTTTTTTCCTTTTCCAGACAGATAAAACCCTGTGGCGCAGCACCGATGCCGGAACCAACTGGCAATCTGATGTGCTGCCCATTTCAGGGGATTTAATGGAAGTGATTTGTAGCGATTCGGTGTTTTATTATCAAAGCAACAACCAGGTTTTTCGAGCACCAACAAATAATCCATTATCCCTTTCATGGGTTTACGGTATTGGAACCACACAAAACATCAAAACTTTTTCGCCACTTGATGGCGGAAACTGGGCAAATACCAAATGGAACCAAACCCTTTACTCCCCAAACAACCCGCAAATTTGGGAGCCTCGCTCCGCTGGGTTATCCTCCAAAGTCGGCACGGTTCGGGCAGAATGTGGCGCTTTGCGAGCCCAATCACTCGGCAAGGCCGACGATGAAGGCGGCTGGTATTATTCCAACCAGGACGATGAAGATTGGACTTTGCCGACAACGATAATGAACTGTTGCCCTTTGGGAACATTTGGTGGGTATGTTTTCCGCTATGTTAACGGGCATCTGGAACGTTCTGCCAACTGCGCCGCAACATGGCAATACTATTTTTTACCTTTCACTGCGCAGCCTTCGGGTATTGTGGAGCACAATGGAAGGCTAATCTTGTACTCCTCATTTGATGTGGTGACACATATAAGCGACGATTATGGCGACACCTGGAATATTGGCAGCAATCCTGCCTATGGCATTACCAAGATGTTTTCAACTGGTGGTTACCTGATTGGCATTGGGCAGAAAATTTATCGTTCTGCAGACAATGGTCAATCATGGGAATCGCTCGACAAACCTGTAAACACCTACTATTTTTACCTGAATAACAACTACCTGGTTGGGGTTTATAACAACCAGGACGAAGATGGAGCCGTGAATATTTTCCGTAGTGCGGATTATGGAAACAATTGGGAGGAGACGGCCCATTTCACGGCGGATACTTGTGGCTGGATTTGGCAAATGCGGGCAAAAATTAAAGCAGTTTCGGACAGCTTAATTTTTGTGCACCACGATGATGCACTTTATGTATCTGGGAATCAGGGCATATCGTGGACGCGCATCAGTCAAGCGCCTTTTAACCATCGATTTAGGAATTATTACCCTGTTTACGTTCAGGACACCTTCATCGGCCAGGCCGAGCACTATTTTTTTGACGACGGGTTTGTATACGCCTCCACGGAAGCACATGGGCTTTGGCGCACGCCCTTAAAGCCCATTCATGACTACTTGTACCAGGTGTCGGCAGTATCGCTACAGCCTGAGGTGAATGCCAAGCTGCTTGTGTTCCCAAATCCGACAAAATCGAATATTACGCTGCGCCTGCCGACAAACTTTGGGGAAGCATCCGAAGCCTCCATCCGCATTTATTCTGCTGATGGGAAACTGCAATTGGACAAAAGAATTAGCGATTTTGGGGCAGGAAATGACCTAAATATCCCAGTAGAAAACTGGCCGACAGGTATGTATTTCATCAATATCAAAACAGACAAACAGGTGTTTCAAGCACTGTTTTCAAAGCAATAAGTCTCACCAAACAATTCATGTAAACGTAGAAAAAAAATGAAAAATAATCTTTACTTCGCCTTGGTATTAATGACCCTCAATGGTCTTTTCCCTTCGATCCTTTTTTCTCAAATCCCATTTGTCCCTGATTCACTTAGCGTGGAATGGGAACAATTAGACGGGCCTCAGGGAGCGGTATTTGATTATGTCGAAATCGACAATAAGCTGTTTGCGGGAACTTCCGGCGGCCTATTTACCTCTACCGATGGAGGAAAGATTTGGAAATCCAACAATACCATTGGGAATAAAGGCTTAATGCGTTTGGTTAAAGTACAGGATGCACTCTTGGTTTTATTGAAAAACGATTCTCTCCTGAACGATTTTACCATTTACCGGTCTGTTGACAAAGGCGTTTCCTGGACTAAAACCTTTGATTCTAAGGAATACAGTTATTCGCTATACTCTTTCACGGCTCAAATCTTGGTCACGAATGATTCTATCGTATCCCTTTTTCCTAGTAAAGGCATATTCAAATGTACGATAGCTTGGCATTCTTTTGATTTCGGCCAAACTTGGATAAAAACCTGGGATAACGACAGAACGATGAGTTGTGTCTCTGCAACAGAAGATACCATTGTTGGTGTATTTGAAATAGATTCGAATAATCCACAGTTTGCGAATTTCGGAAAAATAGATGTTTTGGGTCAAGCACCCATGATCAATTTATCTGGATTGCCAGATATTGGTTCTTACACAACCTTCTGTGCGTATAAAAATGGGACATTCTCTATAATCTACCAACCGCGTACCATCTACCAAACAACAGATAAGGGCGCAACCTGGACGAACTCCACCCTGCCTGTTGAGGGTGTTATAAAAGAACTTTATTATTGGGATGGATTTTACTGCCTGCGGAGTACAATGGGCATCTGGAAGGGCACTTTTGATGCGCCATTTTCATTCACAAAAATATACAATGCAGAAGGAGGGGGCAGTCAGGAATCAAAGGCAATGTCCATTACGGATGCTGGTTTATGGGTAAATACGAATCTCGGTAATAGTATGTTTTCCAGCGACAATGGCGTTTCATGGGAAGAACGGTCTAAAGGAATTATCGGCAGAGTAGGCACCATGCGGAGCTTTTGTGGTAAACTTGTTACAAGCAGCGGTAACAATAGTACTAGATCAGAATACCTTTCGAACCAACAGGATGGAGTCTGGCAAAAATCAAATTCCTTGGGGTATGCCCGGATTTTGGGTGAATTAAATGGCGTAGCTTATGCTTATCCCCCGGTGCTACGATCTATTGATTGCGGCGCGAAATGGGATACGATACTTTACCCTGAAATACACATTGAAGGCGCTCCAGAGGATCTGGTTACGAGCGGCAATCGAGTATTTTTTTGGAATATAGCTGCCGCTCCAATATTGTATAGCGATAACAATGGAAGCAACTGGTTCCCAATACCCATCCCAACTCAGGTCACCGTTTGTAAAAACTTTTTTGCCATTGGTGATTCATTGTATTATTTCACAGGGACGCTCAATGAAAAATTTCTTTATCGCTCTTTTAATTTTGGACAAACATGGGGAAAAATAACGGTTGACCCCAGTTACGATAATATTTATAAAAAGGCTGATGGACGGATTTTTGCAGTCATTCAACCCGATCGTGGGGTTGGCGGGATAGCTGAAATAATCGTCAGTAATGATCACGGAGACACTTGGACTAAAACCTCCACTATAGGGCATTTTTATCCGGAATTGCTGTACCAATATACCCCGGGAATCTGGTTCCCTTATATTTCAGAATCTTTAATCGTGCTTCATGCCGACAACGGAGTTTTCGTAAGTCAAAATGATGGTATTAACTGGACAAGGCTTGTCGATTTGCCCTTTTTTAATGCTTCAAGATCATCTAATTTACCCAGTAAAGTAGAAGGTGCCATTTCTTATCATGTAGATGAAGGCTACTTTTATGCGGGCACCGAATCCCAGGGCATTTGGCGAACGCCTTTTGCACCCATACGCGATCACCTAAAAGTGCAAAGCAAGGAATACGGTTTTCTCGATGGGCGATTGTTCAAGGATGCTGATGGAGACTGCTTGTACAGTAGTGGCACCAATGATAAGCCTCTGAGTTACAAGCCCGTGCGCATAAACCCTGGAAACATCCTGAGCGCTACAGATGCAAACGGTTGGTACAGTGTTGCGCTTCCCATCGGCAACTATACGATAAGTGCTCAAGCACCCACCTATTTCAATAGCTCCTGTGTTACAGACAGTGTAACGGCGGCCATCAACATTGGGCAAACAGTTACGGCAAACCTGCCCTTTGCGCCCATTCCTGACATTCGTGACCTTTGCTTGCTAATCACCAACCCAACGCCATCACGACCAGGTTTTGAAACAACCGTGAAAATGCAAGTAGCAAATGTCGGCACCGCACTCATTTCAGGGGCCGTAATCAATTTTGTATTTGACAATCAATGGTTGTTACCGATTTCCATTGCACCCATCGGCCAGTTTGTTGGCAATGGTGCTTCCATTGCGTTACCAGACCTTGCAGCGGGAGAATCGATGGTTATTACCTTTACGTTCCAGGTTTTAGCTATTACGCCCCTGGGAACTCCCCTGGTTTTTACCGCAGAATGCCCCCTCAACGAAGATGCCAACCCAACCAACAACCTGGCCCGCGCCACCCAAACCGTGCAAGGCAGCTACGACCCGAACGACAAAAACGCCCTGCCATTGGTAACACTACCGCCTGGCCAACCGCGTGTGCTGGATTACCTCATCCGCTTCCAAAATACGGGAACGGATACAGCCTTCACGGTGGTCGTCACGGATACCCTGCAAGCTGGCCTGAACCTGCTTTCCTTGCGGACCGTGGAAGCCAGTCACGCATTCCAATTCTCTTTTCTACCCGGTCGTGTTTGCAAATGGCGCTTCCGCAACATCCTGCTTGCCGATAGCAACACCAACGAAGCTGCCAGCCACGGCTACCTGCGCTTCCAAATAGAAACAGAGCCGAGTTTACTACCAGGCACACCCATCCGCAACGATGCCGATATTTTCTTTGATTTCAACAGTCCGATACGCACCAACGAAGCG
>JBBRWA010000225.1:0-10281 GCA_038246345.1 Chitinophagales bacterium
CGCAACGGCCTGTAGAAAAAGTTTCCTGGTTCAATGCTGCCGTTTTTTGTAATGCTTTGAATAAAAAACTGCACAAAAATCCTTGTTACCTCGACGAGAAAGACCAGGTATTTGGCTGGGATGAAAAGAAGAAAGGCTGGCAATTGCCCAAGGAAGAAACCGTACATTGCGCCTTTATCCCGGATAGTTTTCGCTTGCCCACGGAGGCAGAATGGGAATATGCTGCCCGTGGTGGTCCTTTTTCAAATGTATTGCAAGACCCGCCGGAAAGAGACTATTGGTATGCAGGTTCCGACAAACTGGAGCAGGTAGGCTGGTTTGATGGAAACAGCGACAAACAGACCCATGATGTAGGTTTATTACTGCCCAATGCTTTGGGCTTGTATGATATGAGCGGAAATGTACTGGAATGGTGCAATGACTGGTACGATGCTTATCCAAAGCAAAAAGAAAAAGATCCAAAAGGCCCGGAAAAGGGTACGAACCGCGTGCTGCGCGGCGGCAGCTGGGGCGGCGTTTCGCAGGGCTGCCGCTCCGCGTGCCGCATCAGCTTCGAGCCGGGCAGCCGCCTCGACCTTATCGGCTTCCGCCTCGCCCTCCAGTGAGGTAGGGGTTATCCCGGCCTTCTCGTGAGCAAGTCCTTTTATGGCAGCGACCAAGCGGGCAGGGGCAGGCGGTAGCGCCCCTGTCGCGCCGGGAGAAGCCGTAAAAGGTGGGGATTGGGGCACAGCCCCAAAAAAAATATTTTTAAAAATAGCAAAGAGCACATGCAAATAAAAATATATTCAATACCAATGCCGGATGCCGGCACCTTGAACGAGGAGATGAACAAGTTTTTGCGTTCACATAATATACTGCACGTAGATCATCATGTATTGAACAATGACACGGGCAGTTATTGGTGCTTTTGCATCCGGTACCTGGAAGGGGCAGCCTCGGGCGCAAGGGAGAGAGAGAAGGTGGATTATATGAAAGTCCTTGACCAGGCAACTTTTCAGCGTTTTTCTAAAATGCGGGAGTTGCGCAAACAACTTGCACTAGACGACGGTGTGCCGCCATTCGTGGTATTTACGGATGAAGAATTGGCAGGCGTGGCTAAAATTCCTCCACCGCTCTCGCTTGCGGCTATGAAAAAAATACCGGGGATTGGCGAAAAGAAAGTGGGGAAATACGGTGCCAAATTTATTGAACTGCTACAAGATGCACCGAGCTAAACATCTGCTAAAACGCGTTGAAGATCCCGACAACCTGCGGCTTGCCTTTTGGAAAGCCCGCAAAGGGAAAAACTACTCTGAAGGGGTGATCCGTTATCGTGAAAACCTGGATGACAATCTTTTGCAGCTGCGACTTCAAATCCAAACCGGAATGGTGGATGTCGGCCATTATCACTTTTTCAAAATATTCGAGCCAAAAGAGCGGCAAATCTGTGCCGCAGCATTCAGCGAACAAGTGCTGCACCATGCGCTGATGAATGTATGCCATGAATATTTTGAGCGCGTGCAGGTGTTTCACAGCTATGCTTGCAGGCAAGGGAAAGGCGCATTGGCAGCGGTTCAAAAAGCTCAAAATCTGACCCGGAGCCGGATGTGGTTTCTGAAACTGGATGTGCGCAAGTTCTTTGACTCTATTCACCACGATGTTTTAAAATCACAGTTGGCAAGAATGTTCAAGGAAGATCGGCTGCTGTATATTTTTGAACAATTAATTGACAGTTTTGACAGCGATCCCAATGGGAAGGACGGTCAGGAAAAAGATCGGAGAGGCTTGCCAATAGGCAATTTGACGAGCCAATATTTTGCCAATCACTACCTTGCCGCATTGGATCATTTTATTGCGTCGCGCTTGGGCATTGGTGATTACGTACGGTATATGGATGACCTTGTGCTCTGGCACGACAGCAAGGAGAAATTAATAGAGGCGCAATATGCCATTCAGGAGTACCTTGAGAAGACGCTTTTATGCAACCTCAAACCACAGCAGTTAAATAGTTGTAATACGGGGCTGCCGTTCTTGGGCTATCATGTTTTCCCAAAGAAAATCAAGCTCTTGCAACAAAGCAAACAACGATTTATACGAAAGCTAAACTTTGCCGAGGCACAACTTGATTTAAATGAATGGAGTCAGGCAGAATACCAGCGGCATGTCCTGCCACTCATAGCATTCGTAAAACATGCTGATACTGATAGTTTTAGAAGAAAATTGATATTTGGGCAATCGCCATAGGGTACGAACCGCGTGCTGCGCGGCGGCAACTGGAACAACGATTCGCAGAACTGCCGCTCCGCGTACCGCAACAACAACGAGCCGGACAACCGCAACAACAATATCGGCTTCCGCCTCGCCCTCCAGCTCACGAGAAGGCCGGATGGCCTCTACTGACCAGGCGATTGTACCAGTTCCAAACCATCGGTTCGGACGAAAACGCGGTCCTCGGGCCGACCGGGCGGCAGTATGAGTAGGCCGGGAGCCGAAAATCCTGCCGCTTTTTTTAGGGGATATAGCATTGGTATTCACCAGATGAGGCCCAAATTGTACGCCAGAGGCAGGCAGCCCTGCCCCCCTTAAGATACTCATATAACGTTCTGCTTCTGACTTACAAGTATCCAGTCAAACGAATAGAAGAAATACAAAACGCCATGGTGCTCAAAATAACTGCTCAAGGCTCAATGTTTCCCATCCCCGAAGGGGGAGGGGGCAGGGGGTGGGGCAAAAAAAAACGCGGCGCACTTTTGCGCCGCGTTCGGATTTCCCGTATAATAATCTCATGAAAAGTTTCTAAACAAGGTATCAATCACTACCGTTCGTTTCCGTTACACCGCCGTTCTCTGTAATTGATGATACAAAAGTGCGGTACAGTTGCCCGGATACAAAAGACATAAATTGGAATTTGTTGAATGGTTTTTGGATGGATATGTAGGCGCTATTTGTTTAAAAGCATCAAAAATAGCCCTGAAACGCTTTTTTAATGAAGAAATAATTCAGGCATGGCGCTGGTTTTGTTGAAAAAAAACGCCGAAAAAACGCCGAAAAAAAATTTAAAAACCTGAAATTATTTTAATCGGGGCCGGAATTTGGCTTTGTCGCCTCTATTTGAACGGGAATAGAGGCCTCCTTTAGTTCCTCCCGAATCTCCATAATGAGCCGCCCCAAGTTGTTCTCGCCTTGATTCGTTTCCACATCCACACCCCAAAAGGTATCGCCCCAACCGTTCCCTTCCTGGATGTGCGCACCGCCAGTTTCAAGCAGCCAGGTTCTAAAGGGCTCCTGTGCAAACTTCGGCTCCAGGCATTCCCGCATTACTCCCAGCTTTATCGTGTCCCAGTTTGGCACCAGCTCCAGGTGTTGACTTAACTTCTTGATCTTACTCGGCTTCTCTACAGCGTCGAAGCACAGTTGCTTCCAGGTTTTGTCATTGCTCTTGGCACTCATATAGGCATACTCCACCGATTCGAAGCGTTTGCCTCGAAAGCGCAGGGCACAGGGGTAAAAATTGCTGAGCCACCGGTACTCTTTTTCAAATTTTCGAATCATGATGTGCTGTGTTTACGGGTTTTCCACACGCGGTTTAAACCAGTTTTGCCCTGCTTCAGTTCCTCCTACCCGCACCTAAGCATGAAAAATTTCCCCGGCATTGCTCCTCGGCTGACATTTGTCCCGTCAACGTTGCACAACGATAATTCAGCCTGCAACACAAGCCAACTGGTTACCTGACGCGCAAAACCCGGACGGTAAACAATGGTGCTTCCGAAAGCGTAACCTACTATTCGTATACCAATGGGAACCAGACTGGTTTCAAGACCTACACTGATGGCGTATATAACTATGGTGGGGATTGGGAATATGACAGCAACAAGCTGGATAAAACTGGACTAAGCTCGAATTTCTCCAGTGGGAATACTTTCAGCGGAAAAGCCAATAAAAATGTCGCTGTCAAGTACAATGGCTCATCAGGTTGGTTTGCCAACTACGCCTATACTTTTGGCAATGATGGGTATGCCATATCAAGTACCACCACCGTTTCCAATGGCGTGTCCTACAAGTATTTCTTTAAATTTGAATAATCGCCCCGATTGCTCTTTCTAAAAACTGTATTTTCTCTAGAACATGCGCCATCCCGGATTTTTATGGGAGGAAAAACAGGTGCAAATTCTGGTATTTATTGGTCGGGCGATGAAAATTCGTCAGACCAAATGGCCCTCGTCCGACCACTTTTCGTGGTCTGACGAATAAGTGAGTACCAATCCAGCCCCACCTGACTCCTGCTTGCAAAAATCAAAAGAACAAATTCTGAAAATTCGGGATGACCCATGTTTTTTTATTTCATTTTCAAGGGTTCTGCGGCACCTGTCAACCGGATTTCCAATTTTGCCACGGGTTCCTTTCCGTTGCTAAATCCGCAATCAAACGTCAACTGGTGTTTCCCTTTTGAAATGGTCCAAGCGGCTTCATCCATGCGCAGCACCCGCAGTTTTTGCCAGTTTTCATCATAAATAAGGGCGGTGCTGCCCCCCAGGTATTTTATGGTTTCTCCTTTTTTTAAATCAATGTTGAAGGGGATCGTTTTGTAGTTGTCCAGCTCGAATTTTATGTTGCTTATGTCCCCGTCCAAAGCCGTCAGGATAAACTGCATGGGCTGTTTTGCTGCCGGGTTGTTACATTCAAAGGTGGAATACAGCGGCTCGCCGGGCTGCCGTACTTTTTGCGCATGTTTAAATTTATAGGAATAAATCTGGTACAAGTCCCAGGTTTTTTCGCCCGTGCTTTCCAGGTGAAATTCATTGTTGATATCCTCCATCCGCTGCCGTTGCGCTGCGCTGAAAACACCCGCCATCCGCGCTTTTTCCCAGGTGCCGATGAGGCCCAAAATGGCATCGGTGTCGCCGTTTTTATCCAGCGCTTCGTAGTTTGTTACAAAAGCATAGCCGGCATTGAATGCTGCGGAACGCGCCAGCATCCATTCAATATCTTCCACGCTGGTGCCTGGCCGCATGCTGAACCAACCCAACATGCCCGGCATCAGGTTGCGTTGGAAATACGCCTGGTTTTTAAGCCGGTACTCCGTCTGGCTTTCCCGAAACCCCGCGTACCAGGGCTCGCCCCAGTTCATGCGCGTGTACATGTGCCAGAAGTAGTGCGAACTGCGGCTGGCATCGGCAATGTAGTGGCTTCGGATATCAGGGCTGAGGTTTTCGTACCAGGTATTGGTAAACAGTATTTCCCCGTAATTGCCCATGCCCGTGGACCGATTACCCTCCAAACCGTCGAATGAAATCTGTCGGAGACCCGTTTTGTTGTACAGCTCTGCGATGTTTTTGGCCATTTCAATGCTCAGCTCTGGATTGCTGAGGAATACTTTATAGCCATGGTCGGCCAGCATGGAGATGGTTTCGGCTTGAGGATGCGCGGCGGCTTTGGTGTCAAAAGCGCCCCGTTGGCATTCCAGCAATTTCCAGGGAGGGGTTTCTGAAACGACACCATATCGAATCAGTTCCTCGCCGATGACGACCGTTCTCAGGTTGTTGTTCGAAAATTGATTGAAAAAATCCGGCGCGGCGATGGGGATTTCTGTCTGCGTTCCGTCTATGTCTGCGGTGAGGCTGCTGCTGCCCACATTGGCAAGGCGCTTGTCGGGCACAGGTGTTATGTATGCGTCGTTGGTCGTTATGAAATTCGACAGGGTATGCACGCCAAGCATCACCCCTTGTATTTTTGCTTTGTCGACGCATCGCTTCATACTCGCGGTGCCTTCGGGAAAGGCGTTTTTGTTTAAGGTAAAATGTCCCCAAGTATCGAATGGGCCATCGTGGTAGAGGTAGCGCAGCCCTGCTTTTTTGGTCACCGCCAACGCCCGGTCGAAACTTGCTTCATCGAAGCCCATGATCAGGTAGGCCGCCGAAGCGCTCGGGGCGGTTTTTCCCCATTGTCCATCAATCATAGGATGTGGCAAGTCTTCCGCCAATTCAATGGCGCCAATGGTTTCGAGGGCCTTCCTGGCCGGGCAGCCGAATAGCGCAATTTTAGAACCGATCACGCCGCCGTCATTAAAAGCGGGCGCGGTGTATTGGGCGTGATCCCAATTTGCGATGATCCTTTCTTTGTCTCGATTCCGACAATATGCCTGCAAAGTGCTGCCAAACAGCTCCGGTTTTGCGGCTTCCACTCGGTACAGCACGTAGCGCTTTCCGGCTTCGTTCAAGTCCGATGGGTCGGCCTGGTCGAAGATATCGAGTTGCGGCATGCAGTCGTTGTCGGTCCAGGGGTATCCACCCATGGTTTTGGGGTTCAATGCTTGCAATCCGAGGGCAAAATCTGCGTTGCGCACCACGCCAATGGTTTCGCCGATGGTTTCACCAATAGTAGTAGGGTATGGCCCCCATACGACAAGCTCCACTTTTTCAGGGCTGTCAAGCGCCGCTAATTCAAACCTGAGATGGCTTGTTTTTTCTGCGACGAGCACCTTTGCCTGTGCGCCATTGTCAAATGTCAACACAAGGCTGCCCTTATCTTTTCCCGCTTTTGCTGCAACAGGAAAGTGCATTTTCCCGGCAATGCGGATGGATAAAAAGGGCGCTGTAGTGTCTTTTGCGCAGTAGTTTTTTCCACTGGTTTTATCGACAAGTTCAAGCACCTGTCCTGTGGCATCAACGGACAGCCGCAAAGTGACGGTTTCAAATACAAGGATGTCGGATGTTGTGTTGGGAGTTTGCCACGATAGGGCAGCGAGTGATAGTAAGAGGAGCAGGCGATGCATATTGTTGACTTTGCCGGTGAAATAAGGGCGTGATATTACTATAAAAATAGGATATCGACGTGGCAAGTGCTGGGTTTGCTACGTGAAACGGTAGACGGTGGACGATAGACGGTGGACGGTTTGCACGACGTTGGTTTTCAAGTTAGACACAAAGTTTCAGCAGGTTTGGTCTTTCTCCATTTTCTGGCCAAAAGTGCTGAAAAATAAATATCAATCCAAAGTTCAAATGTTGTGCAAACCGTCACCAGTCTCCCGTCTACCACTGTAAACGACAATGGAATCGCCCGCTAGTTTGTATCGGCCATTTCGCGTCTGCGATGCCACCGCTTCCGCTCCGATCTCGTGCAGTATCCGCTCCCGCTGCTCAAGCGCGATGCCCGTTTTTTCGAACCATTGTTCCCGATCTGGCACATTGATAATCGCGACGACATCATTGCCGCCAAACTCAAAATACAGGCTATCAATACGGCCAGTCCAGAAACGATCATCACTAAAATATTCCCTGAGCCCGGATGATCAAAGTGCCGCGCCAGAATTCCGGCGAGAAGGAACATTCCAATCACGATAGCATAGATAGGGAATCCCGGCTTGGTCATACCTGGTTCGTTGCTATATTCACTTTTCCCGTAAGATCTCAGGATGACAAAAATAAAGCCCAGGTTATTGGTGGCCCCGAGGAGGAAAATCCAAAGTGGTTTCATCGTTGGATGCTTTGTGCTGAATTTAGGGTACAAAATTACGCAGCAGGGCAGCAGCTTGGAATATTTTACTTGGGACGGGCTGTAATTGATTTGGCATGGGGGAAACCGATTCTGAAGCGTTTATTGCCACAAAGAATAATGATAAATATTGGCTGCTCTTTTTTGCCCAGAGCTTGGTAGCTTTCAGTTTTAGTGGAATATTTGCGGCCGAAGCTAGACCGGCACCCGCCGAAAAACTTTGCTGTTATCAGCTTTGATAATATTTCTAGTTTTGCGCGCTTTTTTTATTCCGTTTGTTTGTGGGAATTTACGCAACCTGTTCCAAAACCATTAAATTCATCAATTAAACCGTTTTTACAAGTCAAAAAATTTACAATGCACAAGTACTCTTTCTTTTTGTTGCTCGCCTCATTTTTCAGTGTCGCACTTTCGGCTCAAAATTACCCGACCGATGCCGAGCCGGGCGACTGTTTTATTCGCTGCCCTATTGAAGAAATTTCCGAAAAAGCAAAAGTTGTCGTTACCCCTGCTTACCAGCATTACAAAGTGGTGCCAGCCGTGTACAAAACCGTGGAAGAGCGTATTCTGATAAAAGAAGCTTCCAAGAAATTTGAATATGTGCCCGCTGAATATCAGGATGTTACGGAAACAATTTTAATGGAAGAGCCCGTCAGTCAGTACGCCATCACCACTGTAAAAACCCTCGATACCTTCGAGGTGTTTGAAGTTGAGCCCGCCTATTCCCGCTTTGAAACGCGCCCGGCTATTGATGGCTGCACCTCGCCAACCCCAGGGGATTGTGATGTGATTTGTTTTGTGGAGCACAAAGCTGTCATCAAACAAATACCTGTCCAGAAGATACTGATTAAGCCTGCTTTTGTCAAAGTAGCGCCAAAAGAAGGGCGCTTCAGAACCATTACAAAAAAAGTTATCAAGACTCCAGCCACTGTCCGTGAAATAGAAATTCCGGCGGAATACATCACCATCAAAAAACGAATGATCGATAAAGATGCGACCGTCGATTCCGTGGAAGTAAGCCCGGTAGAGCGCGAAGAGGTGTTTCTGGTGCACGATCGGAGTGGTACAAACAAGGGCTTTGAGTGGAAAAAAATCGAATGCGACTTGTTGGATTACAACATATTGCCCATTTATTATGGGCTCAACAGTGCCACCCTCAATGCAGAGGCCAGGGATGTAGTCGACGAAAAATTGCTGAAATTAATGCTCAAAAGGCCCGAAATTCGAATAGAAATCAATGCACACACCGATTCAAGGGCATCAGATGATTTCAACCTGGAGCTCTCCAAACAACGGGCATTGAGTGTGGTTGACTACCTCGTATCCAAAGGCATCAAACGTTCGCGCCTGGAGTACCACGGCTATGGCGAAACCCAGCTTGTCAACCATTGCGGCAATGGTATCAATTGCACAGAAGAGCAGCATGAGAAAAACCGCCGGACGGAGTTTCGGGTGCTGCCGCGGTAACGTCGAGGTTTTTACCACACACTTTTCAATAAAACCCCTTATCTTCGTAAGAAACCTATTCACCCACGATGAAAACTGCCCGCTGGCATTTGATGCCCACTGACGATGCCCTTGCCCAACGCCTTGAAACAGCGCTTGGCATTGAACCCTTAATTGCCAACTTGCTCGCCCAACGCGGCATCGACGGCCCCGAAGCAGCCCGCCGTTTCTTCCAGCCCGACATTGCAGACCTGCACAATCCCTTCCTCATGCAGGACATGGACCGCGCCGTTGCGCGATTGGATGCAGCCTTGCAAAACGAGGAGCGTATTTTGTTGTACGGCGATTACGATGTGGATGGCACCACCAGTGTGGCTTTGATGTATGCCTTTCTTTCACGGCTGACTACAAACCTCGACTATTACCTGCCCGACCGAGAAAAAGAAGGCTATGGCGTGAGCCTTGCCGGGGTTGAATATGCCCGCGAAACTGGCTGTTCCCTTATTATTGCCATGGATTGCGGCATCAAAGCCAACGAAGCGGTGGCTTTGGCCAAAAGTTATGGCATCGACTTTATTGTTTGCGACCACCATTTGCCGGAAGGCGCACTGCCCGATGCGGTGGCCAACCTCGATCCCAAACGCAGCGATTGTCCATATCCCTTCAAAGAGCTGAGTGGCTGCGGCATCGCGTTCAAATTGGCTCAGGCGCTTAGTCTCCACCACAATACGCCCAGCGAAGAACTGGCCTCACTGCTCGACCTGCTGGCTGCCAGCATTGCCTGCGATATTGTGCCCATGACCGATGAGAACCGCACCCTGGTTCATTTTGGACTGCGCCGCATCAATCGTTCGCCCCGCGTAGGTCTTGCGGCCCTGATCGAACACATGAACCGCCCCAAACCGCTCACCGTCATGGATTTGGTGTTTGGCCTCGGTCCCATGATCAATGCTGCCGGCCGTTTGGGTGATGCTCGGGATGCTGTAAAACTCCTGCTGTCAGCAGACAAAGCGAGTGCATTGGAAGCCGCCAGCCATTTGGTGCGCCGCAATGCCGACCGACGTACGGTGGATTACGCCACGGCGGATGAAGCACGCCTACAGTTCCGCAATATTCCAGGCTGGGAGCAGAAAAAGAGCATTGTTTTGTTTGATCCAGCCTGGCACAAAGGTGTTATTGGTATCTCCGCCAGCCGTATCGCGGAAGATTTTTACAAACCAACAGTGATTTTGACCGAAAGCAATGGTCGGGCGGTTGGTTCGGCGCGCTCGGTGCGGGGTTTTGATCTCTATGCCGCTTTGCAGCTCTGTGAAGACCTGTTTTTTTCCTACGGAGGTCACGCCTTTGCAGCGGGCATGCAAATGC
>JBBRWA010000226.1:0-10178 GCA_038246345.1 Chitinophagales bacterium
GACCAAGATGACTACGCCAAAACCCGCAACTATTGGAAGTACCTGAAAGCCAAACTCAAGAAAGAAAATAGTGAAGTGGTTAGTGCCACTACCCAGTTGAAATTGCTGGCACCTGACGGTAAAAAGCGTTTTTCCGATATGCTCGATTACGCAGGCATTATTGCACTGGGCAAAACCTTTCCGGGAACCAAAGCAAACCGATTTATCGAATGGTTTACCTACAGCGACGAAAGTATAGACGGGAAAAGCAAAACAAAGGCTTACGCGCTCTTTGAAAGTTCTTTTATAGATGGCATAGAAGTTGGAACAAGCAATGGATTACAACAAATTCACGCGTATTTGTTTGGCGGCCTCTATGATTTTGCCGGGCAAATCAGGCAAAAAAACATTTCGAAAGGCGGCTTCCAATTTGCCGTCTCCCATTTCTTGGGCGCTACCTTGAAACAGATAGAAGCAATGCCCGAAAACACCTTGGATGAAATTGTCCAAAAATACGTGGAGATGAACATTGCGCACCCCTTTATGGAAGGCAATGGCAGAAGCGCCCGAATATGGTTGGATTTGATTTTGAAAAAACGCCTGAAAAGATGTGTAGATTGGAGCAAAATCGGCAAAGACGAATATATGAACGCCATGATAAAAAGCAGCACGCATAGCTGTACGCTTAAAGCATTGCTGGAAAATGCCCTGACCGACCAAATCGACAGCCGGGAAATGTTTATGAAAGGCATTGATTATTCCTATTATTACGAGGAAAACAACTAAATGAATATGCAGACTGATACCAGCGAAAAAGGCTTAGAATACCACATCACGCAGTGCTTGGTGGCGGAGAACCAGTATTTGCTGCGTGAAAACAAGGCTTACGACAATGTCGCCTGTTTGGATACGGCATTGCTGTTTGAGTTTTTGGAAGCCACACAACCCAAAGCCGTCGCCAAGCTCAAAACCTACCACAAGGACTTGTACGCGCAAAAAATCATCAAGCGCCTCAACGATCAAATACAGGCAAAGGGCATTATTGAAGTGCTGCGCAAAGGCATTACCGACGGTTTTACCGATACCAAACTGCAGTTGTTTTACGACAAGCCCGTTTCGGCCTACAATACGACGGCCAACGCCCTGTACGAAGGCAATGTGTTTTCGGTCATGCGGCAGGTTTATTATTCGCCCGCCAATAAAAAGTCCCTGGACATGGTGGTGTTCATCAATGGTATTCCCGTCATATCATTTGAGCTGAAAAATGAACTGACCAAACAAAATGTGCGCCATGCCATCAACCAATATAAAAATGACAGAGACCCCAATGAAGAACTGTTCCGTTTGGGCAGGCTCATGGTCAATTTTGCGCTGGACACCGAAGAGGTTTGGATGTGTACGCAGCTAAAAAAAGAGAAATCCTATTTCCTGCCTTTCAACCAAGGCTACAACAACGGTGCAGGAAATCCACCCAAAGACGGCATCAAAACCGATTATTTGTGGAAGGCGATTTTAACCAAAGGCCATCTTACGGACATTATTCAAAACTACTGTCAGCTCATCACCGAAGAAAAAGAATACGTAGACGACAAAGGCATTGTCAGAACAAAAAAAGAGAAGAAACTCATTTTCCCGCGTTACCATCAGTTGCTGGCGGTGCGCACGCTGTTGGCCGATGCACAGGCTAAGGGTTCGGGACAGAAATACCTGATTCAACATTCGGCAGGTTCGGGCAAATCAAATTCTATTGCCTGGTTGGCGCATCAGTTGGTGGGCTTGCACGACAAAACGGGCACAGACAATATTTTTGATACGGTGATTGTCGTCACGGATCGCCGGGCTTTGGATGCCCAAATCAGGAACAACATCAAGCAGTTTCAGCAAGTGAGCGGCGTGGTGGAAGCCATCACAGAAGGCAGCAAGCAACTGAAGGAAGCGTTAGAGGAAGGCAAAAAGATTATCATTACCACCATTCAAAAATTCCCGCACATCGTGGAAGAAATTGGCGAATTGCCCGGTACAAACTTTGCCATCATCATTGATGAAGCCCACAGCAGTTTGAGCGGACAAATGGCCAGGAAGCTGAACGAGGCATTGGCAAAGCCCAATGAAGACGATGAAATAGAAACAGCAGAGGGCGACACCATAACAGGCGAGGATTTGATAGCGGATTTGATCAAGTCGAGAAAACTATTGCCGAACGCCAGTTATTTTGCTTTTACCGCAACGCCCAAAAATAAAACCCTGGAACTGTTTGGCATCCCATTTCAGGAAGGCGATAAAACGAAGTTCAAGGCTTTCCATTTGTATTCGATGAAACAAGCCATTGAGGAACGCTTTATCATGGATGTTTTACAGAATTACACCACGTATCAAAGTTATTACGCGCTGCTGAAAAAAATTGAGGACGACCCGGAATATGACACGCTAAGGGCCCAAAAGAAATTAAAGCATTATGTAGAAAGCCACGAACACGCCATAAAAAAGAAGGCCATTTTGATGGTGGAGCATTTTATGGAAAACGTGATCCGCCGCCGCCGCATGGGCGGTTTGGCAAAGGCGATGCTGGTAACCAGTTCGCGGGCCAACGCCGTTCAATATAAAAAAGCGTTCACGGATTATTTGAACAAAATCAACAGCCCGTACAAAGCAATCGTTGCTTTTTCGGGAGAAATTGATGGTCAAACGGAAGCGAATTTGAATGGATTTTCGAGCAACGCCATTCCTGCCGAATTTGAGAAAAGTGAGTATCGTTTTTTGTTGGTGGCCAATAAGTTTCAAACAGGTTTTGACCAGCCGCTGTTGCACACCATGTATGTCGATAAAAAACTGGGCGGTGTAAATGCCGTGCAAACGCTTTCAAGGTTGAACAGGAGCCATCCATTAAAGGAAGAAACCTTTGTGTTGGACTTTGCCAACACAGCCGACGACATTAAGGCCGCATTTGAACCGTATTTTGAAAGCACCATTTTAGGCGAAGCGACAGACCCTAATAAATTGTTTGACTTGCAAGAAGCTTTGGACAACTACCAGGTGTACACCAAGGAGCAAGTCAATGAATATTCAGATAAGATTTTGGCCAATAGTCCCATTGACCAATTACATGATATGCTTGACCGTTCGGCTGCTATTTTCAAAAACGATTTGGCCGAAGAACAACAAGTAGATTTCAGGGCAAAGGTTAAAACATACGTTCGCTTGTATGTTTTCCTTTCTCAAATTGTGGATTTTGAAAGCCCCTATTTGGAAAGGCTTTACATATTTTTAAACAACTTGCAACATAAATTGGGCGGCGAAACGCCCCTTGATTTAGCACAGGGCATTTTGAACAACATTGATATGGATAGTTATCGCTTGCAATTGGAAGCAACGACCCATATTTTAATGGAGCAAGGCGAAGACCTGAAGCCAATTCCGACCGAGATGCGCGGCGGAACCAATCAACCTGAAATAGACAGGCTTTCAAACATCCTGCAAACGTTCAACGACCGTTACGGGACACAGTTTGAGGATGTGGACAAGGTTCGGCAAATGGCGGAGAATGTTGCGCGGGACGTTGCGCAGAATCAAGAGTTGATAACGTCTATTCAACATTCGGACGACCAAAATGCAAGAATAACCAGTGATAAAATTGTTGGCCAGGAATTGCTCAAGCACATCACGACAAACTTTGACCTCTATAAACTGTATTCAGACAACAAAGAGTTTAAGGAGGATTTTTCGGCCATGATGTTCGGAATGGTAAAAGAAATATTTAGCAGGGGGCTAAACACGACGAGATAAACCCATTCCCTCCAGGGCAGACGCCTGAATATTGTGAAGCAAAAGCGTTAAATACCAAATATAATTTGATTGACGATTGACGATTGATGATTTACGATTTTAGAAGTTGGCGCTGCGTTGAGGTCTCGTTCTGAATCAAATGAAAAGCAGACAAATGAACATGGCATCAGCCCTTTCTATTACGGCACCAAATACCAATCTGGAAAGCGTTTCTAACTGCCAAACCGAAGGAAATAGCCAAAATTTCGTCCAAATCGCGTATAAACTTCAAAAATCGTCAATCATCAATCATCAATCGTCAATCAAAAAAAGTCAATTCGTTACGGGGTATTCATGCGTCCCCCTTCGCCCCCGCACCTTCCCCGGCCGCTCCCCAAACTCCTCCACAAAAGCATCCGAGAAATTATTAAGCGCGGAGTAGCCCACTTCGTAAGCCTCGAATAGTTTTGCCTCCAAAAAAATAATTTCATGAAATTAATAACGTTCCTACTCATTTTTATTCCAGTCTTTGTACAATCACAGACTAAAGACGATATTATCAATCAGATAATTAAAATTAATAGACTGCAAAGTGCCATGGGAGGGCTTGTGGTTTATATTGACATAACTGAATTAACTGCATCGGAGATAGCTGAAATGAATAAAACCCGTTGGAAACAGATCTATCCTAAAGCTTCGCTCGCGCCAGGCTCCTAAAGCATATTCCTACAAACTTTGACCTCTATAAACTGTATTCAGACAACAAAGAGTTTAAGGAGGATTTTTCTGCGATGATGTTCGGAATGGTGAAAGAAATATTCAACAGGGGGCTGAGCAAGACAGGGTAAATCAACGGCGCTTATCAGCTTATCATACCGAAAAGATGCGCTTTTTCCATTTTTAACTTTGAGAAGTTGGTGCTTATCCGGGCTTCTCCTTGCTTGGCTACATGGGTTTGTTGAATTATATAACAGTAAAAGTTAAACAAAAAGCAAAAACTAAGGTTATTATAGGGTCATTAAAAAATTGACCAAACAGTCAAAAATTATGTTCCAATCAAAAAGCAATTTCGGCCCTAACCTCCTTTTGACCGACGACGATATTGGCGACGATCACATCATGACCTCCCTAGAAACGCCCCTCCGCCCCGATGCCTTCGAGCTCTCCGACGAGGAAAAAATAGCCAAAATCGAGCACCATTTTAGGGAAATCATGCTCACGATGGGCCTCGACCTCAGCGACGACAGTCTGCGCGGCACCCCTAAAAGAGTTGCCAAGATGTATGTCAAAGAAATCTTCAGTGGTCTCGACCCTGCGAACAAGCCCAAAGTGGCCATGTTCGACAACAAATACAACTACTACGAGATGCTGGTGGAAAAAGACATCACCTTCTATTCCAACTGCGAACACCACTTCGTACCCATCATCGGCAAAGCGCATATTGCCTACATTTCCAACGGCAGCGTGATTGGTTTGTCAAAACTTAACCGCATCGTTCAATACTTCGCCAAGCGCCCCCAGGTGCAGGAACGCCTGACCATGCAGATTGCACAGGATCTTTGCCGCACCCTCGGCACAGACGACGTAGCGATCGTGATTGACGCACACCACCTCTGTGTTTCTTCAAGAGGCGTGCAAGATGTGAACAGCAGTACGATCACGGCCTACTACGGCGGTCAATTTATGAAAGAAGGAAAGAAAAACGAGTTTTTGCAATACCTCAGCCTTCCATCTTCTGCCCAGGTTTCGGAGGTCTTGCAGACAAGGAAAAGCGTTGAATCCTAGTGCCGATTGGGGCAAGGTAGACAGCGTAGCATGGCTCATGTTCACCCCCGCACCTTCCCCGGCCGCTCCCCAAACTCCTCCACAAAAGCATCCGAGAAATTATTAAGCGCGGCGTAGCCCACTTCGTACGCAATTTCTGATACGGTAAGGGTGGTGCTCAGCAGCAAATGCCTGCCGTGGTGCAGCCGGATGGAACGGATAAACAAGCTGGGTGATTTCCCCGTCAGCGCTTTCACCTTGCGGTAAATCTGGCTGCGGCTCATCGCAAGGGCACGCTCCAGGTGTACCATTTCATAGTCCGTGTCGGATAGGTTGGCCGCTACGAGCGTGCGGAATTTTTGCAGGAATATGTCTTCGGGGTCGGCGGAGTTTTCGGTCTCGTCAACTTCAATTTTCTGAATGTCCAATTGCCCATACTTCTCCTGCAACTTACGCCGCAGTTCGAGCAGGTTTTCCACCGTCACCAACAATTCTTCCTGGTTAAAAGGCTTTGACAAATAGGCATCGGCACCGCGCCGCAGCCCCGCCAAGCGGCTCTGCACATCCGCTTTTGCGGTCAGTAAAATGATGGGGATATGGCTCGTGCGCGCGTCTTTCTTCAGGGTTTCCAGCACCTCGAAGCCATCTTTGATGGGCATCATCACATCGCTCACAATGAGGTCGGGCACTGACGCGAGGGCATGCTCAATGCCGGCCATGCCGTTGTAGGCGAAGTCCAATCGGTAGGGGCGACCCTCGTGGTCGCCCGTGTTGCGGTCGCCCGGATTTTGCAAGCAGGCCGTCAAGTATTCCACCACGTCGGGGTTGTCCTCGATGAGCAGAATTTGTGGCAGGGACGAGTCGGAATCATGTGGGTCCGAAGTCGTTCTGACTGGAAGGGTTGCTGTGGAAGATTCCCATCCTTCCGGCTCCATGTTGGGCGTTTTTTCCGTAAAAGCGCTCGTATTGGTCACCGGCAATTTCACCAAAAACGTACTGCCCACGCCGACGGTACTTTCTACGGAAATGCTGCCGCCCATCGCCCTGACCAGTTCGGCGGCCAGGGAAAGCCCAATGCCCGTCCCCCCCGCTTTTGCATGCTCCTGGTTTTTGGCCTGAAAAAACCGTTCGAACAGGTGCGGCAGTTCATCTTCCGGAATACCTACGCCCGAATCCGTTACCGAAATGTGCAGCCAGTTGTCCTGCACATCCACCCGCAACATTACTTTCCCGCCGGACGGGGTAAACTTGATGGCATTGGACAATAGGTTGTGGATGACCTGCAAAAAACGCTCCGGGTCGTAGTCCATAACGATTTCCCGTTTCTTGCTCTCCACCCGCAGCAGCACGTTTTGGGCATTGGCGAGGGAGTGCAGGCTTTCGGCGATGTATTTTAAGTACGTCAGCACATCGCCCTGGATGTTGTTGATTTTCAAAGCCTTGGACTCCAGTTTGGCCAGGTCGAGCAACTGGCTGATGAGCCGCAGTAGGGATTCG
Source organism: Chitinophagales bacterium (assembly GCA_038246345.1). Classification (GTDB taxonomy): domain Bacteria; phylum Bacteroidota; class Bacteroidia; order Chitinophagales; family Saprospiraceae; genus M3007. Next base: position 7,003 of record JBBRWA010000226.1, read on the forward strand.
CCGTTGCGCTTGATGAGGCCCAGCATGCCTTTCTTTTGTACGTCTGTTTCCTCCTTCGCAAGTTGTTCCCCCATGCCCAAAATAACGGTCAGGGGTGTGCGGAACTCATGGGTGATGTTGGTAAAAAAGCGGCTTTTGAAGTCGTCCATTTCCCGCAGGCGCAAGGTCTCCTGATGCTTAAGTTTTTGACGAAGCCGATAGCGATAAAAAAGCCCAATAGCCGATAACCCCATGGCAAGGTACAGGGCAAAAGCCCACCATCTTGCCCACCACGGCGGGCGAATGGTAAACCGCAGTTCGGCGGGATGCTCGCTCCAGACGCCATCGTTGTTGCTGCCATCCACTTTGAAGGTGTAATCGCCCGGGGCGAGGTTGGCAAACTGGATACTGTTTTTGGCACCCAATGCCACCCAGTCCTCGTCTACGCCCACAAGTTGGTAGCGGTATTGGTTTTGGGAGGGGTTGGTGAATTCGAGTGCTGCAAAATCGAAGTTGAGCAGGTTTTGGTCGTGGGACAATACGATTGCGGAATGCGGATTGCGGATTGCGGAATGCGTACCGGATAATCCCGAAATCCGAAATCCGAAATCCGAAATGGGTCTGTTATTGACCTTTAGCCCGACAATATGCACCTGCGGTACATTTTCATTGAAGTGCAGGCTGTCCGGGTGGAACACGTTGAGGCCGTTTACGCCGCCGAAAATCAGGCTGCCGTCACGGGTTTTCAGGTAGCTTCCGCTGTTGAACTCATTGTCCTGCAGGCCGTCCGCCACGGTGAAATTTTTGGTCGTTTCCGCCCGTACGTCGAAGCGGCAAAGGCCCTTGTTCGTGCTCATCCAGAGGTAGCCGGGCGACTGGCTTCCGCCGGGCCGGTCTTGTGTCAAAATGCCGTACACCACATTGTCGGGAAGTCCTTCTGCTTTGGTAAAATGTCTGAACGTGCCCGATGCCTTGTCCAGCCGGTTCAATCCGCCGCCTTTGGTACCCACCCAAAGGTAGCGCCGGGGTTCGAGCGGGTCGTCGGCGACGCTGAGCACAGTGTTGATGGACAGGGAACTGCGGTCGGCAGGGTCGTTCCCATATTGCTCGAAACGATATTCGCTCTTGTCGGGCACGGCTTTGACCAGTCCCATGAAGCCGAAAATCCAGATGGCGCCTTCGCTGTCTTCGTACAGAAAATGAGCGTTTTCGGACAACCTTTTTTGAGGTTTTTCAAAAGGGAAAAGCCGGCTGGTTTCCGTAGCGGGGTCGAAGCGGTGCAGCCCTTTTTCGTTGACGCTCACTATTTTCCCGTTGCGGTCGCACAGCAATGTAATCCCTTCAAACGGGAACGTCTTTTTTGTTTTGGTCACGGCATCTATGCGGGACAAGATGGTGCCGCCACCTGCAGGGTACCAACCTTCCAGGTTCCAGGTATTGCCTGCCGGGTCGAAGGCTACAATTTTTCCGCCTGTTTGATAGCGGGCTAACGTTGCTTCAGAATTGGGAATGCTGCGGTCGAAATTTTTGGAAAGGAATTTTTTATCCGGAAACCACGAAGTGTAAAAACCTCCCGCCGGGTCTTCCAATATCAACCGATGCGAGATGCCCGGAAGGACTGTTCTGAATTTCTGTCCTTTTTCATTGATTTTTACGATGCCGTAGCCATCGGTCCCTGCCCATACAATGCCGCTTTTGTCCACCAACAAAGCAGTGCCGGCATAACCCTTATTGACCCGTAATTTGTCAGCGCCTATTTCCATTTCCGGGCGGCCGTGGTCAAAAAACGCAGACGGACGCCATTTTTGCAGACCTCCGTCCCGGAATACCCAAAAACACCCTTCATCGTCATAAATAAACCTGGAACGGGAGTAGCCTGAGCGGAGATCTTCTGTGTATTGGATTTCCCCATCCACTATCCGTACCCAAAGTTGGGGTCTCTCTAACTGGTCTCCTTTTATGAGCAATTCGCCCGATTTGCTTTCAGTCATCCACAACACAAGACAATCGGGAATGGGCAGTTCAGGCAAGACCTGACCCGTGGAAATGTCAACCCGGCACACACCCTGATTCGTACCCACCAAAAGTTTTTGTTTCTGCGTGAACAACAGACTGCTTACGCCCTCTGTTCCATCTGGCCATGCGCTTATTGGTGATATGGCAATGGCCTTGTACGGCGGTTCGATGATGGCATTGCCTTGCTCCGCCGCCTTTTCCAGCATATCTTTTTCAATGCTGACTTTCCAGACCGTGTTATCGTAGGTAAACCAAATGGAGCCATCCGGCGTCTCGGCAATGTTTTCTGTATAAAAAGTATTGTCTTTGTGTTTTACATGAAAAAAACGGCCGCTTGAGGGATCCAGCACATCCAAGCCCTCATCAAAGAGTGAAACCCAAATCCAGCCCCGGCTGTCTTCAAAAAGTGCCCGAACCTCACTGCCCCTGATGGCGAAGGGGTCGAATGGGTCGGGCGAGAAAACCTCGAACCGGGAGCCGTCGTAGCGGTTCAGCCCGTCTTTGGTCGCTATCCAGAGGAAGCCGTCCCTGCTCTGCAAAAGGTCGAAACTCATGCCTTGCGACAGGCCGTCGTTGACGGTAAGAAAGGAGACGGTTGCCGGCGTTTGCGAGGCCAGGCGGCAAGCGAAGAGGAATAGCAGGATTCCGGCGCAAGTTTTCTCCATAAAAAAATTTAATAATCTGTCCAACCTCATCTGCCACAAATATACCTACCCCCAGCCTACTATTATTATCAATTTTTCGCCTTGCTTGGTATTCTCCCCACCTGCCAAAGGTTCCCTTCCCCGCCAAACGCCCTGCGCGGGTGTTTTCACCCCGCAACACCCACGCAGGGCGGAAAATAATTTTATTTACGATTGAGGAGTGATGATTTACGATTGTTGAAGTTGGCGCTGCGTTGATGTCTCGTTCTGAATCAAATGAAAAGCAGACAAATGAACATGGCATCAGCCCTTTCTATTATAGAACCAAATACCAATCTGGAAAGCGTTTCTATCTGCCAAAATCGAAGAAAACAGCCAAAATGCCGCACAAATCGCGTATAAACTTCAAAAATCGTAAATCATCATTCGTTAATCGTAAATCAAAAAAAAGGTTGGGATAAGATCAAAAGCCCAATCGACGATCTGAATATTTGAGTGTTGCCAAAGATATATTTGAAAAACAACAAAGTTGGCTTA
>JBBRWA010000227.1:0-10157 GCA_038246345.1 Chitinophagales bacterium
CTGGGAGACGCTCGACCAACTGGCCCGGCAGCCGCGTTGGCTCGGCGCACAGCCCGGAATGCTGGCCGTGCTGCACATCCCGACCTTCGGTACGGGACAGGCTCTGGGGCCAAAAACTAAACTTCCACCCCCATAGCCTGTCCCGATTATTATCGGGATCCACTGCATCGTCCCCGGCGGCGGAATCCGGCCCGACGGCAGTTGGGTGCCTGCCAAAAAAGGCTTCCTTGTCCCCGTCGATGTCTTGTCGGCACTGTTCCGCGGAAAGCTCCTGGCTGCCTTCAAAAAACTATACAGAGAAGGAAACCTATCTTTTTTCGGCAGCGCACGACCCTTCGAGGACAAACGGACATTTATGACGCTCATGAACCAGCTGTACCGATCCAAATGGGTCGTCTACGCCAAAGCCCCAATGTGCGGGCCCGAGCAGAGCCTGCCCCGTACTTTGGTCGGGGTGGTACGATACTTGGGCCGGTACACCCACCGTATCGCCATCAGCAACCGGCGCATCCTGAACATAGCCGATGACAAGGTCACATTTGCCTACAAAGACCGCCGGGACAAGGATCGGGACAAGACGATGACGCTCGACACCGCAGCGTTCATCCGGCGCTTCTTGCTCCACGTGCCGCCATACGGCTTCCACAAGATCCGGCACTTCGGTCTGGTCGCGATCCGAAACAGAAAGACCAAGCTCGCAAGCGCACAAGAGCAGCTCGGGCCAGTGGAAAAGAGCCAAAACCTCGCCCAGGAAGTGCCTTTCGAAGAAGTGCTGCTCACCGCAAGCCCGCCCTGCCAAGCCTGTGGCGCGAACAACTGGGTATGTGTCGAAGCATTGCCCACCAAAGTCTTCAAGGCAACTATGGGACAACTGACCGCACGGCCGCCAACGGGCGCTATCACAAGGAATAACCCCCTAATTCCCGTCTGACCGCAGTTGGAAAGCCCAATTGCAGGGCCATGACATGCCCCAAAAAGTCGAACCCGCACACATTATTCTAAAGGCACACAAAAAAACAACTTATGGATGAAGGGATGGTTCAATATTACGAAAACACGGCTCCCGTATGTAGTTATTGCTTAACAGGAAATACTGCTCAAAATTGGGACGGGCTGGCTTATTGTAATGCTGCTAATCAGTATAGCAATGTTTTTTTGGAAGAAAGGAATCAGAGCATTAGATTTATGGACAGGTATATACAAGAACAGAGTCGATAATGAAAACCAAATTCGCCTCTTTTGAGTAAAAATCGCTAATTTTACATCAAAATTTATAATATGAAATTTGTAGATGTAAAAAACGATATTGCGTTTCGAAAGATTTTCGGCAACGAGAACCGAAAGGAAACGCTCATTTCATTCCTGAACGCTGTCTTGGACTTTCACGGAGACCAAAGGATTACGGAAGTTATAATCCTCAACCCGTATCAACTTCCCAAACTCAAAGGAGGAAAAGTAACTATTATTGATGTAAAAGCGACCGATCAAATGGGACGGACATATATCATCGAAATGCAAGTAGGTGATATTGATGGCTTTGCCAAAAGGGTGCTTTTCTATTCATCTAAAAGTTATTCCGACCAAATCAAAAGGGCTGATTTTTATCGAAAACTGCACCCTGTCATTTTCATCGGTATCCTCGACTTCGAGCATACCGAAAATAAAAATTATATAAGTCGCAGCCAAATACGGGACGTTGAGACAGGAGAACAAACCATTAAAGATATGGAGTTCACTTTCATCGAGTTGCCAAAATTCACCAAAGAATTGGCTGAATTGAAAACACTCACCGAAAAATGGGTATACTTCATCAAAAACGCTGAGAATCTTGAAGTTATACCTGATAATATCAATGATGAGGGGTTGAAATTGGCATACGAGGAAGCCAATGTCCAAACATGGACACAGGAAGAATTGGACGCTTACGAATATGCGTTTATGCGTGAAGAAGATGAAAGGGCGAGGTTAGATAAGGCAAAAAAAGATGGTAAATACGAACTTGTTGTTGAACTCTTTGAAGATGGAATGCCTATTGAAAAAATAGCCAAATTATCAAAAATGACAGTCGAGGAGGTAAAAGAAATCGTGGAGAACCGTCCCAGTAAATAAACCGCCCATCAACGGCTTACTGCCCATACTGCCCAACAGCCAGTCCGCAACCAATGCGCGGCGGCACGGCAGCCAGCCAGCCGTTGGTGGTAACTAAAAAAAATAAAATATGCGAAAACCGCTTTTAATAGGTAACAATGTATTTTTAACCAAAAAAGAGGCGTTAGGCTACTACAAAGTAATTCTTAACTCATATAATTTTGGTGAGTCATTAAGCGGCAAAGACTATGAGGAGGTATTTGGCCTAATTGAATATGGCGAATCATTTGAAGAAGAAGAATTTGGCGATACTGATAATGATGTAGAAAATGAAAACATGAGATTACAAAATAAAGAAGGGCTAGAGGACGATGTTGAGGAGAACGTTTTCATCGAAGATATAAAGGTTTCAAAAGTGCAATTTAATACAAGATGCTTTGAAATATTCTTGAGCGATGCAAGTAGTCGCGTCTCTGATCAAATAGATCAGAGACGCTGGATATCAGAACCGTCTTTCAGGTTTGCTAATTTCTTCAAAAGTACCGTAATTTGTGTTTTGCTAAATTGCTATTTGGTCTTCTTTTTTAGGGTGGTTTAGCGACTACTAAAATGAAGACTTTTTTTCTGTCGCACTTTTTGAAACACCATTCATGAAAAAAAATAGGGGACAGGCCAAACCAGCTCCGTCAACAGCAGCCAGACCAAATCCGAAACCCCAAAATGCTTGGTTCCGCCCGGGCGCTTGGATGGCTGCGGCCATCGCTTCCGTAGCCTATTTGCCGACGCTTAGCAACGGGTTCGTGAACTGGGACGACGAGGCCACCATTCTCAACAACCCGAACCTTGCGCAGCCCAACGGCGGCAGCTTCTGGAATATTTTCGACATCGTGCAAGGCTCTGCGGGACTGGGCAATTACAACCCCCTGAGCATCTTCAGTTTCTACCTGGAAAAAATGCTGGCCGGCGGATTCAATCCCACCCTGATTCATTTCGACAACATCCTGCTCCATGCGCTTGTGGTGTTTTTCGTGGTTCGGGTGCTGATGTCCATGGGCATCGGCCAGGTCGGCGCTTTTATCGGCGGACTGTTGTTCGCAATCCACCCGATGCGCGTGGAATCGGTGGCCTGGGCCACGGAACGGAAAGATGTGCTGTTCGCCGTCTTTTTCTTTGCCGCCTTGTGGTACTATATCCGCCAGATCAAAGCGGATGATGCCGGCCAAAACGGGCGGCGTTTTTATGTGATCGCCATCCTCTTTGCATTCCTTTCCTGCTTGTCAAAAGTACAGGCCGTCGCCCTTCCACTGTCCATGCTGGCCGTCGATTACTGGCTAAAGCGGCCTTTTACGCTGAAATCAGTCCTGCTCGACAAAGCGCCCTTCTGGATACTGGCGCTCATTTTCGGCCTGATCAATGTGTACACGCTGGGTTTGCAGGGCGCCACAGACGTCAGCTTGACGAATTTTACGCTGGCCGACCGTTTGTGCATCGGTGCCTGGTCGTTTTGCGTGTACGTATACAAACTCGTGCTGCCTTTCCCCATGCTGCCGCTGTATGTTTATCCGAAGCAATTGCCGGTATGGATTTATGTTTCCCCGCTGCTTTTCGCGGGCATCGCTTACCTGGTTTGGCGCCTGCACCGCGCCGGGCAGCGCATGTGGGTGTTCGGCTTCCTGTTTTTCTTTTTCAACGTCATGTTCCTCCTGCAGGTGCAAACGGCCGGACAGGGATACCTGGCGGATCGCTTTACCTACGTGGCCTATTTCGGTTTTTTCGCCGTGGCGGCCTGGTTGTACGATCGGCGCGCACAAGACCAAGCGCTGAGTAGCCAATGGAAAATCGGACTTGGTATCCTGACCCTGGTGTATGTGGCGATGACCTATTTCCAGATCACCATTTGGAAAAACAGCGAAACCCTTTGGTCGCATGTGATCAAATACTCGGCCGAGAAAAGCGGCCTGCCGTACTGGTATCGTGGGCAGTATTACCGCAGTCAGCAACGTTACGAGGAGTCGCTGAACGATTATCAACGTGCTATCGCCTTGGAACCGCAAAATGCGGAACTGATCAACAGCCGCGGCAAGACCTATTTCGACATGGCCATGTCGGGGAGATACGCTAAAGAGGTTTCGGCCGAATACCTAAGGCAATCGCTTGGCGAATACAACAGCAGCCTGCAACTGGCCGACGACAAGGTGCGGCCCCAGGTCAGGGGCGCTATGCTCATCAACCGCGGCGCGGCGCTTGGTACCATCAACCAGTTGGAACAGGCGATGCGGGACTTTAACGAAGGACTCAAACTCGACCCCGGCAATAAAACGGGATACCTGAACCGGGGCATTCTGTACCTTAAACTCAAACAGCCCGCGGAAACCCTGAAGGATTACAACAAATACCTCGAACTGGACCCGGGCAATGCCAGGATCACGCAGGAGCGGGACAAACTGCGGCGCACGTTGCAATAACGGGTTGTTTTATAAGCGTCCCGAAGCGGTGTGAACCGAGGCTTTTTGAGCGGGTTGACGACTGAGGAATTGTATGGCTTGCTGCAAAACATTGATGCTAAATAACATATACAGCCTCCATCAATACACCCACTCTCTTGATCCGCCCAACCCCCCAAAATAATCCAACAGAATTTGTTTTAAAATACGATATTTGTGTTTTAAAAACAAATTTGATTCCATGGCCAAAGCGCGTACCATCTTCTTCTGTTCCAATTGTGGCGCCTCCGCGCCTAAGTGGCTGGGCAAATGCCCCCAATGCAATGAATGGAACACCTACCAAGAAGAACTGATCCAGAAAGAGACCGCCAACGAAGAAAAACGCCGCTCCTGGGCGCCAACCAGCCGTTCGGAGGCCCCCAGGGCTGTGCGCTTACAAGACGTGCAAACGGGTAACACCCAACGCATGGCCACGCCCGACCAGGAACTAAACCGGGTACTCGGCGGCGGCATCGTCCCTGGATCGCTGATACTGATGGGCGGGCAGCCCGGCATCGGCAAAAGCACCCTGATGTTGCAAGTGGCCATGCAATTGCCCGCAAAAGTGTTGTATGTGAGTGGAGAAGAAAGTGAAGAACAAATCAAGATGCGGGCCGACCGCGTCGCCAATTTCAAGTCGGACTGCTACATCCTTACTGAAACCAATACCTCAAAAATACTGCAACAGGCCAACGACCTGCAACCCCAACTCATGGTGGTGGATTCCATTCAAACCATGAGCACGCCGCACCTGGATTCTGCCCCAGGCGGCATCGCGCAGGTGCGGGAGTCCGCAGGTGAATTCCTGCGCTTTGCCAAGGAGACCAATATACCCATCATGCTCATCGGGCATATCAACAAGGAAGGCGACATCGCTGGCCCGAAATTGTTGGAGCATATCGTCGATTGTGTGTTGCAATTTGAGGGCGACCGGCACAATACCTACCGCATTTTGCGTACCCTGAAGAACCGATTCGGCAGCACCGACGAAATGGGTATTTATGAAATGCAAAGCGACGGACTGCGGGAGGTAAGCAATCCGTCTGAGTTGTTGTTGAGTCAAAAAGACGAAGAGCTGAGCGGCTGTGCGGTAGCGGCCACCATGGAGGGCATGCGACCCATGCTCATTGAAACCCAGGCGCTGGTGTCAAAAGCCGTATTTGGCACCCCCCAGCGCTCTGCTACGGGCTTCGACATGCGCCGCCTTTCCATGCTGCTGGCGGTGTTGGAAAAGCGTTGCGGGTACTTTTTTAGCATCAACGACGTATTTTTAAATTTGGCAGGTGGCATTCGGGTGGAAGATCCGGGTATCGATTTGGCCATCGTTTCATCACTTATTTCCAGCCTCCTGGATGTGAGTGTGCCCTCGAATATTTGCTTTGCAGGAGAAATAGGGCTGTCAGGAGAAATCAGATCCGTTCAGCGTGTCGAACAGCGCATTGCAGAGGCTGCAAGGTTGGGCTTCAAGGAAATATACGTTTCAAAATATGGTATGAAAGGCATCGACCCCAAGCGCTATGATATTCGGATACAGACAATTGGCAAAGTAGAAGAGCTGAAAAGAGCATTGTTTACCTAATAGAACACGCCCCTAAACATGAAAAAAAAGTCAAATATCCTATTCGGACTACAAAACGACAGCCGGACGACAGTATGCATTAAATGAAACCCAAGGCTTCGTCTTTTCATTTAGTCAAGCTACATTTGCATGAGTATTTAATCCGCTTACCTGAGAATGAACATTATCCGATTACACCGCAACTGTTTTCCCCATGAGAGCAGTCCTGCAACTTCCTCCCTCCTTGCGTTTAATCGCTGTCGTTGCCTTGTAATTTGGCAAATTTTTTCTCGATGGTATGCTATCGCTTCATTCTTTCATTCAGCTGCTGCACTGGATAGGTATTTTTTTTGCCCATTGCTTGGCTAAGAGAAACCCTAAAAAGCACATCAATCAAGAAATACCCCAGCCCCTACCCCTTAATTCCATTCCATTTGGTTCAGATGTCTTATGCTTCATAGGCGAGAGCCCCGGTTGCGAAAAGTCGTAGCCGGGTTTTTTTTGCCCCCCCAATTATCCCCAGTTTTCCCGACTTTTGCCACTCATCACTCATCACTCATAACTCATAACTCATAACTCATAACTCATCTCTCATAACTCATAACTCAAAAAAGTGTACAACCTACTCAAACCCATCCTCTTCGCCCTTTCTCCCGAAAACGCCCACCGGGTCACCGTGTTTTTCCTCGACCTGGCCGCTGCATTTCCGCCAACGCGCTGGTTGTTAAAAAGCCTTTTTTGTGTGCAAGACAAAAGCCTGGAGCGCAAAGTGATCGGATTGACATTCCCCAATGCCGTGGGTCTGGCCGCTGGTTTTGACAAGGATGGAAAACACATCGAAGGCATGGCCTGCCTGGGTTTCGGCTTTATTGAGGTGGGCACGGTGACGCCCAAGCCACAGGACGGCAACCCTCAGCCTCGCTTGTTTCGCTTGCCCGCCGATCGCGCCTTGATCAACCGCATGGGTTTCAACAACAAGGGATTGGATGCGCTGGTAGATCGCTTGCAGCAATTGCGCCAAAAAGGCGTTCCCGATGGCCTGATCATCGGCGGAAACATCGGCAAGAACAAGGCCACCCCGAACGAGGAGGCCGAGCAAGACTACCTTATTTGTTTTGAAAAGCTGTTTCCCTGGGTCGATTATTTTGTGGTGAATGTGAGTTCGCCCAACACGCCAGGGCTGCGGGAATTGCAGGAAAAAGCGCCCTTGACGCGCTTGTTGAATCTGTTGCAAGAAAAGAACAAAACCCAAGCTTCACCCAAACCGATACTCCTCAAAATCGCGCCCGACCTCAGCGACAGCCAACTCGACGACATCGCCGATATTATTCAGGAAACTGGTTTGGCCGGCGTGATTGCCACCAATACCACCATATCCAGGGAGGGCTTGAATACCGATAAGGCCGATGTGGATGTCATGGGTATGGGCGGCCTCAGCGGCGCACCCCTGCGCGTACGTGCAACGGCGGTGATCCGTTACTTGCGCGAGAAATTAGGGCCAGGGATTGCCATCATCGGCGTTGGCGGCATTGACTCTGCTGCATCTGCGCAGGAAAAGCTGGATGCGGGGGCTGATTTGGTGCAGGTGTATTCGGGGTTGGTGTATGAGGGGCCGGGGTTGGTGAGGGGCATTCTGCATAAACCTCGTAGGTCTTAAACCTCAGAACCCCTCTAAAAAAACCGCAGGTTTTTTTAGAGGGGTTCTGAGGTTTAAGACCTACGGGTTTTAGGCCCACCTATCCCGGCGCACCACCCTTCGGCTTCGGCTTCCCCCGCCAAGGCCGCTTCTTCCGCTGCTCACCCCCCTCCCCGGAACTAGGCTTCTGCCCCTCCTTCCGCGGATCCCGGCGGCGATCATCGCGCCCCCTTGGTGCATTCCGCTCGCTACTAGCAGGGCCTATATTGGCAGGCAATGGCAGCTTATCCACCTCACGCCCAATCAGCTTTTCAATCTTTTTAAACTTATAAACTTCTTCCGGCGATATCAAGGTAATGGCTTCACCTTTCTTTGCTGCGCGGGCTGTGCGACCAATACGGTGCACATAATCCTCGGCGTCGCGGGGAATATCATAGTTCACCACCAGGTCGATGCCATCGATGTCGATGCCGCGGCTGAGCACGTCGGTGGCCACAATGATGTCGACCACGCTGTTGCGGAAGCTGAGCATCACTTGTTCGCGCTCCTCCTGTTCCAGGTCGCTGCTCACTTGTGCGACGTTGTATTTTTTGCTGCGCAATTTTTGGAACAACTTGGATACAGCCGATTTTGTGGAGGCAAAAACAATGATCCGCTGCCCTTCGCGGCCATCCAAAATTTCCACCATCAGCGGTATTTTCTGCGAATCGCCAACCAAATAGGCACTTTGACTAACGCCTTCTGCCGGCTTCGAAAGCGCAATCGTGATGGTTTCCGGGTTGCGCAACATCGTCTTGGCCAATTTCAGTACCCCGCTCGGCATGGTCGCTGAAAAGAGCAAAGTCTGCCTGTCCTTGTTGGTACTGTCAATGATGCGCAACAGATCCGGCTGGAAGCCCATGTCGAGCATGCGGTCGGCTTCATCCAGTATCAAAAAGCGCAACTTGGAGAAGTCGACATAACCCATGCTCATGTGCGAAATCAGTCGGCCAGGGGTCGCGATCACAATGTCCACACCTTTCGTCAGGGCTATTTTTTCCTGAGCATAGTCAGCACCACTGCCACCGCCGTAAATGGCCATAGAGGATGTGCCTGTAAAGTAGGAATAGGCTTCAATGGCCTTGTTGATTTGCAGCGCCAGTTCGCGTGTCGGCACGACAATCAGCGCATGCACATACTTGGAAGCGGGCTCGTCGAGGATCAGGTCGATAACTGGCAGCACGAAAGCGGCAGTTTTGCCCGTTCCCGTTTGCGCGACACCAATCACGTCGCGGCCTTGTAAAATAAGCGGTATGGCCTGAGCCTGAATCGGCGTTGCCGTTTTAAAATTCAGTGCGTCGATACCATCCAGCACGTCGGGATGCAATCCCAGTTCGGAGAAATCCATTTTTAAATACGTTATTTAAAAAAGGTTTCACGGTTTCATGGTTTCATGGTTTCATGGTTTACGCGATTGGTTCGCAACCTTGAAATAGCTTTTCAAAATTGACAACAGATCGTGTAAACCATGAAACCATGAAACCATGAAACCTTGAAACCCCTTATTTATTTAATGTCCCATTTTTTCGTTTTAAAAAAGCGCAACACCATATACAACAGCACCCCGGCGGGGCCTGTGAGCATGGTGAGCAATAAACTCGGCACCACAAAAAGGTGGCCTATTTTCAACTGCCGGGCATCGTGCGATTGCCAGGTGCCCACCAGCAGACAGAATGACAAATAATTCAACCAGCCGGTCAGCAGCATTTCTTTGTTGCGAAAGAGGTTCTTAAACCCCTCCAGGCTCAAAAAACTGCCGTCGTCATCGCCACCAATCAAGTAAATAAACGTGAAAATAGCGGCTGCTATCAGCAAAATAATCGCCGCGCCAAATGCAATTGGCTCGGTCAATTTCCAATTCGGGGCAGCGATCAACAGCGCCCAGGGAATGAAAATAATGATGCTGGCATACCAGTAAAAATCGTCGGCACCCATTTGCTAATGAGATTGACGGTGGACGGTGGACGGTAGACGGTAGACGGTAGCACAACTTTTGTGATAACTTAGAATATTGTGTTTCAGCACCCTAACTAACGTTTTGAAAAACTTATGAATCATTAGATTAAAGTGCTGGAAAACAAATTTACAAATAAAAACAAATGCTGTGCTACCGTCCACCGTCTACCGTCCACCGTCCACCGTAATTAACGTATAATTTTTAAGCTGAGGTCAAGCGGTTGCGCGGAGTGTGTGAGCGCGCCTGCTGACACAAAATCCACGCCTGTTTGGGCGAATTTCCGCACATTGAACAGGGTAACACCGCCGGAAGCTTCGGTTTCAAATCGTTTGTTTACTATGGCTACCGCTTCGTGCAGGATGGGGAGCTCGAAGTTGTCGAACATAATACGGGTGA
>JBBRWA010000228.1:0-10149 GCA_038246345.1 Chitinophagales bacterium
ACTGCCCCAGGTCACGGGCGTGCCGAAGCGGCTTTTCATGGGCAGGGCCGAAAGCGCAGTCAAAGGTGCGCCAAGGTAGCGGCCTGGCTTTTTCAAAAAATTAGCCGGGTCTTTTTTTAGCTCAATCACCTTTTTTACCTGATCCAGCGTATGGCGAAACAGAAACTCCGTGCGTTCAAATGTGCCGTAAATATTGCTCACCGCCTGGAAAGGGCTGCCCTTTACCCGCTCAAACAAAAGGGCTGGACCGCCCCGTTCAAATACCTGGCGATGTACTTCCGCGATGTCGAGGTTGGGGTCTACTTCCTCCTTGATGCGCAACAACATGCCGTGTTTTTCTAAATCGATGACGGCGGCACGCAGGGAGCTGTAGTTGGACATACTTAATGTGATAATTAGGTAATGTGAAAATTGGTTTCAGGTTTCAAGGTTTCAGGTTTCAGGTTTACACGATTTGTTGTTAAATTTGAAATTCATTTTCAAAGCCACTACAGATCGTGCAAACCTGAAACCTTGAAACCTTGAAACCTGAAACCTTGAAACTTGAAACCTTTTTTAAAGAATCTCCAGTTTGTCCGGCTTACTCCACACCCGCTGGTCATTGGTGTAATACAAAAACGCCTGACTGGCCGGGGCATCGAACACACCACTAATATCCGCCCGCAGATCGAGGTTCAATTCACGTGTTTCATTGGGTTTCAATCCGTCGAAATGGAAAACAGCGAATCCGTCCCACAGTTCATAGAAATCGCATTTGTGCTCATCTACGAGCTTTTTTAGTTGCCAGGGCTGCAAACTCGCGCCGGAAGGAATGCCCAGCACGACCATCGGGGATGCCTGCGCCTGGTCGGTATTGTTTTTTAACGTGGCGGAAAGCCGTACCGTTTCGCCCATGCTGACTGTTTTTTGCGCCAAAGTGGTGGACAGCGAAAGGGGACAGTTGGGGGCATCCTGGGGTAACATCGACGCGTATTTCACCTCAAGGTCAAACGGGATAAGCGCCTTGTCATCGTCAAAAACAATGGTTATTGTTGGGTTATTGCTTGCGAAATATTTTTCCAGGTTCGGAATTTCTAACTTGCTGAGGCTTTTGGTGGAATATGAAAATTCACCCGCTTTCTGACCATCCACCATGACGCTGAAATGGCCGTCATGCGCTTCCTTCGCTTCAAATTTAGCGTATTGAATCAATGCCTTCAAAGCCAATACAGTACTTTGGGTGCTGCCGTATCCATAATCCGTTTTGGACTTGACAAGGTATTCCATTGCCCTAGCCAATGCGAGGCTTTTTTCACCCGTTTTCATCAAGGCAAGTGCCGTCAGTGCGGTGGTTTCAATGCGGAAACAATCCCCGTAGGCGTGCATGGCGGAATGACTTTTCCCCGTCCAAGAGCCGTTTTCTTCCTGTTTTTCACCCCAAAGGCGCAATAACGCCTTGCCTTGTGGGTCGCCCATCGCGAGCAGTGCGTTGGCCATCAGTGCTAATTGGTAAGGATCTTCGCTTTTTACGGCATGCTCCCTCGCCTGCGCTATTTCAGGTAAAAATGCTTGTCCGTAACCAGCCTCGGCCAATGCCCATACGATGTAGCAGTTGAGCACCGGGTCGTTTTGCCAGCCATGCAGACTGTTCGGGTTTAAGGTCCAACCCCCTTGCCCATCGCGACGGCTGGAGAGCCATTTCACGGTACGGGCGATCATGGTTTTGTCCACCGGGAATACCTTGGCCATATCCGTAAACTGAAGGATGCCGTAAGCGGTAAGCCCTTCATGGCCTGGATCGCGGCCATACCAGTCGAAGCCGCCAGTTTTACACTCGTAACCCGTCAGTTTTTTGTACCCGGTTTCCAGGTACTCCATGGCACGAGCTTCTATTTCCGGCGAGGAGATGTTTTGTTGGCGCAACAAGTCGAGCACCAACAAGTTTGGGTAGTTGCTGCTGCTCACTTGTTCGAAACAGCCGGAGGGTTGTCGGAGCATGCGTTCCATACCCGCCAGCACATCGGCCATAGGGTTAGGGTAGGCGGTCAACGTCGCCGATAGGGTGTTTTCGACCGGGTGCAGGAGCTTCACATCGAAAGTGGAATTTTGGCTAAAACCCCCTATTACCTGGCGTGCCGGGTAGCCTGCGTTCAAGGTGCGGATTCGGCTTTCAAACGCATCCAATATAATTTCATCGGCAGACAATTGTAGGCTAATGCCTTGATCATCTTTTGTTTGTATGCCAATTTTATAAGCTGCTGATATAATTTTTGTTTCCCCGGCAGGCACTAAAATGCTTTCGCTCCCTTTCGGAAACAAGCCAGAAACTGCTTCGAAATGCCCTGGTACTACAACCCCCAAAACGCCCCCTGCTGGATAATTCGTGTTGTTGGTTATCGCAATTTGCAAGTTCAGGACATCGCCGGAAATAACGGAAGCGGGCAACTTCAGGTCTATTGAAACGGGTTTTTGGGCAAAAAACTGCTTTTCACAGCGTCCGGGCTGTCCCGCATCGCTCAAGCCCTCCAGCGTCGCCCGGAAATTGGTAATGGCATCGGAGGTAAAAAACTCAACAGTCGCTTCGCCATGTTTATTCGTCTGAACTGCTGGATTCCAGTAAATGGTAGGGCGGAAATCTGTGCGCTCCTGCGGCGTTCGGCTGGGCTCATACTGCGGCACATAAAACACCCTGCTCTGAATAAAATTATAAGACTGTCCGTAATAGTATGCGTTCTTTGATGTCTTCCGCTCCGTCATCCGGCCACTCGAATTGGAACGCGGCACCAGTTGTTCACTGCTGAACACCTGCCCGGTGCTCATGTCATCTACCTGAATGATTGGTATTTTATAAGCCGTTATGATGGATTCTGACTCCGACCGGTCTGACAGGGAACCTGTGACTCGGATTCCATCTATGTAATAATTTGTTTCGTTGCTTCTGGAGCCTTTGATGTTGATGGCGCCACCGTCAATGGAGGTTGTGCCAGCCGTTGTGGCGACAATAGCATTTACGTTTCTAACGGGTAAATTCTGTATTTGATTTGAGCGGAGGGTTTGCCCACCGCTGGTATTGTCCTGCTGGATTAGCGGCACTTTATAGGCAGATATTAGTACTTCTTGCAGGATGGAATTAGTCATTACAATGGTACTCAAATGATTCATTTTTCCTGCCTGTACATGCACGCTGCCAGCGCGTTGTGTTTGAAAGCCGGTATAACTGAATTCCAGGTCATAGACTCCGGCACCAAGCATTATACGATAATTGCCATCCAAATCTGTAATGGCGCCGCGTACAAAATCGCCGCCCCGTAGCACCTTCACACTGGATCCGATTAGTCCATCGCCAGCATCGTCCGTAACCTTTCCCGTTAAATAGGTCAATTCGTTTGAGGATGGATAACTGCTGGTTTTTGGAGAATATTTGGCCGTTTTATCTTTTTGCTGAACGATATAATTACCATAGCCATTAATTGGAAAACGTTCAGCGTTATTGATATACAACTGCAAATAGGTGTTAACCAAGAGGTTTTTAAATGAAAAACCGCCTGTTTGGTCTGTTTCGGTTGAAGGCCCGTTGGGGTAAAGCTGCACCTTTGTCCCGACTGCGGGCGCGTTGTTTTTATTAAAAATGTAGCCCGTTATTTCTGCCCTTTGAGCTGGAAAGGAATACATTGGAATATTCTGGCTCAATACCTGCTTCCATTCAAAACGCCGCCAGCCCTGGGTCATCAACAAGAAATCAAGTGCTTGCTCGGATTTCGCTTCTTTTGGGTCAAAATAAAAATTCGGCTCCTCAATCTTTCCTTTTACATCTTGTTCCAATAACAGGCTTGACAACAAATGCCCCTGTTTGTCATTGGCAAAAGTGAGCAGGCTTTCATCGGTGACACCCAGTGAAAATTTCCCCTGAACAGGCTTCCCGTTATGGTCGGCCACCCGAATATTCAGCTTCACTTTTTCCCGAGGCAAATACTTGTCCTTGTCGGGCTTGATGTCGATTTTTAATCCTTTGTCGCGGTTCACAAACACCAGGCGTTCCGCCAGCGGTACTTTGTTCTGGTCAAAAATGGTGAAACGCGCAATGCCCATCGGCAGGTTTTTTGTCGGCACTTGTATCAGGTTGGCATCCTGACCGTTCAGGGTTAATTCTTTGAAAAAGAACAACTTATCCTGCGATTGCCCCACTAAATACACCTTGCCAGCTTCGGTGCCTTTTACCTGAAAACTCAATTGATCTGCTGTGTGTGATTGCAGGTGCAAAATGTACCCCGAACGCTCCAACATGGGCAATGGGAACGCTTTTTCGGAGATAAAAGGCTTGGTCAGTCGCGCTTCATACTGCCCGCCCTTGGGCAGAAACTCAAAAGCCCCCATGCCGTCGTGGTAGCTGCTGAACGTCGCTACTTGTACGCCCTGGCTATCGTGGATGGTGCCTTCCACATCGGCGGGCTTGCCAAATTCGTTGACGGCTTTAAACGCCATTCGCGTGGCCAACCCAGCCACCGCATTGCCGCCTTCCGGGAAGAATTGCAGGTCAATTTTATTTAAAACGATGGGAATAGGCCGCGAAATGGCTTCGTTTTGCCCTCCGTATTCCAATTGGACTTGGAGCAATCCATCAGCGCTTTCCAGTTTTTCAGGCATCTGAAACCGTATATAGGCGCGGCCTTTAGCGTCTGTTTTGGCCTCGCCCGTGTGGAAGGTATTCCCGGCCACAGCGGCGCTGAACAGGATATTTTGTTCAGCGATGGGCTGATTGTCCAGGCTTTGCGCATCGAATCGGGCAATGGCCGTTTCGCCAGCCCCAATCCCTTTTCTTTCAAATTCAAGTTTGAGATTTATCTTGGGCAGCACTACATTTTGCAGCGTGATGTCGCGTTCAAAAACCGTATTATAGTTGAGCATCCAATTGCTGTAGGCCCTGATCTTATACAATCCGCCTGCTAAGGTGGCCGGAAAATCGAGTTCGCCCGCGGCCACACCGTTGAGGGCCAGGTACTTTTTGGATTGAATCGTGGCGCCTTGCGGGTTCAACAGGTCTACCTGAAGCATTTGGCTTTGGATGGAGGGCAGCAGGTCGCCCGCATTGAGCAGGTAGGCGTTGAACCATACCGTTTCGCCAGGTTTCAGTAAGCTGCGGTCGAGGTGCAGGTACAGTTTTTCGGGCGCTGAGGTTTTTAGGGATATTTCGAGTTTTTCCTGTATTTCCCGGTAAATGGAACTGTCCATGGGCATATCTTCAAGCCCAGACAAATTGCTTGAAATACTGGAAATTGGCGGTGAAAAAGCAGCGGTTTCAGCTGCTGTATTGGGGGCGCTATTGGAGAAAAGCAGCCAGAGCAAAAGAGCGATAGGGTAGAACATAGTCGGAGAATTTTGCTGAAAGATGTTCGACTTAGTGGGTAATGCACAAAAATATGGGGTGCTAAAATGGGGGGAGTTCGTGGGTGGTGTATTTCAAAAGTTCAATACAGCGGTCTGTTGTATGAGCGATTTTTGGGAAAAAGAAAGTTTTTACCCAATAAGTGACAAAAAAAACGCACCCAAAGCCAGAACGTAAAAAGGTGGACGGTAGACGGTGGACGATAGACGGTTTGCTCAGCTTTTGAACGTAGGCTTTGAATTGTATTTCAGCACCCAAGCCAAGGCTTTCAGAATTATTTTTTGATGCAGTGCTGAAACGCAATGCTAAACAACGGAACAGATGATGTGCTACCGTCTACCGTCTACCGTCTACCGTCTACCGTCTACCGTCTACCGTCTACCGTCCACCGTCTACCGTCCACCGTCTACCGTCAAAAACTCCATCACATCCACCCCATCCGCATAATCCCCCAAGCCCGGCTCCTGGCTTTTCCCAAACGGCAGCACCGCGTAATCGCGGAGTTTGGTCTTGCTGACCACGCACTGGATTTCATCCTGTTTGCCAGACAACATAGAGTCAATGTCGTTCAAATCATCATAGTATTCGAAGTGCACTGAAGCGATGCGCGCCTGCAAAGAAGGATCTTCCCGCAGGAGCAAACACCCGTTGTTCTTGTGGGGCATCTGGTTGAGGATGTACAAGGTGAAATTGTAGTCGAAATTATTCTTGTACTTGTTGTGGTTGGCCAGTTCCCGGTATTCGTGCAAGGCTTCCAGCAAGGCATCAAAATGATAGCCGTGTGGGACATAAAGTTTGCTCACGTTGCGGCAGCCAAGGCCGAAGTAGGAAAAAATGTCGCGGCCTAAAGCCAGCATATCCTCGTTTGTTTCCAGGCCATTCAATACGGCGATGGCATTGCGGTTTCGGCGGATGATGTTTGGGTATTTGCCGAAATACTGTTCGAAATAGCGGGCAGTGTTGTTACTACCGGTGGCAATGACGGCATCAAAGCCCGACAGTTTTTCGCCCTCGCCTAAAAATTCTGTGTAGGCCCTGGACTCCTGTTGCCATTCCCCCATTTTATTGACCAAGAAAGGCAACAAGCGTTTGTCTTTGTCGCTGAGTTTTACCCTGGCGCGATTTCCGGACACAAATACGCAAAGCCAATCGTAAAAGCCGACCAGTGGAATATTGCCAGCCAAGACCAATCCGATGGTTTTTTCGGGGAAATCCTGGTTTTTTATGGGATATTGTGCCGTCCAAGATTGCAGTTTTTGTGGATCAAGAAACTCCAAAGCAATGGCATTCAGCGCATTGCGGGAATTCTCTGCTGTAAACCACGGGTTCTCCTGGTATGATTGCACAATGGCGTGATCAAGTTTGTCATCCCCGCCTGCGCGGAGATAATGGCCGAGTTCGGCGAGTAAGTTGATGCGTTCTTGAAGTAACAATATTGTAAAATTTGATCGCAAAGGTAGTACATGCTAAACAAAGGGAGCCCGCTTGCTGTTTCGCGGTATCCAGATAAAAAAATATGTCAACACAGATTGCAAGTGATTTAACACCGGTCCGCCGGTTAATGCGCCTACTCGGGCAATATCGAAGGGAAATACGCTACATCATGCTGTACGCGGTGGTGTCAGGTTTAATTACTTTATCCTTACCGCTTGGTATTCAGGCGATTATTGGTCAAATTGCCGGTGGTGCTATCAATGCGTCTTGGGGTGTTTTGGTCTTGTTCGTCGTTGTGGGCGTGCTTTTAGCCGGGGTGTTGCGGCTCATGCAGCTGTCGGTCATGGAATACATGCAGCGGCGGATTTTTACCGATTCGGCCATAGAATTTGCGTTCAGGATACCCCGCCTCAACCTTGAAGCTTTGCACAAAGAGCATATTCCAGAGCTCATCAACCGTTTTTTTGATACTCTGACCCTGCAAAAGGGCTTGCCCAAATTGCTCATTGAGGGCAGCACGGCGCTGTTGCAGATCATTTTCAGCTTGATGCTGCTGTCTTTTTATCATGGCGCTTTTGTTACCTTTTCATTGTTGCTGTTGCTGGTACTTTCCGTGTTTTTTTACTGGGCAGCTCCACTGGGCATAAACAGCAGCCTGCTGGAATCGAAGTATAAATACAAGATCGCTTATTGGCTGGAGGAATTGGGCCGTATGGCCGCGACTTTTAAGCTGGCAGGAGAGGAAACATTCACCTTGCGCCGCACCGACAACCTTACAGTAGAATACCTCGATGCCCGTGCCAGGCATTGGCGGATTTTGATGGCCAAATTTATCGGGGGAACGATATTCCGGGTTTTTGTTTTAGGTGGTTTTTTGGTGTTGGGCAGTTTGTTGGTCGTTCAAAATGAATTGAACATCGGCCAGTTCGTAGCGGCGGAAATATTGGTGATATACGTCATTGAAGCCGTGGAGAAATTGATTATCCTGCATGAAACGGGCTATGATGTGATCACCGCTGCGGAGAAGCTAGGTCAAGTAGCCGATTTGCCACTAGAACGAGAGGGCGGGATATCAATATCAGAAATATGCAAGCCCGATCAACCCATTGAAGTAGAAATGCGGAAACTTGGTTATCAATACGATGATGGAGAAACCCAGATATTGAAAGACATTACTTTGAAAATAGGCGCTGGGGAAAGTGTGCTTATTGCCGGCTATGGCGGTTCCGGGAGAAGTACCCTGATGCAGATATTGTCCGTTTTGAAACGTGATTTTACTGGATCACTCTTGTTCAACGGGCTGCCTAAAGGAAATATTAACCTGCGCAGCTTGCGAGAGCGCATAGGCGATCTGTCTTCACAGGAAGACCTGTTTAAAGGAACTATTCGTGAAAATATCACCATGGGTAGCCCCGCTATATCCATCCATAAACTCATGCAAGTAATAGAGCAGGTTGGTTTAAGCACTTTTATCCAAAATTCCAACAATGGTATTGATACAGAATTACTGCCTGGGGGAAAAAATATTCCCGGGAGCATTACCTCTAAAATCCTGATCGCCCGAGCGGTGATTTCATCGCCGGGTTTGTTGGTCATGGAACAGCCATTGGGAAAAATCAACCAACGCGACCGGGTAATATTGTCAAATTTTCTGACGGATAAAAAACAGCCCTGGACCCTTGTCTGCACCAGTGAAGACCCCATGTTGGCAGCCTTTTGTGACCGCATTATCGTGCTTGATGCCGGAAGAATTGTTTTTGAAGGTACTTTTGAAGCTGTTCAACAGACGGAGCACTTTAAAAAAGTCTTTCACACCATGTACCGTTCTGAAGGATAATCCCAACCTTGAAGGGCTACCAATCCGAATCTTGAAAAAATACCCATGCTCAATATTTCCAACAATCAAGTGCCAGCAGGTCCGGAAATGGATCAATTGAACTCCTACAAAAGGAATATAATGCCCCGTTGGCACTTTTCCTTCCGGCGTTTGCTGCTCTTATTGCTGATTGTATTTGTATTTTTCATGCTGCTCCCCTGGACGCAAAACGTTCGGGCATATGGGCGCGTGACCACTTTGCGCCCCGAACAACGCCCACAAACCATCCATGCCACCATTTCTGGCCGGATAGAACATTGGTATATCATGGAAGGCCAGGCGGTAAATCGGGGCGACACTATTGTGTACCTCTCCGAAGTGAAATCAGATTATTTCGATCCCCAATTGGTGCAGCGAATGGGCCAACAGGTGGACGCCAAACAAGGGTCTATCGAATCTTACGGACAAAAAGCAGAAGCATTGGCCGATCAGGTTGGTGCGATGCGGCTGGAACTGGTTAGCAAAACCCAGCAAATTCGTCAAAAAATAGAACAGGCCATCTTGAAAATAAACAGCGACAGCCTCAAAGTTATTCAAGCAAATATTGACCTGCAAGTAGCGCAGCGCCAACTAGAAGGGTCCAAAGCGCTGTGGGACAAGGGGCTGAAATCATTGACTGATTTGGAAGAAAAACGGCTGAAACGACAGGAGGCAGAAACCAAAATAGTGGCCGCTGTGAACCAGATCAATTCCAGCAAAAACGACCTGGAAATTTACCGTACCGAACTGCGTTTGGTACAAAACGAAACAGCCAACAAAATAGCCAAGTCCCAAAGTGAGCGCTTCAGCACCATGAGCGACCAATACGACGCCCAGGCGAGTGTCAGCAAACTTCAAATTGAACGGGAAAACTATGCCCGCCGTGCTGCATTTTACTATATTCTTGCCCCGCAAGATGGATATATCGTGAAGGCGATTGCTCCTGGCATCGGCGAAATAATCAAAGAGGGCGCCCCAGTGGTCAGTATCCAACCAGCTGACTATCAACTGGCTGTGGAGCTGTATGTAAAGCCACTTGATTTCCCGCTGTTGTCCGTGGACAATAAGGTGCGGTTCATTTTTGATGGCTGGCCAGCATTCTTCTTCAGTGGCTGGCCAGGGGTTTCGCTGGGTACATTTAGCGGGAAAGTGGTGGCCATTGATCGAAACATCAGCGGAAATGGCAAGTTCAGGGTGCTCGTGGCACCGGATGCTGCTGAACAGCCCTGGCCCACGGCGCTACAGCCCGGAGGGGGGGCAAACGGCATCGCCCTCTTAAACAATGTACCACTTTGGTACGAGCTATGGCGTTTGATCAATGGATTTCCACCTGATTTATACAACGAATTCGGCGACGATCAAGGGGAAAAAAACAAAACAGGGAAAAAATGAGGCATAGCATCTGGTTCGGAATTTGGTTCTTGGCAAGCTTGGCTACTTTTAACAATTTGTCGGCTCAGACCCTGGATTGGACCACTTTTCAGCAGCAAGTGTTAGA
>JBBRWA010000229.1:0-10135 GCA_038246345.1 Chitinophagales bacterium
ACATTGAGCGCACTTTACGTGGACGGATGCTTACAGCAGGACAACTCAAAGGAAGGGAAGCGAGCGATGGTGAGAGCGGCTGGATATTTACCAATATTTCACTGCCTGCGCGGAGGTGGTGCGTTTTGATTTTTTAAGTTGTGCTCGAGATTTCCTGAAAATCACCTGATCTTTACGGGACTTCAACGAACGCGGCCAAACGTACCATTCCGCACTCCGCATTCCGCATTCCGAAATCTAAAATCCGCATTCCGAAATCTAAAATCCGCATTCCGAAATCTAAAATCCGCATTCCGAAATCTAAAAAATTTGCAATGAAAATAACCATACTTGGCACTTCCTCCGGCGGCCCATTCCACGGCCGCCATTACACGTCACAATTTGTACAGGTGGGCAAGCACTGTTTTCTCATTGATTGTGGGGAGGGAACCCAGATGCAGGTGTTTAAGTATAAAATAAAAGCCGACCGATGCAATCAATTGTTTATCAGTCACATGCACGGCGATCACGTGTTTGGATTGATGGGCTTGATCACCAATTGGAGTCTGAAAAGACGCACCGACCCCTTGCAGCTTTTTTCTCCGCCAGGACTGCAGGAATTGATCGAAACCACCATGCGCGTTTGTGGCGTACGGCTTACCTACACGCTTGAATTTCATGCAGTAGACGCTACCGTTTCCGCAAAAGTATTTGAAAACAATGCTGTGGAAGTGTGGACGATTCCCCTAAATCACCGGACACCGACTTCCGGCTGGCTGTTTCGGGAAAAGCCCAAGCCCCGCAATATCCGTGCGGAAATGCTGCAGGAGTATGGTATCACCGGGGATTATGCACAAATAAAGGCCATCAAAGCAGGCGCAGACCTGGTGTTGCCCGATGGCCGTACGATCCCAAACAGCGAACTGACCCTGGATTCTTCGCCGCTCAGCTATGCATTTTGCAGCGATACGACGCCTTCCGAACAAGTTGCCGAATTGGTGCGCGGGGTAGATTTGTTGTACCACGAGGCTACGTTTACGGATGAAAACATAGCAGAAGCGGCCTTTACACGGCACTCCACGGCCCGACAGGCGGCGGAAATAGCGAAAAAGGCTGCTGTGAAGCGGATGATCATTGGGCATTTCTCCGGGCGCTACGCCGATGCTGAACAGCATTTGAAGGAAGCGCGTGAAGTTTTTCCCAACACGGAACTTGCCGAAGAAGGCTTTTGTTGGGATGCAGGAAAGTCCGAAGCACCGGAAGATTTGAGCGATTTAAAGGCTTCCCAGCTCCAAAGCACGACAAACAAGATCATGGAACCCTCAAATTTGATCCGAACCAGTAAATTCCTCAGCCAAATCCTCCGCCACCGGCCGGATAAAATCGGCCTGAAACTGGACGAAAACGGCTGGGCCGATGTAGCAGAACTCCTGGAGAAATCAGCCCCCAAAGGCATGTACATCAGCCGCGAATTCCTTCAAACGGTGGTGGAAAACAACGATAAAAAACGCTTTGCCTTGAGCGATGATGGCCTGCGCATTCGCGCCAGCCAAGGCCATTCCATCAGCATTGATCTTGACTTGAAAGCACAAGCACCGCCGGAAACCGTGTTTCACGGGACTGCCTTGTCGGCGATTAAAGACATCGAGCGGGTAGGACTTCTGCCCATGCGCCGCCAGCATGTGCACTTAAGTTTGGACATCAAGACCGCGAAAAAAGTAGGCGGCCGCCATGGAAAAGCCACTGTGCTCGTCATCAAATCGGGGGATATGGCACGCGCGGGCCACAAGTTTTACCTGTCCGATAATGGGGTGTGGCTGACGGAAGCGGTGCCGGTGGAGTATATTGGGTTTGAATAAAAGGTTTCAGGTTTCGGGTTTCAATGGTTTCAGGTTTACGCGATTTGTTGATAAACTTGAAATACATTTTCAACGCACTTACATCAACGCTGAAGCCGGGAATACCGCAAGTTAATTGCCACAAAAACCGAAATCACGGCAATCCTTTTGCCATAATTTCGGTTAAGTACCAAGACTGAATACTAGCAACCCGTGAACTTTGTATTAAACAACAAAGTGACATCAAGCGTATCACAGTCTCATCGCTCATAACTCATAACTCATCACTCATAACTCATAACTTATAACTTCATCACTCATCTCTACGCACTCATCGGCTGGCCACTCGCCCACTCCTTTTCGAAAACCTTTTTTTCGGAAAAATTCTCCCGTGAAAACATCAAAAACGCCCGTTATGAGCTATTTCCACTGGAATACATCGCTGATTTCCCAAAACTACGCGCGCAGCACCCAGACCTGAAAGGCATCAACGTCACCATTCCCCATAAGGAAAGTATCATACCATTTCTGGACAAACTGGATGAAACCGCCCGCGCTGTCGGTGCCGTAAACTGCATAAAAATAAGTGACAACCAAGAACTTACAGGCTACAACACCGATGTAATCGGTTTCGAGGCCAGCCTGGTAAACTTCTTGGCCCAACATAAAATACCTGCCCAAACAACCCATGCCTATATCCTCGGCACAGGCGGCGCCTCAAAGGCCGTTGCCTACGTACTCCAAAAGCAAAACATCCCCTTCCATTTCGTCTCCCGCTCCCCATCCCATCCCAACGAGCTAGCGTATTCATCACTCATCACTCATAACTCATCACTCATCATTCATCACGCATCACTCATCACTCATAACGCATCACTCATCACTATAAACACTACCCCCCTCGGCACCTTCCCAAACATCAACGAAATGCCCCCAGTCCCGTTTGAAATATTTAAAGCTGGCAATTTAGTATTTGATTTGGTGTACAATCCCGCCGAAACGCTACTTTTGCGGGAAGCCAGCGCGCGCGGCTGTTTCGTGCAAAATGGCCTCGACATGCTCCACCTGCAAGCCGAAGCGGCTTGGGAAATTTGGCAAACCTAACCATGACCACCACAATAGATTTTTCGAATACCGAAATTGCATTTGCCCACCTTTCTGACAAAGAACTTAAACAATCAGCCTGGCTTTTTTCAATGATGAATAAGCCGTGGCTAGTAAATTATGGCTCCCAACTGGCACTTTGGTCCGTTGAAAACGGCATTCCATTGGCTGAAACCGCTGTAAAAATGACGGTGTTTAAGCAGTTTGTGGGCGGCACGACCCTGCTCGACAGTCAGCCAGCCATTGAGCGCCTGGCCGAATACAACACCCTGACCATACTCGACTACGGCGCAGAAGCCAAGGAAACGGAACTCGATTTCAACCACACCATGAACGAGAATATCCGCGCCATAGACTTTGCGGCACGGTCGGTGAAAAGTGCGCCAATCATCAGTACTAAAATCACGGGCCTGGCGCGGTTTGGACTATTGGAGCGTATCCAGTCGGCACAATCATTGAGCCGCGAAGAGGTGATTGAATACAGAAATGCACTGAAACGGGTGGACGCTATCTGCTACCGTGCCTCCAAAAAAGGCGTCGGCGTATTTATTGACGCCGAAGAAAGCTGGATTCAAGATGCGCTCGACCATTTGGTGTGGTTAATGATGAAACGCTACAACAAGAAAAATGTCGTGGTGTACAATACCTTTCAACTGTACCGCCACGATCGCCTGCCGTTTCTCATGGAAAGCTACGACCGTGCCCAGGAGGCCGGTTTTAAACTTGGAGCAAAACTCGTTCGGGGTGCCTATATGCTCAAAGAGGGCATTCGCGCCAAGGAGATGGGCTATGAATCACCCATTAACCCCGATAAAAGCACTACCGACGACCTCTACAACACCGCGCTGCGTTTCTGCCTCGACCACCTGAATACCATGGCCGTGTGCAATGCCAGCCACAACGCCGAAAGCATGTTGCTGATGGCGGATATTATGGAGAAAAAAGGCATTCCAAAAGACCACCCCAATACTTTGTTCAGTCAATTGTATGGCATGAGCGACAACCTGACGTTCAACCTGGCCAATGCTGGGTTCCGGGTTGCCAAGTACCTGCCTTATGGGCAAGTGAAAGAGGTGATTCCATACCTGATTCGCCGAGCGCAGGAAAACACTTCGGTGACGGGCGATGCAGGGCGGGAGTTGTTGTTGGTGCAAGCGGAGATGAAACGAAGGAAGTTATGAGTGATGAGTGATGAGTGATGAGTTATGAGTTATGAGTTATGAGTGATGAGTGATGAGTGATGAGTGATGAGTGATGAGTTTTACTTTTGGGGTGTTTAAATTGGGATTATGTATAGAAGTTTGTTGATGATACTTGTTTGCTTTTGGGTGGTTGCTTGCAATCCGCCGAGGAAAGCGAAGCCGGTGTACAAGCCTGGGCCGCCAGATATACCCGTTTCCCATAAGGCGAACAATGTCGCCTGGCAGAATAGCGAACGCCTGATGCCGGTTCTGGAAAAGGCGCAGCGGGAGAACAAACCCGTTTTTGTGGAATTTTACGCTTCCTGGTGCGCACCCTGTAAAGTGATGGAGGAAGATATTTTTACCCAAAAGGAAGTGTCCCGTTACCTAAACAGCAACTTCCTTAATTTTCACACCGATTTTGATTCGGAATCAGGGAAAACCATTGCGTCGATATACGAGGTTTCTAAACTTCCCACGGTGCTTTTCTTAGACCCGCAAGGCGTAGTATTAGAACAACACGTCGGCATAGCCAACCCAAGTGTGCTGACAGCGCTGGGAAATTCTGCCCTGCAAAAAATGGGTAAGTAATCGCCCTCGGCAAAGCGATTGTTCCGCCTTAATTTCCACATTTAATACCAAACAGATGTGTCATTCCGAGCGCAGCGAGGAACCTGGGTTAGGATATAGCATCAGGTTCCTCGCTGCGCTCGGAATGACACATCTGTTCGGTATTCATAAAAGTCAAAGTTGGTGCACACCAAATGCGAGGCTTATGGTACATTCGCTAAGTCAACGGCATTGCCCTAAACACGGCGCGAGTGCCAAGCCGAGGTACAACCTGAAACCCGAAACCCTTGAAACCTGAAACCTTATAACTAGAGTTTTATCATCTTCCGCACCGCACTGTACCCATCCGTCTCCACCTGGTAGTACAGCATCCCCACAGCATCCAAGGCTGATTTCTCAATCGTAATGGTATGCACACCGCGTGCATAATCGCCCGTTTGCGTGTACAAGATTCTTCCATTAATATCATAAATTTTCAAGGTTGCCGCCGCTGCTGCTGGCAGGTTGAAGCTGATCTCCGTGCTGCCTTCAAAAGGATTGGGGCGGTTTTGAAACAGCTCGAAAGTGGGTGTATCTTGAAATTGAAGTGTAAGGTCAAAACGCTCCGTTTGCTTGTTGCCATGCTCCTGATATGCTTCCGCAGGGGTGATACTGCTGCCGATAGAAAGCATTTCCCGAAGCTTGCCCGTTGCTGTTGCCTTGCATTTCAAGGTAAAATTGGCGATGCCACCTTTTTCCCAAGCCATCGTGAGGGCATTTTTTTCGGGAAATAAACCAAAATGTTCCCGCGCCGTATTGGCACCGGGTATAATTTCCAGCACTTCCAAACTAGGAATATTCAAGGTAAATTGGCAGCCTTCCATTGGGGCCGTGGCGCTGAATTCCAAATCAATAAGCTCCCCTATTTCAACCGCTTCCCGCCCATTCGCCGACACCTGGAAATGCAAGGTTCCTGCGCTGCGTTCCTCCAAGGGCGCTTGTGCATGCGCGACCACAGTGTTGTTCACGTCCCCGATTTTCACGCCCACAAAATCGTCGGTTATGTTGGGCAGAAACAACTCGGCAGCAGGTATTGCTTCCGGAATCGTGGGCGTAAATGGAGCCATTGGATTGGGGAATACGTGCGATTTTTTGACAAAACGCCAGCTCGTATTTGCCGGCAATTCTTGATAAATGCCCAAAAGCAACTTCCGTATCTCAACAATATCAAAAGTGGTGATACTATTGCTTTTGTTGGCATCCGCTGCGATCATTTTATAGGGAGATCCAAGGGGTTCAATGCCCAGGATGTGTTTGGAGATTAAGACCAAATCGTAGGTTGTGACCCCATTCAGCGGGTTTAGATCATAACTTGCCTCCAAGGTGGCTGTACTGGGAAGTGAAATACTCGCTGGGAATTGAAAGTATCCCAAGGTGTCTGTTTGGACACCCAAGAAGAAGGGAAAAGGCGGGGCAAAAAGTATGTTGGTTTTCAAATTCAAAGACACTTCCGCGACGCCTTCGTTTGTTTCCGTTTTTATATAGCCTTTGATATCAGGTACTGGATTGCCGGTGCAATTGTTGGAATTGTCCACAAGATTAACAATCGCATTGTCACAAAAATCTACATTCCCCGCAACGTCTTTTGCCCACACTTCAACGAATTTTGGGCCAATTTCGTGACAATAATAGTGGATGCTGTCGACATGGTTTCCAAGTGAATCCGTCGGGAAGCCCATGCCCGTGAATGATTTGCGGATGGAATACGTTATCAGATTAGAAGGGCTGCAATTGTCTTCTCCGTATTGCAATACATCTGAGGTATGAACAGTAATTATACCTGATGCTGGGAAGTTTATCGAAAAGGAAGCGTTACAAATCACCGTTGGCGGTTTTCCATCCCGAACCGTAAAAGTGTATTCGCAAACCCTTTCGTTGCCGCAGCCATCGCTTACTGTCCATTTCACCTTGTGCGTGCCGTGGGGAATCTGCGCGGGCACAAAAACATTCGGAGCAGCGGTGGTATTAAACCGCACATAGGCTGTTCTTTTTTTGCCCGTCACCACTACCTGTTTGGAAAAGCGCCATTTCTGATCTGTGGCTACTGGCCGGAAATCGAACTGCCGTGATGCGCCAAGTCCTGTGAAGTTGCCGAACAAAACGGTGCCACTTGGCGGCAAGTTGGTGCTGTTTACCACTGTTTCCTGAATGCCATCTCCATTGAGGTCGAGGAAAAGTTGGTATTCAATATTCAGGGCACCGTCGGAGCAAGCATCGCTGGCCGTAACGCTGATATTGCTGGGGGTTTCGCACAAGTCATTGATATTCAGCACCGGATCATGCCAAAAAGGGGCATTCCACAGCAAGGGGTCATTTTGGCTTACATCCTGAATTGTTTGGGTACTTGAAGGACAATTTTCAATAACGGGCGGCTGGGTGTCAATGACTTTTATGATCTGTTTGTAGGAATAACCGTTTGCGTTTTTGTCGTAATAAATGCTGTAATTGGTGGCAAGTGGATCAGTAGGGTTAATTTTTACAATCGTCGATTTCCAGGGGTCTCCAACCGTTTGAATGGGTGAGACAATTGGACCAGGCAAGTTGTTGGCATGGTTGCTAACGGCATTTGGATTGGGGTTTGGTACGTTAATGATGGGCAAATTGGGGTTGTAGGTACACCAGTTGATGATCTTCCAAGTGCGTTCCACTTTATAACAAGCGTCGGGGACCACCATAAATACCATATCCTCATAGGTTGGCGTAATAAGCTCACAATCTTTTCCAAAAAGCGTAGGCACGCCATAGACATTACTCGTATCACACACGGTCACGATCACATCGTTCGGGAAACGGATGAAGTATTCCTGGTTGTAGTCGACCACTATTTTTTGGGAGCATTGCCCCATTTGTCCTGAACTGTTGAATACTTTGAAATTCCGGGTAATGGTGCCGCGGGAGCAAAGGGTGTCGAAGCTGGTCATTAATGCGCTGTGCTGAATGGAATCTACGGAACAACTTTGGGTCTGTAGCCCGCCGTAGGATTCCAGTGTTGGGTCGAAAGCTTCACAGCTTATGGTGATATTGGCCGGCGCGGTGCAAATGGGCGGGTTATTTCCAGAAACCCTGATTTTGAAATTACATTCTGAAAAATGCCCGACACCATAGTCGTTCGAAACCGTTCCAACAGGCACGCCAATATCGTACACGCGCAAGGTGCCAAATAACGTGTCGCCCAAATTTTGGCAACAAATGTGGAGGGTATCACTAAAGGCCAGTTCTGTGCTGCAACTGTTGACCTCCAATAACTTTGCCTTAAAAACCAGCGGAGCACAGTCGTCCGATGAACCATTGTCGGGCACCATGGCGGGCATTTGCAGGTATCCGCTGCTGGGCAGGCCCACGAGCAGCAGCGAGTCGCATTGGGCGTCTGGTGGTATCATATTGCCCACGCTTAGCGTGAAACTGCATTCCCCCGTATTGCCGCATTCATCGGTAGCAACGTACAACAACGAGGTGACACCTACCGGGAAGCTTGCCACCGGACCAAACACCGCCAGGCTGTCGGTACCCGTCGAATCCATTTCCAACAGCAAACTCCCCGCCAGCATTTCCGTTGAACTACTATCTGTCCAAAACACCTGGAGTGCTGTAATGGCCGAGCAGTTATCGGTCAAATACAGGTCTGGCAAGTCCACCAATGCGCGGCAAAGGCTGTCCGTCACAGTTACGATTTTGTCCGCCGGGCATTGAAAAACGGGCCCTTTGGTATCTTTCACCTGAATTACTTGCACGCCGATTTTGGGGTTGGTGACAGAGAGCGGCAGGCAGGCATCGTAAATCTTCCAGGTTCGGTTTACCGTAAAATTACCGGCACAATCAGCAGGCTGAATCGTATCAAAATAGTCCCAGTCGAACTTACAAAACGTTGCTGGCATGATGTCGTAGCGTCGGTTGTGAAAGCTGATGAAGGGAATACCGTTGGCTTGCAGAGAGTAGTCCGGGTCTGTGCAAGGAGTAGTTTTGGTATCCGGCAATTGCATATCTGCCAGCAATCGCTCCCGGCGGATGGTTTGCACACAAGTTCCGGTGTTCCCACTGGCATCTGTGGCCGACCATATCCGCTGGATGATGCCGCTCACCGTGGCCGTGTCGTCGCAAGGCAGCGTTTGCAGCAAATCCACGAAGCTCATGGTTGGGATGTTGCCGGAGCAGGCATCAATGGCGATGGGAAATGCATTGGGGAGGGTAAAGGAATCGCGTAAAAAACTTGGGGTCAATTCATTTAGTGGCAAGGCGCAAGGCACACGAATGGTCTGGCAAGTCACCACTGGCGGGGTGTTGTCTTTTACTTCAATATTGCCCCAGCATTTGTTTCCGTTCCGGGTATCTGTCACGCGTGCCTGGTATGTTTTATTGACATCGCTGTTGTCCAAAAAAGAGACCAGCCAAGGGCCATTGCCATAAGGCAAAGACTTGTCCAGCTCAACAATATAATTCTGCGGGCAACTATAAATGCTTGTTTCCAACACGTCGAACGGTTCAATAAATTTGGTGCAATTGGGGTTGAGATAAACAGTCGTTAAGTTCTTGCAATTCAATTGTGTCTGGAAGGTGTCCAATACAATAACCCCAAACGAGCAGGTAGCGGTATTACCCGCTAAGTCAGTTGCCAGAAAGGTGTTTGCTGTAATACCGACCGGGAAAGCCCCGCCCGAAGGCAGGCCTGCGAGTTGGATGATAATTGCGGTACCCTGATCGTCTTCAGCGGTCACCGTGTAGGACAGCACCGTATCGCAATGCATGGGACTAATGTTGACAATTATGTTGGGCGGGCAAAAAATCAAAGGCTTGATGGTGTCCATCAATACGCCAGGAACAGTATTTTCAGGGGTATTTTCAGGGCTGAAAGCTTTGGCTTGGAGGCTGAAAAGGAATAGGATGAGGTAGGTGAGTATTAGTTTGTGCATTTGTGTGCTAAATTTAAGGCGGTGGAATAAAAAAAGGGTTTCAGGTTTCAAGTTTCAGGGTTTCAGGGTTTCAGGGTTTCAGGGTTTCAGGGTTTCAGGTTTCAGGGTTTCAGGTTTCAGGGTTTCAGGTTTCAGGTTTCAGGGTTCAGGTTTCAGGGTTTCATGGTTTCAGGGTTTCAGGGTTGTACAATCGCTTGGCTTTAGGTGTTGTTTCAAGCGATTTATATTAGAAATGGATTTTTATTTTAGTTCATTTGCTTGGCCAAAAACCTCGTAGGTTTTAAAAACCTACGAGGTTTAACGCTCGATGAAATGTATAGTTTGTTCGTTTTTTTAGCCGCTTCTGCTGTCAAGTACCTTTAAAAACAAACCTCAATCCCTTATCACTCAACCCCAAACGCGAAGCCCCTCAACCATGAAACCTTTTAACCTTGAAACCCTGAAACCTTTTATTTTTTAACTATGAAACCTTTTAGTTTTTGAACATTTTCCGTGTCCCACTATGCCGCGCCGTTTC
>JBBRWA010000230.1:0-10073 GCA_038246345.1 Chitinophagales bacterium
AATCCGTTTAATCCGTGTTCCAATAAAGCCAGCAGGATTGTTTAACTAAGACAGTGGAATTTTGTCCTTTTTCAGGGCGATGCGCCTAGGACAGGCGAAAATTTGAAAACTAGATACTACTTTTTCCTCCCCCGCTTCTCCTTCCGCCGCATCCATCCCTCCGCCGCCGCAATCTCATCCATTGTAGCCTTCCATTTATTACCCGATTCCTTGGTGAGATCCAAGGTTTCACCGTATTCCCGCTTGTTCAGCTCCAACACCGTGATCGGCTTGGTGACGTAATCCTCAATTTCGG
Source organism: Chitinophagales bacterium (assembly GCA_038246345.1). Taxonomy (GTDB): domain Bacteria; phylum Bacteroidota; class Bacteroidia; order Chitinophagales; family Saprospiraceae; genus M3007. Next base: position 296 of record JBBRWA010000230.1, read on the forward strand.
CCAGCATCGCCCTTTCCTCCGCGCTGCAAAAAGAGACGGCGAGGCCCTTTTTTACCCCACGGCCTGTACGGCCAACACGGTGCACATAGTTTTCCGCAACATCTGGCAGGTCGTAGTTGACGACAAAATCCACATCGGGAATATCGATACCGCGGGCGCTGACATCCGTGGCGATCAGGATTTTTTCTGTTCCTTTTCTGAATGCTTCCATCACCAACAGCCTTTCAGCCTGCTCTTTGTCGCCGTGAATGGTCATACTGGAAATGTCGACCCGGGCGAGGGCTTTCAACACCCTTTCTGCGCGGACTTTCGTGCGCACAAACACCAGAATCTTACTGTCAACATTTTCCCGGATCAGGCGCTCCAGGAAAAAGCGTTTGTCGTCCATTTCAATATGGGCCACGGAGTGGGTGATGTTTTTGGAAACGGGGTCTTTGGGCGACACCTGAATGCGTATGGCATTGCTGACCAAGGAATAAGCCAGCTTCTTGATGGTATCGTTGATGGTAGCGGAGAAAAAAAGCGTCTGCCGCTTGCGCGGCAGAAACTTTATCAGGTCGCGGATATCTTTGATAAAACCAAGATCGAGCATGTGGTCGGCCTCGTCCAGCACGATAATTTCCGCCTGATCCAATTTGATATAGCCTTGGCTCACCAGGTCGAACATCCGGCCGGGGGTGGTGACCAGGATATCTATCCCTTTTTCAAGCCTGGCTATTTGAGGGCCCTGCTCTACCCCACCGAACACTGAAAACACTTTGACACGGGTATGTTTCCCAATGGTTTCAAAGACTTCGGTGATTTGAATGGCCAACTCTCGTGTCGGCACCATTACCACACACTTTATGCCGTCTACCCTACTCGATTTTTTTCGCTCATGCAACAGGTGTACAATAGGAATGGCAAAAGCTGCCGTTTTTCCCGTACCCGTTTGAGCAATGGCCAGCACATCTTCACCTTTCAGAATCGTGCCAATGGCCTTGAACTGAATGTCCGTTGGACGTTTAAAACCCAGGTCTGCCAGATTCCGTTTTATCTCAATTGCAATATGATAATCATCAAATTTCATGGCAGATTATTCTTCAGCCTTTGTAACCTCACGCAGCAATTTTACATTGCGCGCAATTGGCTCGCCTCGATCGTTCACCCCTAAGGTGAATTCCACGTCATCACCTTCGCGCAAGTCGTTGAAATCGGTATCAACCAAGAAAGAAAAATGGAAAAAGAGGTTGTTTGTTTGCGGGAAACTGATAAAGCCATAACCATCTTTCAGACTGAATACTTTGCTGGTTTTCACTTCTCCATCCTCTTCAATAACAATGGCTTCTGGCTCGGCGGTTGGCACCCGTTTGCGTTCCACAAACAGCTTACTGATTTCGAAGCCACTATGACCTCCTTCATCTATTGTTTTTTGCATCGCCAAAGGGTAAGTCACTTCTTCCCATAAATTCTGGGATGTAACCGTGGTGCGGCGACGGCCTTCTTCGTCATAGTACTCATAATCCCAGGCCAAGAGCATCACTTTCACCCCGAGGGTATGCAATTTGCGGACAAGCGGAACAAAGTCGCTGTCAGAGGCAATTAAGACGATCACATCAAATTGCTTGTGTAAAGATAATTCAAACGCCTCCAAGGCCATCCAGACATCAATGCCGCGTTCCTGGCGGTACCCCTGAATCGTGCGAACGGGAAGATAATGCGTGGTGACACCTTCCATCATGAGGATATCATCAAACAAGCGATCGTAATACAAGCGATTGCCTTCATTGCTCGCCTCTTGGGCTGTTAGGCGACCGCGGAAGTAGTGCGCATCCACAATCTGGCACAAGTGCATGTCCTTGTTTTCTTCATCCGCAATGGTATGACGAATGAACTCATGCAGCCCGGCTATGCTTATTCGGCTGCGTCGTTGGTGATGGTAGGCGTAAAAATTTGAAACGTGAAGAAAGTAATTTCCATCGAAGAAGACCCCGATTCGGGTCAATTTGTGCTGACTATCAGACATTTAGTAACAGGAACACCTGTGTTTTATATAAAATTAATAATAAGAATGAGCTTGTAGAAGGTAAGGGTCGCGACTAGAATACTTAGGGTATAGTTGTAATGGGATGTATTATGTTTGCTGTTAAAGGCAACTTATTATCAGTAACCACAGCCACTCATCTGGTCATTATTCATTAAATGCTGTCTCCGAATCTTACATCCTCTTTCCATTGAAACGTTTAAAGTTCAATTTGGTTACTGCAACTACTCCTCGCCACCTTGCAGTTCACGCTCCAGTTCTTCCATCATAACATAATCAATGGATTCGCTGACCGTCGGAATCATGGTAAGGATCGTTTGCAGGCGCGAAATTTCGATGAGTTTGGTAACCATCGGTTGTAATTCTCCGGCAATAACGAACGAGCCATTGTCTTTCCAAAGTCGGTGGCCTGTCAAAATGGCACTAAGGCCGCTGCTGTCAACGTACTTAACTTGAGAAAGGTCGAGGATGAAATTTCGGACACCTTCATTGTTAAATAATATCAAGTCGCTTTTCAGGGATGGCGCGAAAGTAGAGTTCAGGTTTTCTTCTTCCAAAGTAAGCACAGCGTACTGTTCTTGTTTATCGAGACGATATTTCATAAATAATTGAATTTCAAATAAAATTAGGCAATTACAACCGAACTGTCTCGGTCTGTTCGGCGCAAATGTAAAGGTTGCCGCGCTGTTTTTCTAAAAAAGAGAAATTGAATTGTCTGCCAGAGCGTCAGTTCTAAAAAATGGCACTGTTTTTTCAGTAATACAGGCTTAGATGCAGCCTTATGGCGTATATTTTTTTTCTTTCAAAAACCTTGCGCAGAAAAAAATGTTAAAGTCTCCGTTGCAATGATTCAATATTCCCCAAGAAACACCTAACATTGTAGCACAAAATCTCGATCAATGAACAAGAAATTCTCCCCGGTGGTCAAACAAATTATCAACCAAAGTGGCTTAGAAGCACGAAGGTTAGGTCACGACTATGTAGGTGTGGAACATTTGCTGCTTGGCATTATCGCTGAACGCGACAGCCTGCCTGTGCGGGTGCTTGATGCCTTACTGGTTGATATCGGCGACTTGAAAAAGCGTCTTGAAAAGGCCATCCCGCGGTACAGCGCTTTCCCGCCAGCAGACAATCTGTTTGTCGGCGAATGCTCTGTCACCACCCAAACACAACGTGTGCTAAAAGCAACCTTTGTGGAAGCAAAAATGATGAAAAGCGAGGAAGTGCATCCAGAACACTTGATGCTTTCCCTGCTCAAACACCCCGATACCAACGCTACTAAACTTTTGAACGAATACGACGTGGACTACGACTCATTTAAAAAAGAACTGGAGTACGTGCGGTCTGAACAAGACCTCACCCACCCAAACCTATTTGCTCAATCCGAAGGATCCGGCGAATTTGAAGATGATGATGAACGCAACCGAGGTTACCAATCGGGTCAAAAAAGACAGGAGAAAAGTAAAACGCCTGTGCTCGACAATTTCGGCCGTGATATCACCAAAATGGCAGAAGAAGGCAAATTGGATCCCATCATCGGTCGCGAACGCGAAATCGAACGGGTAAGCCAAATCCTCAGCCGCCGCAAAAAGAACAACCCAATCCTGATTGGAGAGCCTGGCGTTGGTAAAACTGCCATCGTAGAAGGCTTGGCCCTGCGCATCCAACAGAAAAAGGTTAGCCGAACGCTGTTCAACAAACGCCTCGTGATGCTCGACCTCGCCGCACTGGTGGCAGGTACCAAGTACCGCGGACAGTTTGAAGAGCGGATCAAAGCTATTATGACCGAGCTGGAAAAACACCGCGATGTCATTCTTTTCATTGACGAGATTCACACCCTCGTGGGTGCCGGTGGCGCTACAGGCTCCTTGGATGCCTCCAATATTTTCAAACCAGCCCTTGCTCGTGGCGAACTCCAATGCATCGGAGCCTCTACTCTGGATGAATACCGCCAGTACATCGAAAAAGATGGTGCCTTGGATCGTCGTTTCCAAAAAGTAATTGTGGAACCGCCAAGCCAGGAGGACACCATCCATATCCTGCGCAACATCCAGTCGAAATACGAGGAATTCCACAACGTGACCTACTCCGACGAAGCCATCAAAGACTGCGTTCGGCTCAGCGATCGCTACATTACGGATCGCTTCTTGCCGGACAAAGCCATAGACGTGCTCGACGAGGTGGGCGCAAGGGTACACTTGAAAAACATTGTCGTGCCCAAGCATATTGAAGAGGTAGAGGCGCAGATTGAAGAAGTAAAAGAGAAGAAAAACACTGCGGTCAAAAACCAGGACTACGAAAATGCGGCCAACCTGCGTGATCAGGAAAGCAAACTCGTGCGCCAATTGGAATTTGCCAAAATGGAATGGGAAGAAGAAAGCAAAGTGACCCGATACCCCGTTAACGAGGACGATATTGCAGAAGTAGTGGCCATGATGACGGGCATCCCGGTGCGCAAAGTAGGCCAAAGTGAAAGCAAAAAGCTGGTCACCATGGCCGATGATCTGCGTAAAATGGTTATTGGTCAGGAGGAAGCGATTACCAAGATGTCGAAAGCCATTCAGCGCAACAGGGTAGGTTTGAAAGATCCAAAAAAGCCTGTCGGTTCCTTTATTTTCCTGGGGCCCACTGGCGTTGGTAAAACTGAATTGGCGCGTGCGCTTTCCCGCTACTTGTTCGACTCAGAGGACTCATTGATCCGCATCGATATGTCGGAATACATGGAAAAATTCTCGGTCAGTCGTTTGATTGGTGCCCCTCCCGGCTATGTAGGCTATGAGGAAGGCGGACAATTGACCGAAAAAGTACGGCGCAAGCCATACTGCGTAATTTTGCTCGATGAAATCGAAAAAGCCCACCCGGATGTGTTCAATATCCTGCTACAGGTGCTCGACGACGGTCAATTGACCGATGGCCTGGGCCGCAAAGTGGATTTCAAAAACACCCTGATTATTATGACCTCCAATATTGGCGCACGCCAATTGAAGGACTTTGGTCAAGGTGTGGGCTTTGCGACCACTGCACGGCAAGAAGCAGCGGAAGAAAACTCTAAAGTGGTGATTCAGAACGCATTGAAAAAAACATTCTCGCCGGAATTCTTAAACAGGATTGACGATGTGATGGTGTTCAACTCATTGGGCCGTCCTGAAATTTTTAAAATCATCGACAATGCCTTGGATAGTTTGATGCTGCGGCTCAAAACCATGAAGTTTACCCTGACCATGGAAGAAGGTGCCAAAGAGTTTGTTGCCGACAAAGGCTACGATCCACAATTTGGCGCCCGCCCGCTACACCGTGCGATTCAGAAATACGTGGAGGACCCGCTCGCAGAGTTTATCCTCAGCGAAAACCCTGCTGAAGATGCTGCGTTGACGGCTACCATGAACGAGGCTAAAGATGGCCTGATTATTAATTTAGAGGAAAAAGTGAAGGAGAAAAGCAAAGGGAAGGGGAAAGCGAAAGCTGTGGATAATTAAGCTGAGCTTTTCACAAGTATATTTTGATGATGAGCCGTTCCAAAGACTGGGGCGGCTCATTTTTTCGCGACTGAACCTAACAACGCTATTTGAGGCTTTATGCTGAACGAAGAGCGAAATGCCAGTTAACGTCCTTAGGCATTTTTTAACCATTTGAAATTTGTTATATTAAATTTATTTAGATAACTTTATTTCCCGTAAATAGTTTATCATGCAATCGACACTCTTCTCCATATTGCTCCTTGGCTCCTTCAGCTATGGAAGCGGACATTTGACACCTTCGGGAATGATTTTGTTATTTCAATGGCTGTAGATCACGAAGGCTCAATTTATGTTGCGGGCAATACCATTCAAGACCTTGTTTCTGTATCTGGATGGCTGCCCCGTTTTATCCTGCTCAAATATGCTTCAAATGGGGAAAACCTCTGGAGTTATCGTTTTGATGGCCCTTTTATTGGCGTCAATTATGTCACCAAAATACTACTCGATTCTGCTCAAAATCTCGTGATCTTTGGTCAATATGGCGATACAGATGCGTTACAAGGCGGGCTCTTCGCAGTCAAAATCTCCCCGGAAGGGCAAGAGCTATGGCGTGCCACTTACCTAGACCCCGTCTATGGTCTTGGTGGTACAGATGTTCGTTGGATCGGAGACCGATGGGTCTTTTGGGGCCGCAATAATGCTGGGAATGGATATCGCTACTTTGCCTGGCAACTGGGTACTGATGGAGCAAATCTTGGCAGTGCCATTTCGGAGTTTAATGCTGAGCTGTTTTACACACAACATATAGATAAACAAGGTAATTTATTGGCTTAGCCTTTGGCCAAACCCGTGTAAGAATTGGATCCATATTCAGCTTCCTGAGACGAATATAAAGGGCGCTCGGCGGATGGACCTAATGAATGTTGCGGGAAAAACCTTTCGAACACAACAAGTAGAAACAGGTCTTTCCTTTTTAGATTGGTCGCTTGAAGGATTGCCCGCTGGTTCTTATATTATGGTGCTAAGTCAGGATGGGACACCTACGCATATAGGGTCTGTAGTGAAAGAATGAAGCTTAGGGTTTTATTGGGCATTTAATAGCCGTTCCTATGAATTTGGGACGGCTATTAAATTTTGATCATAACTTTGCCACATGAGCAACCAACATAAAAACAAAACACGTGCGCTAGTCATTTCTGGCGGCGGGAGCAAAGGCGCTTTTGCAGGCGGTATTGCCACGCATTTGTTAAACGACTGCTGCCACAACTACCAGATATTTGTCGGCACCTCTGCGGGCAGTCTGTTGGCTCCATTGTTGGCTTTGGGGGAAACAGACAGGTTAAAGGCGATCTTCACGAATATCCGGCAGGAGGACATCTTCAATGTTTGCCCTTTTATCATCAGGAAGAAGCACGGTTTATTGACCTACCGTATCAACCACTTCAATACCGTTTGGATGTTTTTGCAGGGGAAAAGGACTTTCGGTGAAAGCAAAAACCTTCGAAAGCTGATCCAGCGCATATTTACGGCCGACGATTACCAACGCCTTCGGGATGGGAAAAAAGATGTCGTGGTGAGCGTGGCCAACCTGAGCTGCAACAAGATTGAATACCATTCCGTGCACGACAACAGCTATGAAGATTTTTGCGATTGGATGTGGATTTCGGCCAATTTTGTGCCCTTTATGAGCTTGGTGATAAAAAATGGCATGGAATACGCCGATGGCGGTTTTGGGGCCTATTTGCCCTTGCAAGAGGCGATCCGAAAAGGCGCAACGGAGATAGATGCTATTATGCTGCAGCCTGAAGTAGCACCCCAACAATGCCAATTGCCCACCACAAATGCCTTCGGCTTGCTGACACGCACCATTGATTTTATGCTTGACCAAATTGGTGTGGATGATCTAGACTTGGGCCATTTGCATAGCATGCAGCAGCAGGTCAGCCTGAATTGCTTTTATACCCCGCGGGTGCTCACGGAGAACTCTTTTATTTTTGATTCGGCACAAATGACTGCCTGGTGGAATGAGGGCTACTATTATGCCGCACAAAAGCACCCGACTTGCCACAAAATAAAAGCGGGTTAGAGGGTCATTGTTTTTTGACCTAACTTCACGCCAAACTTAACATCGGCAATGAAGGCAGTCAAAACCCTCCTGTATAGTACCTTTTTCCTACTCAGCGCTTGCAATCAAACCAATTCCGACCCACGTTTAAACCCCGGAATTGACGCCCCCCCGCCCATTCCTGCCAACACCAAATTTGAACTGCTTTCCCCAGAGCGCAGCGGTATCAACTTTGTCCCTGTCATCAGCGACGAACACCGCTACAACTTCATTGCCGACCCCTATATCTACAACGGCGGCGGCGTGGCAGTGCTGGATGTGAACAACGATGGCTTGCAAGACCTGCTTTTTACGGCCCGTTTACAAGGCTGCCAATTATACCTCAACAAAGGCGGATTGAAATTCGAAAACATTTCCAAACAATCCGGTATTGAAGCTTTTGGCGGCTTGAAAACAGGTGCAACTGTTGTTGACATCAATGGAGATGGCTGGATGGATATTTACGTTTGCCGCACTTGGCTCGAGCCGGTGCCGGAACGCCGCAACTTATTGTTTGTCAACAATAAAGACAACACTTTCACTGAAAAAGCAGCGGCGTACAAACTTGATGACCTCTCCGCTTCCCAGCAGGCTAACTTTTTTGATTACGACCTGGATGGCGATCTGGACTGCTACATCGTAAACCACCCTGTCGATTTTAAAACCATCAACACCCTGGATTACAGCAGCGGAAATGCCCGAACTCAAGGCCCGCGAAATGAATGGGAGTCAGACAGGCTGTTGAAAAACATGGGCGGCTATTTCGAAGATGTCACAGAAAAGGCCGGGATAAAAAACCGCGCATTTGGCCTCAGCTGCATCGCCGCTGATTTTAATGGGGACGGCTGGCCCGACATCTTTGTCGGCAACGATTTCGTGATGCCCGATTTTCTGTACATCAACAACAAAAACGGCACGTTCACAGACCGTGGCGACCAATATTTCCGTCATACTTCCAACCACACCATGGGCGCTGACTATGCCGATATCAACAAAGATGGGCGGAGTGACCTCATTGCTTTGGATATGTTGGCGGAAACCTTGCCCCGGCGGCAGCGCCTGATGAACACCATGCAACTCTCCCGCGACAAGCAAATGCAGGAACGCGGCTACGGGCGGCAGGTAATGCGCAACATGTTGCAGTTAAATAATGGGGATCAGGGCTTTAGCGAAATAGCTTGCCTTGCAGGCGTTGAGGCTACCGATTGGAGCTGGGCGCCCCTCCTGGCTGATTTTGACAATGACGGCCATTGTGACTTGTTCATTTCCAACGGCATCCAGCGCGACCTGAATGACCTGGATTTCTTTGTTTTTACCGCAGACAGTATCAATCGCACAGGGGGCATCAACAAAGGCCGTTTCCCGGATTTTAATGATTTTGTGAAACTAATGCCTTCTGAGCCTGTACACAACTACGCGTTCCAGAACAATGGCAGCTTGAAATTTGATGATGTATCTGCGGCATGGGGCTTTGACAAAAAAGGTTTTTCAAATGGTGCGGCGTACAGTGATTTGGACAACGACGGCGATTTAGACTTGATTGTCAATAATTTACAAGCGCCGGCATCTGTTTATGAGAACAAGGCTGTTGGTATGAATGGCAACAGTTGGTTGCAGATAAAGTGTGCGGGTACCCAGAAAAACCCTTTTGGTATTGGTGCAAAAGTGTCGGTATATGGAAGCGCAGCACCGGGTGGAGATACGCGGCCAGCGTTGTTGTTTTCCCAGGAAATAAGCAATGTTCGGGGTTTTTATTCCTCCGTGGAGCCTATCCTTCAAGTTGGTTTGGGCACGCAGCAAAAAGTCGCCATGATAAAAATTGACTGGCCAGAAAACAAACATCAAATACTGCTGAACGCGCCTGTAAATCAACGTATTACCTTGAAAGTTGCAGATGCTAATCCTGGAAAATCCTCGCCTGACAAATACGAAGCAGCGCCTTTTTTTGAGGAAATCAAGCAAGGTTATGGCATTAGCTTTAAACACCAGGAAAATACTTTTGAAGACTTTGACCGCGAGAAATTATTGCCCTACCGGCTTTCCCGCACGGGTCCATCCGTTTCAATTGCCGATATAAATGGGGACGGGCTTCAGGATGTTTTTATCGGTGGCGCAGCGGCACAGGCTGGTTCTATCTTCCTGCAAAACGCAACCGGAACATTTGTGGTAAGTCCCCAAACTGCCCTGGAAGCG